>NZ_JBFAIM010000080.1:0-62282 GCF_040654715.1 Nonomuraea sp. NPDC050643 | reverse complement strand
CACGAGCAGAGTCTGAAGCGATCACGACCGCCGAGGTGGGACCTTGATCGGCGTGTCACCACAAACAGGGCAAACCCAATCTGCTACGGCACTAGGTTCGCTGTCACGGCACGGCGGATGAGGTGATCACAAGTCGGCTTCATCAAAACATGTCGCTTTCGTCCGACAACGGTCATGGCCCGAGATCGCTTGGACACGCCCATGTCAAAACCGCGCGAAAACGTGGGCGAGCCACGGAGAGCCCCGTATCGTGCCAGGTAGAGGGCCTTCTCCTACTGGATCCACCCCGGACGGCGTCCACTGCGCACAGCGCGCATGGAGCCTGCTTCGGATGGGGTTCTTCGTGGATAGGAGTTGGTTCGTATGGACTCGCAACGCGCGCTGCTCATCGCGCTCGCGATAGTCGCCTCCACCAGCATCGCGACCGCTCTCATGCTCGCGGACGGCTCCACATGGCCCGCCGCGCTCCTGACGGGACTCGCCTCCGGCGGGGCCACGCTCTGGGGGCTGCTCGGCTGGTTCAACCGTCACCCATAGACGCAGGCAGGGTCCGGCTCTTCCTTGGGCTGGACCCCTCCTCCGTACGCGAGCATGCCCGTCAGGCCAGGGCCTGGGCGAGTGCCGAGCCGCAATAGGCCGCCCCCAGCCCGGCCACCACGCCGGCCACGGCGTTGGCGACCGCGTGGAAGCGCGCCCCCTCCTCCACCAGCCGCACCGTCTCGTACCCCAGCGTCGAGTACGTCGTCAGCGCCCCGCAGAACCCGGTGCCCAGCAGCGCCATCACCCCGCCTCCCGCGGGCAGCGCGGCCAGGAATCCCAGCAGCGCCGACCCGGCCACGTTCACCGCCAGCGTCCCCCACGGGAACACGGTGTCGTGCCGCGCCTGCACCGCCCGATCCGCCAGATACCGCAGCGGCGCCCCGACGGCCGCCCCCAAGACGATCAGCACCACCGTCATCGCGTCCCCGCCCGCCGTGCTCCCCGTGCTCCCCGTGCCCGCGCGACGCGCCGGGTCAGCCACATGCCGGCCGCCACGGCGGCCAGCGCCGCCGCCATCGTCCCGGCCAGGTAGAGCAGCCCCGCCACCGGCGCCCGCGCCGCGATCAGCCGCTGGAAGTCCACCGCGTACGCCGAGAACGTCGTGTACCCGCCCAGCACCCCCACCCCCAGGAACGGCCGCACCAGCCGATGCGCCGGGCGTACCTCCGTGATCACCACCATGAGCACCCCGATGAGCAGGCAGCCCGACACGTTCACCCAGAACGTCGCCCACGGGAACTCCCCGGGACCGGCCGGCAGCGCCTCCTGCAGACCGTGCCGCGCCAGCGCCCCCAGCGCACCTCCGACGGCGATCACCGCCGGCACCGTCCAGTGGAGCTCGGCGCGCTGGGCCGGAACATGCAGATCGACATCCGGGTCGATCGGCCGATCAGTCACATAACCCTCCCGTGTCAAATCAGGCGATGCCGGGAATTTCTCTAGACAACCCGAAGCCCCCCTCGGAGGACCGGTTGAGCACGAAGGACGCGGTCGCCCTCGTCGCGGGAGCCATCATCGTCGTTTCCTTCATCGGCACCGCCAAGACCCCGCCGGCCACCGCGGCCAGCCCCCTGGGCAACGTCAGCGGAACACTGCCCGGCCTGGCCCCCATCATCTCCGACACCGAGAAGGCCGAAGCACGCGCCCTCATCAAACGCCTGCGCGTCAGGGGCCTGGGCCCCGGCACCGGCTACGAACGCACCCGGTACGGCGAGAACTGGGCCGACACCGCCACCGGCGTCCCCTACGCCCGCAACGGCTGCCGCACCCGCGACGACCTGCTGGCCCGCGACGGCCAGAACGTGCGATACCGGTCGGGTTCGAGCTGCGAGGTCGTCGCCATGGAACTGGAGGATCCCTACACCGGCCGGTTCATCTATTGGCACAAGGACAACGCCGACGAGGTGCAGGTCGACCATGTGGTGCCGCTCAACTACGGCTGGCGTATGGGCGCGCCGCGCTGGCCGATGGCCAAGCGGCTCGACTTCGCCAACGACCCGCTCAACCTGCTGCCCGTGGACGGCGACGCCAACGAGGAGAAGGACGCCTCCGGCCCGTCGGGCTGGCTGCCGCCCCAGCGCCAGGTCCGCTGCGCGTACGTCACCCGCTTCGCCCAGGTCGCGATCAAGTACGGCGTGCCGGTCACCTCGGCGGACAGGAAGACCATGCTCGCCCAGTGCCGCTGACCTCTTCGGGGCCCGTCCGCCGCCGCGCTCCGGCACGGTCCCCGCGGGTCCGCCGGGGGACGGCCGTTCCCCGGCGGGTCCTGCCGGGGGTCAGCGCGGGTCGATCCAGTCGAAGCCGTGGTCGAAGGTCTGCTCGGCCAGGGCCCGCTGCCCGTCGATGTTCGGGTGGAAGTAGTCCCACTTGCTGACATGGCCGAGGGTGAACGGGAAGCGGAACACCGCGCCCCCGTCGGTACGGCAGCCCGCCCCGTACGCCGCGCACGCCTCGGCCGCCGCGCGGTTGTAGGCCATCACCCGCGCGCGCACCCTGTTCCGGCGCTCGGTGTCGGCCCGGCGGGTGGAGGACGGCTTGGCCAGCATGGTCGGGCAGATGCGGCCGAGCGTCCAGAAGGTGCGGGCCATCGGGTTGTCCTTGCCGACCTGCCACAGCCGCCGCAGGTCGGGGATGCTCGCGATGAGCACCCGGGCCCCCGGAGCCCCGGCCCGCAGCTCGGCGAGCGCGGCGTCCATCCGCCGCCGGTACGTCGCCACCGGCGTCATCGCCTGCTCGGTGCGCACGCAGGCGTCCTGGGCGCCGACGAGGATCGTGACGTAGTCGGCCTTGGCCGCGACCGCCTTCTTGACCTGGCCGAGCAGGTCGGCGCTGGTCGCGCCGGGCACGGCGTAGTTGAGGTTGTGGCTTTGGAGCGTTCCCGACAGGGCCGACAGGCGCAGGTAGTGGCTGCGCACCTCGCCGTTGTCGCCGGCCGACCATGAGCGTGCGGCACAGGAGACGTACCAGCCGCAGGAGTTGAAGCCGGTGGAGATCGAGTCTCCGAGCGCGGCCATGATCTCGGGCACGGGCTGGGCCTGGGCGGCCTGTGCCGTGCCGGAAGCGGAAAGGACTACGACTGCGGCGAGGACGGGGCCCAGACGACCGATCATGGACCCAAATTAGGGAGCCGATCAGCGGCCTGCCATGACCTCGGGGCAAGGCCTGCCAGTTCAGGACCGACTTCATATGCGTTCTTGACACACCGCACCCGATGAGGTTGCACCCTATCCCCCTGGGCCTCCGGTTTTTTCCGGGTTCTTTGCCCGTAACCTCGCATTCACGGGGGTCCGAGTCGAACGTGTTCAGTTCCCGCATAGAGTGTCTTGAGTGAGTGTCGCGCTCGGAACAACCCGCCCGCTGCCGGTTCGCACCACCCCCGTCGGCGACCCCGGTGACCTGCTGGCATCCCTGCCCAAGACGGCACCCTACGCCTGGGTCAGGAACGGAGAGGGCCTCGTCGGCTGGGGACAGGCCGCACGGGTGGCCGTGCCCCCTGGCCCCGGCAGATTCGCCTGGGCCCGCCAGTGGCTGACCACCGTCCTCGGCGACGCGTACGTCGACGACGCCGTACGCACCCCCGGCTCGGGCCCGGTCGCCTTCGGCAGCTTCACCTTCGACGAGGACGCCCACGGGTCGGTCCTCGTCGTCCCCCAGGCCGTGCTGGCCCGCCGCGGCGGGCACGCCTGGCTGACCACGATCGGCGAGGCGCCCCTGGAGACGTTCTCCCCGATCCGCGATCCGGGGCGCATCAGCTACGGCGACGGCAGCCTGACCGCCCCCGAGTGGGAGCACGTCGTGGCCCGCGCGGCTCGGCGCATCCGCGACGGCGAGCTGGAGAAGGTGGTGCTGGCCCGCGACCTGGTCGCCACCGCCGAGCGGCCGATCGACGTGCGGCTGCTGCTGACCCGGCTGGCCCGCCGCTACCCGGAGTGCTACACGTTCTCGGTGGCGGGGCTGGTCGGCGCGACGCCCGAGCTGCTGATCCGGCGCACGGGCCAGGAGATCGAGTCGCTGGTGCTGGCCGGCACCACGCCCCGCGGCACCGGCCCGGCCGACGACCTGGCGCGGGGCGCGGCGCTGCTCGCCTCGACGAAGGACCGGCACGAGCACGAGTGCGCGATCGCCTCGGTCCGCCAGACGCTGGCCCCGCTGTGCTCCTCGCTGACGACGCCCGACGAGCCCGAGCTGCTGATGCTGCCCAACGTGCAGCACCTGGCCAGCCACGTCAGCGGCCGGCTGGCCGACGGGGCCTCGGTGCTCGACGTGGTCGCGGCCATGCACCCGACGGCGGCCGTCGGCGGCACCCCGACCAAGACCGCCATCCAGGTCATCCGCGAGCTGGAGGGCATGGACCGGGCGGGATACGCCGGTCCGGTGGGCTGGATCGACGCCCACGGCGACGGCGAGTGGGGCATCGCGCTGCGCTCGGGGCTCGTGGAGGGCCGCCGGGCGCGGCTGTTCGCGGGCGGCGGCATCATGGGCGACTCCAACCCGGCGGCCGAGCTGGCCGAGGCGCAGGCGAAGTTCCGGGTCATGCAGTACGCGCTGGAAGGCTGATCAGGCGGGCACGTGGAGGGCCGCGCCCAGGCTCACGCGGGCCCGCCCGGCCGTCAGCGTGGCCACCCAGTCGGTGAACGCGGCCACCTCGTCGTCCCCCACCGCGACGGCGAAGGTGACCTCGCCCGCGTACGTCACCTCGCGCACCGCGTGACGCGAGGCGCGCAGGTCGTTCTCCACCCGCCCGGCCTGGTCGTGCGCCACCGCGACGTGGACGAGCCTGGCCGGGACCATCCGCACCGGCTCGGCCCGGTCGAGGGTCTCGGTGACGGCGGAGCCGTAGGCGCGCACCAGCCCGCCCGCGCCCAGCAGGGTGCCGCCGAAATAGCGCGTCACCACCGCCACCACATCGCTGAACCCCCGCCCGACCAGCGCCTGCACCATGGGCGTGCCCGCGGTGCCGCCCGGCTCGCCGTCGTCGTCGCCCTTCTGGACGCGCTCCCCGATCACGTAGGCGGTGCAGTTGTGGGTGGCGCCCGGATGCTCGCGGCGGCGCCCGGCGATGAAGGCCGCCGCCTCCTCGACCGTGCGCGCCGGGGACAGGGCACAGATGAAGCGCGAACGCCGCGCCTCGGTCTCGTGCTCGACGACAGTGGTGAGAGTGAGGTACGGCGCAGGCACATTCGACAGGGTATGCCCTTGCCGCCGGAACTCTGGGAGCTACCATCTCGTCATTCCATAAGGACCTACGGGAGGGTCACATGGACACTGCGAACGACGTGATGCCCTATGTCACGGCAGCGATCAACGCGTACGGGGCCGGCGTTCTGGCCAAGACCAGCGAACTCGCGGCGAACACCGACGTGGCCCGCGGCTCGCGCATCCTGCAGCGGCTCTTCGGCCGCGGCGACACCTACTCCAGGCAGGTGATCGGGCGCGTGGCGGGCGCCAAGCCGGACGACGAGCCGAGCCGGGCCGAGCTGAGGCTGGCGATCGTGGCGGCGTTCCAGGCCGACCCCCACCTCAACCGCGAGGTGGCCGCGATGCTGCCGCGCGTGGCGGTGACCGCCTCGGGGGACCGCTCGGTGGCGGTGGGGGGTGACAACAGCGGCGTGATCATCACCGGGGACAACAACAGGGTCGAGTCGGCCCGCTGACTCCGGGCCCGGCGAATGCACGGGCGAACTGCACGGGGGGCCTTACATGGCTGTGCGGGACGCACATGCGGGCGGGGACGGGCCCGGCATACGGTTCACCGCATGAGCTATCGCGTCGCCATGGACATCGGCGGCACCTTCACCGACGTCGTCTGTTACGACGAGCGGTCGGGTGCCGTCACGGCCTCGAAGGCGCCCACGACTCCGGGGGATCTGGCCGAGGGCGTGTTCGCCGCGCTGGAGCGGGTCGTGGACGATCCCGCGGCCATCTCGTTCTTCGTGCACGGCACCACGCAGGGACTCAACGCGCTGCTGGAGCGCAAGGGCGCCCGCGTGCTGCTGCTGGCGAGCCGGGGCGGCCGGGACGTCTACCAGATCGCCAGGGGCAACCGGGATCGCATGTTCGACCTGCGCTACCGCAAGCCCGCGCCGCTGGTGCCGCGCCAGGACGTGATGGAGGCCGGCGGCCGGCTGGACTACCGGGGGCGGGAACTGACGCCGCTCGACGAGGAGTCGGTGCGGGCGGCGGCGCGGCGGGCGCGCGCGGAGGGCTTCGACGCGGTGGCCGTGTGCCTGCTGTTCGCCTTCGCCGACCCGGCGCACGAGATCAGGGCGGGCGAGATCCTGCGGGCCGAACTGGGCGATGACGTGCTGGTCGTGCTGTCGCACGAGGTGGCGCGGGAGTGGCGCGAGTTCGAACGGACCTCCTCGGCGGTGCTGGAGGCGTACACGGGGCCGGTGGTGCGCCGTTACCTGGCCCGGATCGAGCGGCGCTTCGCCGAGCGGGGGCTGGGCGTGCCGGTGCACGTGATGCAGTCGTCGGGCGGGCTGGTCAACGCCTCGTACGCGATGCGCAGGCCGCTGCAGACGCTGCTGTCGGGGCCGGTCGGCGGGACGATGGGCGGCGTGGCCGCGGCGCGGCTGCTGGGCCGGGACAACGTCATCTGCGTCGACATGGGCGGCACCTCGTTCGACGTGTCGCTCGTCGTGAACGGGCGGCCCGACGTCAGCGCCGAGGCGCGCATCGAGGGTCACCCGGTGCTGATGCCGATCGTGAACCTGCACACGATCGGCGCGGGCGGCGGCTCGATCGCCTACGCCGAGGCGGGCGCGCTGCGGGTGGGGCCCGAGTCGGCCGGGGCGGTGCCGGGGCCGGCCTGCTACGGCAGGGGCGGCACGCGGGCGACCGTCACCGACGCGAACGTGGTGCTGGGCCGGGTGGATCCGGCGTGGTTCGCGGGCGGGCTGATGACGCTGGACGCCGAGGCGGCCGGCGCGGCGGTGGCGGAGCTGGCCGAGGAGCTGGACCTCGATCCGCTGCTGCTGGCCGAGGGGATCTGCGACGTGGCCAACGCCAAGATGGCGCAGGCGATCCGCACGCTGACCGTGGAGCACGGGGTGGAGCCGCGGGAGTTCGCGCTGGTGGCGTTCGGGGGCGCGGGGGCGATGCACGCCGCGTTCATCGCCAGGGAGCTGGGGATCTCCGAGGTGGTCGTGCCGCGGTTCCCGGGGGCGTTCTCCGCGTGGGGGATGCTGGAGGCGGACGTGCGGCGGGATCTGACGCATCCGTACTTCCGGCCGCAGGGGGCGCTGGACGGCACCGACATGTCCGGAAATCTTCTGACACTTGAGCGTGAGTCGCTCGCCGCACTCTCCGGGCAGGGCGTGCCGGAGGAGCGGCGGCGGGTGGAGCACGCCGTGGACATGCGCTACGAGGGCCAGGACTACACGCTCACCATCCCGCTCCGCGACGCGGCCGAGCCGGCGGAGCCGGGGTTCCTCGCGGCCATCGGGGCCCGCTACGCCGAGGCGCACACGAGCCGCTACGGGCACGCCACGCCCGAGGCGCCGGTGGAGTTCGTGATGCTGCGCAGCACCGGGTTCGGCTCGTTCCCGCGGACCGCCGCCGCGGCCGTGGACGCCCCCGTGGAGGCGGCGCCGGACGTACGGGATGTGATCTTCGACGGAGAGGTGCACCGGACGCCCGTGCTGCGCCGCTCCGGTCTGGCCGGCGAGCTGGCCGGGCCCGCGATCGTGGTGGAGGAGACCGCGACCACGGTCGTCCCGCCCGGCTGCCTGGTCACCGTGGACGACAACGGCTTCCTCCTCCTGAAGGTGAACACGTGATCGACCCCGTCACCACCGAGATCATCCGGTGCGCCCTGCTGCAGGCCGCCGAGGACATGAACACCACCCTCATCCGCAGCTCCTACACCCCCGTCATCTACGAGGCCAAGGACTGCGCGGTCGCGCTGCTCGACCGCGACCACGACGTGCTGGGCCAGTCGTCGGGGCTGCCGATCTTCCTGGGCAACCTGGAGGTGTGCACCCGCGAGACCGAGCGCCTGTACGGGCGGGAGGTGTGGCGCGAGGGCGACGTGTGGGTGCTCAACGACTCCTACATCGGCGGCACCCACCTCAACGACGTCACCGTCTACGGGCCGATCTTCGTGGACGGCGAACTGACCGGGTTCGCGGCGTCGCGGGCGCACTGGCTGGACGTCGGCTCCAAGGACCCGGGCGGCTCGATGGACTCCACGTCGATCTTCCAGGAGGGCCTGCGGATGGGCCCGGTCAAGGTGTACGAGGGCGGCGCGCCCTGCCGCGACCTGCACGAGGTGATCGCCCGCAACGTCCGCTTCCCGCACGCCACGCTCGGCGACATGCGGGCCCAGGTGAGCTGCGCCATGACCGGCCAGCGCCGGCTCAAGGAGATCGTCTCCCGGTGGGGCCTGGAGACGGTCATGGCGGCCCGCGACCAGATCTTCGCCCAGACCGAGCGCATGGAGCGGGCGGCCATCGCGGCCGTCCCCGACGGCGTGTACGAGGCGTCCGGGTTCCTCGACAACGACGGCATCGACCTGGCCACGCCGCTGCCGGTGAAGGTGACGGTCGCGGTGTCGGGCGAGTCGATGCACGTCGACCTGACCGAGTGCGCCGACCAGGCGCTCGGCCCGGTCAACTGCGGGGCGGCGCAGGCGGTGGCCGCCGTGCGGGTCGGGTACAAGCTGCTCGTCTCCGGCGACGTGCCGCTGAACGGGGGCTCGTTCCGGCCGCTGACGGTCGAGACGCGCCCCGGCTCGATGCTGGCCGCCGAGTCGCCCGCGGCCTGCCAGTACTACTACTCGCATCTGGGGCTGCTCATCGATCTGGTGGTCAGGGCGCTGGCCCCGGTGCTGCCGGACAAGGCGGCGGCGGCCTCGTACGGGGACTCGATGATCGTGCAGTTCACCGGCACGGACCCGCGTACCGGCAAGCTGTACGTCTCCCAGGAGGCCACGGTCGGCGGCTGGGGCGCCTGGGAGGGCGGCGACGGCGAGACCTGCCTGATCAACAACGTCAACGGCGCGCTGCGGGACATGCCGATCGAGGTGCTGGAGACGCTGTTCCCGGTGCGCGTGACCCGCTACGAGATCCGCCCGGACACCGGCGGGGCCGGTCGGTGGCGAGGCGGCAACGGGGTGGTGCGCGAGTACGAGTTCTGCGGCGACACCTCGCTGTCGCTGTGGTTCGAACGCTCGGTCACCCCGGCGTGGGGCCTGGCGGGCGGCCTGGCGGGCGCTCCCCCGCGCGTCACGCTCAACCCGGGCACCGCGGACGAGCGGGAGATGCTCAAGGTCAACGCGCTGCCGGTCAGGGCCGGGGACGTGCTGCGCTGCGAGTCGGGCGGGGGCGGCGGCTACGGCCCCGCCGAGCACCGCTCCCCCGAGGCCACGGCCGCAGACCTGGTCCAGGGCATGATCACTCCCTGAGGGCGGCGGGGCGGCCGCGCAGCCGGTCCATCTCGCGCCATTCGGGGCGCAGGCCGGTCAGGCTCGTGGTGACGGCGTAGGCGGCCCCGCACGCCGGCAGCACCGGCGCCAGCCCGGCGGCCGTCACCACCACCCCCGCCAGCAGGCCGCCCAGCGGGATCCCGGCCCAGGCCAGCGAGGTCTGCAGGGCGCCCACCCGGCCCAGCAGACGCCGGGGCACCCGCTCGTACGTGATCGCCCCCAGGATCGGGTTCAGGAACCCGCCGGCGAACCCGCTCACCGCGAACACCGCCACGATCGCCCACAGCGGCAGGTCGGCCATCAGCACCAGGAACCGCGGCGGCCCGGCGATGAGGAACGCCACGAAGAACACCGGCCGGCGCCGCATCCGGTGCGCCACGGCCGCCGCGACCAGCCCGCCGCCGACCGCGGTCAGCCCCATCACGCTGCTGTTCAGCCCGAGCACGGCGGCCCCGTGGCCGGACTCCTTGGCCCACACCGGCGCGAGCACCTGGCTGAAGGCGGCGTCGAGCAGGTTCGTCACGCCGATCATGACGATCACGGTGAGCAGCAGCCGCTCGCCCCGCAGGAACGCCAGCCCCTGGCCGAACCGCCGCCAGTAGCCGTCGTTCTCCTCCTCCTGCCCATCCTCCAGCTCGGCGGCGCGGCGGCCCATGCCGCGCGGCAGCGCCCACGTGACGACCACGGAGCCGAGCGCGAAGCACACCGCGCTGACGCCCAGGCTCGCCATCGGCCCGAGCACCCCCACGGCCACGCCGCCGGCGGCCGGCCCCACCGTCTGCGCCAGCCGCTCGGTCACGCCCATGAGGCCGGTGGCCCGCTCCAGCGGCATCCGCGCCCGTTCGGCCGCCTCGGGGACCATGACCTCCTTCGCCAGGTCGCCGGGGCCGCGGGCGGCGCCGATCACCGCGACCAGGGGGACGAGCGCGCCCAGCGGCAGCAGGCCGAGCGCGTGCAGCAGGACCACGGTCCCGGCCGCCGCGGCGCTCACCACGTCGCAGGCCCACGAGATCCGGCGCGGCCCCGCACGGTCGATGATCGGCCCGGCCAGCGCCTTGACCAGCACGTACGGCGCCATCTCCGCGAACGCCACCAGCCCGGTCTGCGCCGCGCTGCCGGTGGACTCCAGCACGAACCAGGGCAGCGCGATGGCCGACACCCGTGTCCCGGTCAGCGACACCGCGATCGCGCCGAGCACGCCGGTCAGGGCGCGTGACATCACGGCTCCTCGGGCGGCTCGGGCAGGAGCTCGGTGATGAGCGAGACCCGTGCCGCGCCGTCGGGGGCCGGCTCGCCGGGCACGTCGCGCCGGTAGCGCGCGATCACCTCGCCCAGCTCCTCGCGCAGCCGCCGGCCCTCCTCCGGCGTCAGGCGCAGCGCGAAGGAGCTGAGGTCGAGCATGTCCCGCCACGCCTTGGGCATGGTCAGCATCTCGTTCAGCGCCCGCTGGGTGCGCATGTTGTAGAGGGCGGCGACCGACTGCATGTAGGCCAGCACCGCCTCCGGCTCGCTCTCGGTCAGCTCGTCGCCGGTCAGGCGGGTGGTGTGGTGCACCGAGCGCCACCAGCGCTCGCGCGCGTTGCCGCGCTCGGCGTCCTCCTCCACGAATCCGGCGGCGCCGAGCCTGCGCAGGTGGTAGCTGGCCGTGCCGGAGTTGACGCCGAGCCGCTCGGCCAGGCGGGTGGCGGTGGACGGGCCGTGCTTGCGCAGCAGATCGACGAGCTGCACACGGACGGGGTGGGCCAGGGCCCGCAGCCCTTTCGCGTCGAGGACGACGGTTCTGTCGGGTGGGGTCATGCCTCCGAGACTAAACTGCAAACAGTTCTTCGCAAAGACTTCTTCGCGAAGAACTGTTTGCAGTCCTGGCGTCACCCGATCGGCGAAGAAGATCCCGGATCGATCGCGGGTCGGCCACAATGATCACCACCGGACGGGGGCGCTCGGGGATTCACGCCCCCGTATCGATCCTTCTGACAAGGGGAATCACCATGCGTCAATTACGTGTGCGCCTGCTCGCCGGCGCCGCCCTCACCGCGGCGGTCATCGGGGGCGCCGTTCTCATGCCGGTGCCGCCCGCCGCCGCCTCCCGGGTGGAGGCCACCTGCGCCAACACGGCCGACGACGCCGGGACGCTGCAGGCGGCGATCGACTCCTCCAAGGAGGGCGACGAGATCGTCTTCAAGGGTCCGTGCCTGATCAACGCCACGATCAGCCTCGCGGACATGCGCACGTACCGGGGGGACTCCAAGGCCGGCACCGTGCTCAGGCAGGCCGACGGCGCGAACCTGCCCGCCGTGCTCGCCTCCGAGGGCTGGCTGAAGAACACCGACTCCAGCGGCGACACCATCCGCGTCGAGAAGCTCACCATCGACGGCAACCGCGACAACAACACCGGCACCGTCGGCCTGCTGCTGCGCTCGTGGAACACCCGCGTCTACGACCTGGACATCTACAGCACGCCGTCCGACGGCATCCGCATCAGCAACCCGTCGCGGAACGGCACGATGTTGCGGAACACGATGGTGAACAGCATCATCAGCGACGTCTACATCGAGGGCGCGGCCGAGGCCGGGCTGCGGGTGATCGACCCGGGCAACTCGGTCACCGACTGGACGTTCCAGCGCTCCTGGATCGGCTTCAGCGGCACGCACGCCATCCAGAGCGACAACGCGGCCGGGTGGACGTTCAGCGACCTGCACCTGTACGCGACGCCGAAGAACGCCATCGACGCGCGCCGCTGCTTCGGCACCTCGATCCACAACAACTACATCGAGGACTTCGGCGCCGAGAGCACCGCGGGCCAGACCTACTACGGCGTCCGCTGCGACCTGCAGGGCGAGGCCGGTACGACGATCACGGCCAACCGGATCCACAAGTTCCTGCCGCCGCCGAACGCGCTGGCCGAGCTGCGCGCGGCCCGCAGGCAGGGCTCGGCGCCGCCGGAGCGCAAGGCGGCCGTCACCGGGCCGCTGCCGGAGGACGTCGACTTCGTGTACCTGGCGCTGGACGCGGTCAACTACGGCAAGGGGCACGCGGCGATCAGCGGCAACACGATCCTCGGGCACGGCACCAAGCGTGAGACCGGCCTGCTGCTCGACAGGGGCGACGGGGACGGCGAGGCGATGTCCGTGGCCTCGACCGGCAACCTGATCGACGACGTCGGGGTGCCCCGCAGGATCGGCAAGGGAGTGCGGGTCACCCGGGGCCACTGATCCGGCGACCGCCCGTCCGGCCGGTGGCGGGACGGGCGGTGGCGGGGGCGCGGTCAGGTCTCCGAGGCCGGCCGGCCGTCGGGCAGCACGTCGCGCAGGAGGCGGCGGTGGCCCGGGCGGCGCTTCCACTCGCGCGGGTAGCCGAGGGAGACCTCCTCGAAGCGGATGCCGTCGTACCAGGTGACGCGGGGGATGTGCAGGTGCCCGTAGATCATGGCGGCCGTGGGGTGGCGGCGGTGCCAGTCGCGCGTGGCCGTGGTGCCGCACCACTGGGCGAACTCGGGGTAGCGCAGGATGTCGGTCGGCTCGCGGACGAGGGGGTAGTGGTTGACGAACACCAGTGGCACGTCGTCCAGCTCCGCCAGCCGCCGCTCCGTGAGCTCCACGCGGGCGCGGCACCAGGCGTCGCGGGTGGGGTAGGGGTCGGGGTGCAGCATGAACTCGTCGGTGCAGATCACGCCCGTGCTGTGGGCGTAGGCCAGGGCGCTCTCCTTGGTGTGGTGGCCCGCGGGGAGGAAGGTGTAGTCGTACAGGAGGAAGAGCGGGACGATCCTGACCGGGCCGCCCGCGCCCTGCCATAACGGGTAGTCGTCCTCCGGGGTGAGGACGCCCAGCTCCCGGCACAGGCGCACCAGATGCTCGTAGCGGGCCACGCCGCGCAGATCGGGCGTCTCATCCTTCATGCTCCACAGCTCGTGGTTGCCCGGCACCCAGACGACCCGCTCGAAGCGGGCTGCCAGCAGGCGCAGCGCCCAGGTGATGTCCGCCAGCCGCTCGCCGACGTCTCCCGCGACCAGCAGCCAGTCGCCGGGGGTGATCGGTTTGAGCTGCTCCACGATGGCCCTGTTCTCGGGGTGGGCGACGTGCAGGTCGCTGACCGCCAGCAGTCGGCTCTCGGGCAACGGGGTCTCCTTCCGGGCTTGATGACGAGCATGCCATGCGGGGCTCAGCGGAGCATCACGTGGCAGGCGAGCTGGAGGGCCAGGCGGGTGGCGGCGTCGTCGAGGTCGAAGCCGGTGGCCTTGACGCGGTCGAGGCGCGTGGTGATCGTGTTGCGGTGCACGCCCAGCCGTTCGGCCGCCTTCAGCGAGCCGCCCTCGTCGAGGACGGCGGCCAGCGTCTCCAGCAGCGTGCCGTCCCGGTCGATCGCCAGCAGCGGGCGCAGCACGACGGCGGCGGGCGCCCGCAGCACGCCCGTGGGCAGGGCGCCGAGCAGCTCGGCCGGGCCCATCCGGTCGGCGCGGGCCACCGTTCCCGCGCCCGCCACGTACGCCGCCGCCTCCGCCCCGAGCAGCGACTCCCCCACGGCCCGCACCCCCTCGACCGGTGCGCCCACGCCCGCGGCGCACCGCCACGGCATGGTCGGCAGGCAGCGCTCCAGGCGCTCGACCAGCTCGGCGGGCTCGAGCGACGACCAGCCCGCCCAGCCGCCGGCACGGGCGAGCACGGGGACGTGGCCGAGGGCGGCGATGATGAGCGCCTGCGCCGTCGAGGCGTCGCCGGGGTCCGTGACGGGACGGATCTGGTACGCGGTGAGCGGCCCGTCCACCGGCCACCCCAGCGCCACGGCGGCCACCCGTACTCCGCCGGCCGTCTCCTCCTCGCCGGGGGCCGGCTCGACGTCCGAGAACGAGGTGGAGGCTTCGGCCAGCACGCGTTCGGCCACGGAGGACCGCAGGGCGAAGTCGAGGCAGGCGCGCAGCCGCTCCCGGGCGGCCCAGGCGGTCAGCGGCGCCACCGCCAGGCCCAGCACCGTACGCACCACCGACGGCCACCCGGGCGAGCGCGACGAACCGGCGGCCACCAGCGTGCCCAGCACCCCGCCCTCCTGGTCGGGCACCTCCACCACCGCCGACCACCGCCCGCCCTTCCCCGACGACAGGCTCCACCCTTCGTCTGTCGACGACCCGGCACCCGCCGAAGCCCCGTCAACCGCTGAAGGCCCGTCAACCGCTGAAGGCCGATCGCCTGTGGCGTCGCGGCGGCCGGCCAGATGGCGGCCGTAGGGGTCGAGGAAGGCGACCGAGGTGCCCGGCAGCTCCGTGTTCAGCACCCCCAGCACCCGCCGCGCCGACAGGTCCGTCTCGGCGAGCCGGGTGGCGCAGCGGGCGACGAGCTGGGTGCGGGCCGCGTCCGGGCGGGAGGCGGCCGAGGCGACCCGGACCGCGACGATCAGCGGATCCTCGTCCACGAAGATCAGCGTGACGCCGAGCCGCTCCGCCAGCACCTCGCCGGAGCCCTCGCTCAGCCCGCCCGACGGCGCGATCACGCAGGCCGCCGCCTGCTCCCAGGCCCGGCGCATGGCCATCTCCACCGCCCACCCGCCGCCGGCCGCCGTCCCGGTCAGCACCACGGCGGTGTGCGGGGCCACCGTCCCGAACACCGCCGGCTCGTCCACGATCCGGACCCCGCGCACCGGGTTCTCGCCCGTGCCGTACATCCGCGCCCCGGCCAGCGGGCCCGCGTTGACCAGCTCGGCCACCGTGACCGGCGCCTCCCACGCCGGCGACCGCACCCCGCTCACAGCGGGAACCCGAACGCGCGCGGCCCGCCCAGGGCCAGGCCGCGCTCCGTGTGCCACACCGGCGCCGCCTTCACCACCATGATGTCCACCTCCAGGCCGGGCTCCGCCTTGTCGACGTCCACCACCATCCCGTCGCCGGTGGAGATCATGCAGATCTGGTCCGGCACCGTCGCCACCACCGCCCCGTCCGCCAGGGCCAGGACGATCTCGTTGTGCGCCTCCAGCCGCAGCAGCCGCCGCAGCCCGTCCGGCTCGCGCAGGACGATGCTCGACGGCAGTGACGGCAGCGCCAGGTCGGCGCCGTGCCCCGTGCTCCCCTCCACGGCCAGGATCTGCCCCCTGCACAGGGTCCGCACACCGTACGGCGCCGCCGCCGACCTCGGCGCCCCCGGTACGCCCGCCCGCATCAGCATGCTCACCGTCCCCGGCACCAGCGCCCGCGCCAGGTCCCGCGCCGCCATCGGATAGCACGCCGCCACCCCCCACCCTCCGACCGACAGCACCACGGGACGCAGCAGCTCCTCCACCCGCCCCGCCGCCGTCTCCAGCAGCACCAGCTCCCCCGACGCGCCCGCCAGCGCCAGCGGTACCGGGCTCAACCCGCCCAGCGTGTACGTCGTCTGCTCCACCAGCGGGAACACCCGCCCCGTGCCGTCCCCGTCGACCAGCGGCACCCCCAGCCCCGCCGCCGCGATGAACGGCACCAGCGCGTTCTCCGCCGCCAGGTTCAGCGCCACCACGGCCCCGGCCCGCTCCCCCAGCCTGCGCTCCAGCGCCCGCACGGCCCGCACCGGCTCGTCCCCGGCCGGCACCTGCTCGCTCAGCGCCGTCGTCGAGCCCGCCAGGGTGACCGCCACGCAGAGCGTCCCCGGCGCCAGGTCCCCGGCCGCCACCAGCTCGACGCCCTGGCCGGCGACCGACCGGGCCCAGTCCAGCGTCAGGTTGTACGACGACTCCGCGGCCCCCGTCGCGAACAACCGCGCCCCTGCCGAGAACAGCTCCAGCTCCTCCGCCCCGATCGACCCGCTCACGCCGTGTCCCCCTCCGCCGTCACCCGCACCCGGTACAGCCCGTCCGGCAGGTACGACAGCGGGTTCAGCGTGGTCTCCGCGATCCTGGCCGACCCCGGGGCGGCGCCCGCGCTGACCACCCGGGTGAGCGCCTCGTCCTTGGCGTCCCGCAGCACCCGGTCCAGCTCGGCCCGCCCCCGGGCCTGCACGATCCGCTCCACCCGCGCCTCCGGCCGGCCGAGCGCGGCCCCGTAGGCCGCCCAGTAGGCCGCCCAGTAAGCGGACCCGTAAGCGGACCCGTAAGCGGACCCGTAAGCGGACCCGTAAGCCGCCGGGACGTCATCGGGCACCGCGCCGGCGAGGGCCCGCCCGCGCGCCAGGCTGGCCGTGGCCCCGTGGTCGCAGGTCAGCGGGTACCTGCGGAAGTAGGTGGCCGACACCAGCCCGCTCCCCGACCTGGCGAAGTAGGCGGGCACCCCGGGCAGCTCTCTGGCCACCTCGTCCGCGATCCGCCCCGCCGCGGCCCCGAGTGCCGCGTTGCGGATCGCGTCCGCCTCCCGCTCCCGCAGCCCCGGCTGCCCGAACTCGTACGACAGCGTGATGCGCGCTCCCGGCACCTCGGCCGCGACGATCGCCGCCACCGCCAGCTCGTGCTCGGCCAGCATGGGCGACCCCGTGGCGGTCACGGCGAAGTCCGCGAGCCCGCACGTGGCCGCGAACCGCCGTACGGCCCCGGTGTCCAGCGGGGCCAGCGGCCGCCCGGTGACGCTGTGGCCGCCCCGCACGATGGTGGCCACCCCCGGGCGGACGACCGGTCGCAGCGCGTCGGGGCACGGGCCGCCGACGCGGATGGCGGCCACGGGGGCCGTGGGCGCCCCGGTCAGGTCGACCGCCACGCAGGCCCGCGCGGCCGTACGGGCGGCGCCCCGGGCCACCGGCCAGACCGGCACGCCGTCGCCGACCGCCACCAGCACCGGCGCGGGCTCTGCGAGGGCGACGCCGAGGATCACTCCAGTTCGCGCCCTTCGGTCTCCGGCAGCGGCACGGCCAGCAGCGCCGTCGCCACCATGAACGCGTTGATGATCAGCATGGTAGCCGTGAACCCGGTCGCGCCGGCCAGCAGCGCGCCCACCGCCGACGGCGCCGCCGTGGTGGCCACGAGCTGCGCGGCGGTGGCCCACGAGTAGCCGGTGCCGCGCAGGGCGGTCGGGTAGAACTCGCCGTTCCAGGTGTTCCAGACGCCCCACGCGCCCAGGCTGAAGAACGACAGGATGAAGTTGCCCAGGTAGAGGCCGGTCATCGAGTCGGCGGTGGCGAACCAGAGGCCGCCGACCGCCGCCGCGACGACGTACACGAGGAAGACCCTCTTGCGCCCGAACCGGCCGGTGAGCAGGGACGCGCTCACGTAGCCGGGGATCATCATGAGCGCGCTCAGCGCGGCGAAGCCGAGCGAGGCCGACAGCGTCAGGCCCTTGTCCTGCAGCAGCGTGGGCAGCCACGTCTGCAGGCCCCAGTAGCCCCAGTTGAAGACGAAGTTGAGCAGCAGCATGAGCACGGTGATCCGGGCCAGTCCGCCGCGGAACAGGTCGAGCGGCCGTCCGACCCGCTTGCTCGCCACCGTGTACGTGGCGTCGGCGTCCGGGCTGCCCAGCTCGCGCAGCACGGCCCGCGCCTCCTCCTGGCGGTCGCGGGCGGCCAGCCAGTACGGCGACTCCGGCACCCACGCCCTGATCGCGAACGCCCACAGCCCCGCCACCGCGCTGGCGATCACCACCACGTGCCAGCCGAGGTCGCCCAGCGTCACCGACGCCCCGATCGCGGCCAGCATGCCGATCGGCCACCCGATCGACAGGTACACCGCCGCCCGCCCGCGATGCCGGGTCGGCAGCAGTTCGAGGAAGTACGGGAACGTGATCGTGTACACGCCCGCCAGCGCCACCCCCGAGGCCACCCTCAGCGCCACCAGCACCGCCACGTGGGGCGCGAACGCCGAGGCGAACGCGATCACCCCGTACGCCAGCAACGACCAGAACGCGACCGGCTTGCGCCCGAAGCGGTCGGCCACCGGCCCCCACACCAGCACGCCCGGGATCATGCCGAACGCGACCGCCGACAGCACGACGCCGATGCCCGCCTCCCCGATCCCGAGCGCGCCGCCCAGGTCGCCGGAGACGTAGACGAGGGCGAGCTGCTCCCACGACTCGATGACGAACGCGACGAAGAGGGCGAGGGCGATGAGCACGTGCCTGCGGGTGAACGGCATGCGGTCGAACGCCGCCCCGATGGGCATCGTTCGCGAGTCGACGGCGGTCATGGTGGCTCCTCGGAGAGGGCGGAAGTTGGCCGCACCTTATGGCGCTCCTCCGGCGGCGCGTCTGTGCGGACCGCCCTGAACCGGCCCCTCACGCTGTGCCGACCGCCCTGACGCGCGGGCCGGGCCCACGCGGAGCGCCCTGGGGCACGCCCTGGCGTGCGCCCGCGGATCCCGCGGGGCGCACGCCCCGAGCACCTGTGACCGGCGCCCGTGACAGGCGCCCGGGTAATAACGGTCCCGGGGGTCTTCCCGGCCAGGCGTTCACGTGTTGAGCCACCGCCGCAGCGCCTTGACGGCCAGGAGGATGGCCGTCTTGTTCGCGTTCGTGTCGCGCAGCAGGTCGACCATGACGAAGTCGTGCACCATCCCGGCCAGCCGCACCGCGGTCACGTCGTTGCCGGTCTCGCGCAGGCGGCCCGCGTACGCCTCGCCCTCGTCGCGCAGCACGTCGGCCTCGCCGTTGATGACCAGCGCGGGCGGCAGGCCGCGCAGCTCCTCGTCCGTGGCCCGCAGGGGCGAGGCGTGGCTTTCGGCCCGCTGGGCGGGGTCGGTGGTGTACTGGTCCCAGAACCACTTCATGCCGTCGCGGTTGAGGTAGTAGCCGGTGGCGAAGCGCTGGTAGGAGCCGGTGTCGAAGGCCGCGTCGGTCACCGGGTAGAACAGGAGCTGGCCGCGCAGCCGGACGTCGCCGCGCTCCTTGGCCATGAGGGTCAGCACGATCGCCATGTTGCCGCCCACCGAGTCGCCGGCCACCACCGTCCGGCCGGGGTCGAGGCCCTTGTCGCGGCCGTGTTCCATGACCCACCGGGCGACGGCGTAGTTCTGCTCGATCTGGGTGGGATACCGGGCCTCGGGCGCGCGGTCGTACTCGGGGAAGACGACGGCGGCGCCGGTGCGCGTGGCCAGCTCGCGGACGAGCCGGTCGTGGGTGCGGGCCGAGCCGAAGACCCAGCCGGCGCCGTGGATGTAGAGGATCACCGGCAGGGTCGTCGTGGCGCCGTCGGGCTTGACGATGCGCACGCGTACGCTGCCGGTCGGGCCGCCCGGCACCTCGATCCACTCCTCGTCGATCTCCGGCTTGGGCACGTTCGGATCGGACTGGAGCTTCTCCAGCACCTCGCGGCCCTGCTCGGGCGGCAGTTCATAGATGAAGGGGTGTCCCGCGGTGGCGTCGGCGAACTGCTGGGCCGCCCGCTCCAGCACGACCTTCTCCATGGCACTCCTCCCCCGTTGCCCGCAGGGGTTCCTGCCCTCCCTATCACCCGGCTGACCAGGTCTTTCGTCAAATGTCGGCCAAGCTCACTCGCGTTCCAGCTCGTGCGTGAGCTGCTCCAGCTCCGCCCCGCCCGCCATGAGCGCGGTCAGCTCCTGGGTGGTGATGTCGGCCTTGGCGTACTCGCCCAGGGTCGTGCCGCGGTTGAGCAGCAGGAACCGGTCCCCGACCGGGTAGGCGTGATGGGGGTTGTGGGTGATGAAGATGACGCCGAGACCCCGGTCCCGGGCGCGGGCGATGTAGCGCAGCACCACCCCCGCCTGTTTGACCCCGAGGGCCGAGGTGGGCTCGTCGAGGATCAGCACGCGGGCGCCGAAGTAGACGGCCCTGGCGATCGCCACCGACTGCCGTTCGCCGCCCGACAGGGTGCCGACCGGCTGGTCCACGTCGCGGATGTCGATGCCCATGGCCCGCAGCTCCTCGCGGGCCACCCGCCGGGCCTTGGCCACGTCGAAGGCCTTCAGCCCCGGCAGCAGGCCCTTGCGGGGCTCGGAGCCGAGGAAGAAGTTCCGCCAGACGGACATGAGCGGGATCATCGCCAGGTCCTGGTAGACGGTGGCGATGCCACGGTCGAGCGCGTCCCTGGGGCTGCTGAGGCGCACCTCCTTGCCGTCCACCAGGTACGCGCCCGTGTCGTGCTGGTGCACCCCCGAAAGGATCTTGATGAGCGTGGACTTGCCCGCGCCGTTGTCGCCGAGCACGCAGGTGACCTGCCCGGCCGCGACGCCCATGGACACCTCGCGCAGCGCCAGCACCGAACCGAACGTCTTGCCGATGCCGCGGGTCTCGAGGATCAATGCTTCACCTCCTCGGCGTACCGCCTGACCAGGCGGTTGGCCAGCGTGGCCAGCAGCAGCATCCCGCCCAGGAAGAACTTGAACCAGTCGGCGTCCCAGCCCAGGAACACGATGCCCTTGTCGGCCATGCCGAAGATGACGGCTCCGATGGCGGCTCCGATGGCGGAGCCGTACCCGCCGGTGAGCAGGCAGCCGCCGATGACGGCGGCGATGATGTAGATGAACTCCTGGCCGATGCCGATGTTGGCCTGCACGGACGTGTAGCGCAGGGCCAGGATGGAGCCGACCAGCCAGGCGGCGACGGCCGTCGTCATGAACAGGGCGATCTTCGTACGGGCGGCGGGCACGCCCACCGCGCGGGCGGCCTGCTCGTTGCCACCCACCGCGAAGATCCAGTTCCCGGCCCTCGAGCGCATGAGCACCCAGGTGGCCACGGCGGTGACGAGGATCCACCACAGGATCGCCACCCGGAACGACGAGCCGCCGATCTCGATCGTCCCGGCGAAGATCGCGCTCGCGCCCTCGAACCCCTCGGCCCGACGCAGGCCGCTGACCTGCACGGTCCCGGTGATGGCCTTGGTGACGCCGAGGTTGAGGCCCTGCAGCATGAGGAACGTGCCCAGCGTGACGATGAAGCTGGGCAGCTTCGTGCGGGTGACGACGAGCCCGTTGGCGAACCCGACGGCCAGCGCGACCACCAGCCCGGCCGCCATCGCCAGCCACACGCTGAACCCGAAGCGGGTGGCCAGCGTGACGAGGATCAGCCCGCTGGTGCCGGTGAGCACGCCCGCCGACAGGTCGAACTCGCCGCCGATCATGAGCAGCGCGACCGCGACCGCCATGATGCCGAGCGTGGCGGCCGGGTCGAGCCAGTTGGCGATGCCGTCCATCGACCGGAAGACCGCCGACTGCGAGGCGAAGAAGGCGAACACGACCACGAGCCCGACCACCGCGCCGAGCTCGGGCCTGATCAGCAGACGGCGGGCCAGCCCGACGTTGGCCACCCGCTCGTCGGCCGCAACCGTCATCTGGTGCCCGCCTCGGCCAGCTTGGCCACCTGCTCGGCGTTGTCCTTGGTCACGAAGCCGGGCCCGGTGTTGACGGGCAGCCCGCCGCCGACGGTGTTGAGGTTGGCCTTGTACAGGTTGAGGAACGTGATCGGCAGGTAGCCCTGCAGGTACTGCTGCTGGTCCACGGCGAACAGCACCTCGCCGTCGTTGATCGCGGTCACCACGTCGGCCGACAGGTCGAACGTGGCCAGCTTGGCCTGCGAGCCGGCGTCCTTGATGGCGTCCCTGGCGGCGATCGCGACGGCCGGGTTGAGCGACAGCACGCCGTTGACCTGCTGGTCGGACTGGAGCTTGGCGGCGACCTTGGAGGTGACGTCGGCCAGGTTGCTCACGTCCACCTGCAGCCGCTCGACCGTGCCGCCCAGCGTCTGCTCGGCGCCCTTGCAGCGCTGGTCGAGGCCGACATTGCCGGCCTCGTGGATGACGCACAGGAGCTTGGTGACGCCGGCGGCCTTGAGCTGCTCGCCCGCGCCGCGCCCGGCCACGTCCTCCGACTGGCCGACGTGGGTGATGGCGCCGAACGCCTTGGAGGAGTCGGCGCCGGAGTTGATCGTCACGACCGGGATCTTCGCCGCGACGGCCTTGCCGATGGCCTCCTTCAGCGCGTCGGGGTTGGCCATGGAGACGACGATGCCGTCCACCTTCTCGGTGACGGCCTGGTCGATGAGCTGCGACTGCTTGGCCGGGTCGCCGTCTCCTTGGTAGGCGACCTGCGCGCCGTACTGCTTGCCCGCGGCCTCGGCGCCGTTCTTGACCACGTCCCAGAAGGAGTCGCCGGCCGCCCCGTGGGTGATGACCGAGAACCGGGCGCCGCTCCCCGCCGCGGGGGCCGCGGACGAGGCGGCGGGCGGGGCGCTCTCCGCGCTCTGCTGCCCGCCCGACGAGCAGCCGGTGACGGCCAGCGCACCCAGCAGAACCAGAACGATCGGGGTACGTCTCATAGGACACCTCCAAGACCAACGGGCTTGGCCTGGTTCTACCGCAATATCATCTGTTTGTATAGACATGCTGACTTATGCCCGGCACGTTCACCCCTCGTTCACAGCGAACGACGATCGTGAGGAGATGCCCGTGCGTGCCTTCTTATCCACCGTCCTCCTGCTTGTCACCCCCCTCGCGCCGGTGTCCGGCGTCGCGACCGTCACGGCCGCCGCCGAGACACCGCCCCTGTACGACGACGAGGCGGGCGGCCACGCCAACGGCGACGACCCGGCGATCTGGGTCCACCCGGCCAAGCCCGGCAGGAGCATCGTGATCACCACCGCCAAGGAAGGCGGCCTGTACGTCTACTCCCTGACGGGAGCCCAGCTCCAGCACCTGCCCGCGCAGCCGCCGCCCGGCCCGGACCACGAACCGGGCCGGCTCAACAACGTCGATCTCGTCCGCGGCTTCCGCCTGTCCACCGGCGCCAGGGTGGACCTCGCGGTGGCCTCCGACCGGGGCCGCGACCAACTCCGCGTGTACGCCATCGACCCCGTCAAGGCCGCCGCCGGACGGCCCCCGCTGACCGACGTCACCGACCCGTCCGTGCCCTTCGTCTTCAACGCCACCCAGGACGAGGTGGACGAGGCGGCGACCGCGTACGGGCTGGCCGTCAGCGGCACCCGCGTCCTGGTCAGCCGCCGCCACCGGACCACGGTCGGCCTGCTCCAGCTCGCCGCCGCCCCCGGCGGCACGGTCACCTACCGGCGTGTCCGCACGCTCGACCTGCCCGCGGCCTTCCCCCTCCCCGACGGCACCACCTGGACGCCCTGCGGCGAACCCGGCGAACTGCCCCAGGTCGAGGGCATGGTCGTGGACCGCGCCCGCGGCGTCCTGTACGCGGCACAGGAGGACGTCGGCGTCTGGCGCCTGCGCGCCGACCTGGCGGGCAGGCCGGCGCTGATGGACAAGGTCAGGGAGTACGGCAGGCAGGACACCTACGACCCGGCGACCGAGGAGTGCGTACCCGGCCAGGACCGCGGCCACGGCGGCCGCCACCTGTCGGCCGACGCCGAGGGCCTGACCATCTACGAGGACGGCGACGACGGCTACCTGCTGGCCTCCAGCCAGGGCGACGACACCTTCGCCGCGTACGACCGCGACGACAACGAGCACATCGCCCAGTTCCGGGTCGCGCCGGGCGCCAGGGCGGACGGGGCCGAGATCAGCGACGGCGCGACGGTCACCAGCGCCGCACTCGGCGGCGCCTTCCCGAAGGGACTCCTGGTCGTCCACGACGGCGCCGACACCCCCGGGGACGGCGACCGTGAGGTGACGAACTTCAAGCTCGTGGACTGGCGGCTGGTCGAGAACGCACTCGACTGACACCTGACCCACGGACACAACGCTTTCCGGCCACGGGGACGGGCTGCTCCGCTCTCCGTGGCCTTATACCGTTCGACCGGTGAAGAGTCGATTCCGAGGCATAGAACGCATCCAGCCGTGAGCCGCGGTGGGCGAGTCTGCGGTGGGAACGGTCGATCTCCAGCCACTCCTCGGCGATCTTGACGATCGCCTCGCGTTCCCACGGCAGCAGGGCGTGCAGCGCGACGTCGGGGCCGGCTTGGCGTCGTCGAGACGGCCGAGCACGGCGCGGGCCTGCCAGCGCAGCACGCGTACGTGATCCAGGCCCGGCGTGGCCACCGCCCGGCGCACCGACCAGCCGCTCCGCCGCGCCGCGAAGCTGATAGGTGTTTCGGACCGGAACCGGTTCATGAACTCTGACTCGGAAGGCTCCCACGACGAAGTGAGGGCCGCGTCCCTCAGACAACGATCTCAGTACTCGACGTAACGTTTGGTTCTCTGGTTGCTGCCGGGGCACCTCTGGCGGTTATTGCTCGGCCCCCTGTGATGTTCGGGGGCCTTGGCATCAACCCTGACGCCATAGAACGGTTCGCCGCATACACGGCAGCAACTGACGTCCATCGCGGCCTCCTGGGTCTGTCCGGGAGTGGGCCGGCGGGAATGTCCCTGTCACCGCGGATGTGTCCCCAGCTATGCGAGCGATGAAGCTTACTCGGTGGTCTGGGGCGCGATCTGTGAGATGCGCTGGTGGGATAGGCGAAGGGCCCTTCCGGCGTCGCGTGTGCTCCAGCCTTGGTCCGTGAGTAGGCGGGCGGCGTGCCGGACGGCGTCCCGCTCGTCCTGCCCGGCTTGAGCGCGGGCGATACGGGCTGCCGTGACGGTTTCCAGCGCAGCGGCGGCGTCCGGGTCGTCAGGAATGAGGTGGACGCCGACGGTGCCGATCTCAGCCTGAAGTACGTCGATCACGGCCTTGATCGCATTCATCTCCGCGTCCGTCCACGTGACTCCCTGGGCCCGGACGGCATGACCTGCGGGGAGGTCGTGCACGACGACGTTCCACACCCCGTCACCGCGGCTGGCGGTGGCGGGATAGCTGGTGTACCGGGCACTGGATTGCTCATCCGGAGGCTCGACGATGTCAGGCTCGTCGAAGATCTCCTCGAAGTGCGTCGTCATGCACGGCAGCCTAAGACCGCCCCACCTGCGCGTCTAGCAACCTAGACAACTCGTGTCCAACTCTATTGCCGCACGTCAACGGCGTGGCACGACATGTCCGGGACATGTCGGGTCGGTCGAAGCAGTGGGTCGTCAGCGGACGGACAGCCTGCGGTCACCGTCACCAGGTGGCGGTGGATCTTCTTCCTGTCGGCAGGCGCCGAGCGCAGCACTTCGACGCCCAGCACGGCTTCCAGGGTGTCGTCGTGCTGGCGTTGTCTGGCGGGCCCCGGACCGGAGTTCCTGATATGCGTGGCGCGGCTCGAGCGTGAAGATGACCCGACCGTGTACCGGCAGGTGCGCGTCACCCTCCTCAGCTGCCCGCCGCCCGTGGAGGGGCCTCGCCACGGCGGCGTACAGGTTCGGGCGCGTGGAACTTCCGTGATCTCCAGAATCGTACGCCCGGGTCTTCCGGTTGAGGATCCCCTACAGAAACAACCTCATCATGCTGCCGTTTTGCCCGCTCCTATACCTTGGGGTCTGGTGGGTGGTCGCCGAGGCCGATGAAGCTCTCAAGGATCGGGATTCGCCATGCATGACCAGCGAGCTGCGGGAGAGGTCGTCACCGAGACGTTCGACTACGACGGTGGTCGGCAGGTCACGGTGTACATCCCGCCAGATCCGCCCCAGGCAGTCGTGTTCGCTGGTGACGGTCAGGTGATCTCGCAATGGGGCGGAGTCCTTGAGGCGGCCGACGTATCGTCCACGATGATCGTCGGTGTACACCGCCTGGCCGATGAGATGCTGCGGCTCCATGAGTACTCACCGGGCTTCGACCAGGAACGGTTCACGGCACACGAGCAGTTCTTCGTTGAGGACGTCCGCCGATGGGCGCGCTCGCGATTCGGAGTCGTGCTCCCCATCGAACGCACCGCGGTGTTCGGTGTCTCGGCGGGTGGAGAGTTCGCGCTCGCGATGGGGCTTCGGCACCCGGACGTCTTCGGTGCGGTCTTTTGCGCCTCGCCGGGCGCGGGTTTCCGGCCGCCCGGCGTGATGTCGGGTTCGATTCCGCGCGCGTACCTCGTCGCCGGCACGCTGGAGCCGTTCTTCCTTGAGAACGCGACCCGGTGGGCGGTCGCGCTGCGCGACGCGGGTGCGGACGTTGTCATGACGGAGCGGGTCGGGTCGCACGGCGGTGCGTTCTGGCGTGACGAGTTCCCGCTGATGGTGGCGTGGGCGTTTGGACCGTGAAGCAGCGCGATGTGCGGTCGGCCGTGCATGCGACGGGTCGGGCCAGACTTGGAGGCGGTATGGAGAAGGCCGACGCGGACGCGGCCATCGGGGGGTTCGCCGGTTCCCCGCAGCGGCCGAGCGAACTGCTCCTCAGCAGGTACGACCGGACGGGACCGCTCCGCGTCCTCGGCCGCACCGCCCAGCTTTCGGTGCGGGCGGCGACCGAGGTCACCCCTCTGCTCACCCCGTGCGCGACGATCCTGATCTGGTGGTGGAGATCCTGGTAGACACGGCCAAGGACGGGCACCGGCACCGGGCACCCCGTCCGCTACCTGCGACGCCGCGCACCGATCTTGATCCCGCGCAGTGGACGCACATCGGCGCAGGTCGCAACCTGGTCGAGTTCGGCGCCCACGGGTCTCGGCGGCCACGGGATCGAGCCGTTCCACCTCGACGTCACCGGGGCGCGAGTAGGGACGACCTGCCCGTTGGACTTCGATGAGCTGCCGTTGAGGAAGGCGTCTTCGGAGGATCCGGAGGAAGCCAGATCATGTCCCCTGGCCTTGGCAGCACGTCGTTGCCAGGCATCGAGGGGTTCTGAGCGAGACCGGAAGTCCGTCCTAGGGACGCACCACAAGTACATGACCGCGAAGGCCGTAGTCGTGCGAGACGCGGACGTCGAGGCGTGATCGATCCTGCCCTGGCGGAGCTGCCCAACGACCTGGCCACGGCCGCGTAAGGACACCGACCATTGATCAGATGACCCCTGCTCTCGGCCTGGCCCGGCACCCGCCGGCCAGGGCGAGCCTCGCTCGAGCCTGGTGACGCATCCCTCAGCAGAACCGGGCGGCCGGCCGCAGAACATCGAATGTGAGTATGAGGGTACTCATGTGCTCGCCCACCGAGACATCGGACGCTGGATGACGTCTGGCCACCCGCAAATGCGCCCTGTCACGATGGGAGATCTGCCATGTCTCGCTTCCTCCTGCTTGCCTGGAAAGCCTGGGAGGTCCTGTTAAGCCGAAGGCGATGGACGGCCGCGGGCGCGGCTACGGCTGTTCTCCTCACGTCGATGGTGGCGTTGAGCAGCCCGGCCCGCGCGGACACGGGGGTGACCGTCACGGTGAGCGTGGACTATCTCAAGCAGATCGAGAGTCCGGATGGCACCGGAGACTTCTATTCGGTCGTCAGCATCGACGGCGAGACCTTCCCGCGCAGTCCGCGCATCGAGGACGACGAATTCGAGCCGAAAGGCACCCCGGAAGCGCCGAACGGCTGGGTCTTCTCCAAGAACGTGACCCTGTCGGGCAACAACACCACCGTCCCCGTCGTGATCCAGATCTGGGACTACGACAGCGGTGCTGGCGGCGGTGACGACCATGTGGACGTGAGCCCCAAGGACCGTAACGTCGACGTCGACCTCAGCTACGACATCGTCACCGACCGGTGGACATCGTCCGACGACCTCACCTGGAACGTTCCGTGCCTCCGCGGCACGACCCCGGTGGGCCAGAGTTGCGCAACGGGCGACGGCGACGCCGACTTCCCTGACGTCAACGACGGCGCGGCGACCCGGATCGGTTTCACCGTCTCCTCCACGGTGACCAGCAGCAGCGACAGCGACGGCGACGGGCTGAGTGACCTGGCCGAGCTCAACGGGATCCGCAATCCCGACGGCTCGATGGCGCTCGACCTGCCGGCGTTCGGCGCCAACCCGCGGCACAAGGACATCTTCCTCGAGCTCGACTCCACCACCGGGCAACAGCCGACCAAGGCCGACATCCTGGCCATGAAGGCGGCCATGAACGCGGCGCCGGTGACGAACCCGGACGGGGTCGACGGCATCCATCTATGGGTGGATACCGGTCCACTGGTCGACACGACCGCGCGTAAGGGCGCGGCGACCGGCACGTGCGCGGACGGCATCGACAACGGCGGCGACGGCCGGATCGACGGCGCCGACGGCGACTGCAGGTACCTGGACGGCAGCGCCGAGGACCCCTCGGGCACCATGTGCGCGGCCACCGACACCGGCGACCGGACCTGCCTGGTGGGCGACAACCTCGGCGGCGGCGGTATGGTCGGCGCGCTGAACAACTGCGGCGTCGACGCCACTTTCGGGACGGCGATCAGCAACACCACCAACTTCGCGGCCGCACGACGGGGTGTCTTCCGCTACGCGATCAGCACCTCGAGCGCCGCCACGTGCACCATCGGTGGGCAGGCGAGCACCGACAACCGGTCCTTCATCGACTACAACCACGACGGAGGGACGCTGCTGCACGAGCTGGGCCACACCCTCGGCCTGGAGCACGGCGGATTCGAGATCGTCAACTGCAAGCCCAACTACGTGAGCGTGCTCAACTACGACCTGCAAGGCGGCATCCCGCGTGTCGGCGGCGGCCGCATCCTCGACTACTCGCCGCCGCGGATCGCGCTCAACGGATCCTCTCGCGGCAAGGTGCCCGGGCAGCTCGTTGAGACCGCCCTCAACGAGGGCGCCTCGCTCGACTCCACCGACCCGCGCAACCGCTTCGCGTTCGTCAACGGACGTGACCAACTGCCGGGTACGCCGGGAGTCCAGGGCCGTAAGGTCACCGAGGACCTCAACCGTAACCCCGACTGGAGCGGCGACGGCGCGAACGTACAGAACCCGGTCGTCCCCGCCGTGAACATCAACACCGCCGGCCCCAACGGCCGCCCGCGCAACTGCGCGACCAACACCTCAAGGGCCGACTCCCTGCAAGGCTTCAACGACTGGGCGAAGGTCGCCGTCTCCATCCCGTTCCCGGGCTTCCGCGGCCTGCCGCGGCAGGCGAGCGACCAGCCGCCGCCCGACCCCCAGCCGCTGGACGACCCGGACCTGCCGACGCGGGACGAGTTGGAGCAGGGCTGGGTCGACCTCAACACCACCGACCTCGGCGTGACCATCTCCGGTAGCCCCGATCCGGTACGCGGCGGCCAGACACTGACCTGGACGGTCACCGCCACCAACCACGGCCCCAACCCGGCCAGTTCGCCCCAGGTGGACGTCACCCTGCCCGCCGAGGTGACTTACGCGGGCAGCAGCATCCCCTGCGACCACACCGGGCTGAAAGTGCACTGCGTCCTTGACGAGCTGACCTGGAACGAGGCCAAGGCGTTCACCATCAGGGCGCAGGTCCCCGACGACGTCGTCCACACCGGCGCCGGCTGCACGATCACCGCCACGGCAGTCGTCGACAACCTCGCCGGACCCGACCTCGACTCCGCCAACGACACCGCCAAGGCCGACACCACGGTGCTGGTGACGACCAAGCTGGTGATCAACGGTCCGGCCAACGTCGCCAACGACTCGCCCGCCACCCTGCGCGCCACTCTCACCGATGCCAAGGGCAACCCCGTCAAGGACCGTACGGTCACCTTGACGCTCGGCAGCGGCGCGACGGCCCAGTCATGCACGGCGGTCACCAACGCCAGTGGCGTCGCGCAGTGCGTGATCGCCGGCGTGGCCCAGCCCGCGACGGCCACCAGCACCCCGCTGACGGCCACCTTCGCCGCCGACGGCTGCTACCTGCCCTCCGACGCCGCCGGTAGGGCGAAACTGCTCTACTACACGGGCCACTCGTACGCGCTGTCGGTGAAGCCGCCGCTGCTCGCGCAGACCGTCGTGGCCGACACCGGCGAGGTCTCCACGGCGGCCGCCTCGACCAGGCAGAAGACGACCGCCTCGGTCAACCTGCTGCTGGCCAGTGCCACCGGGCTGACGGCGAGTGTGGTGACCGGCGGCGGCGTGTCGACCGGCCAGGCCACAACGGGCACGGTCACGGTGGGCCTGCCGGGGCTTCCCGTCATCCGGGCCACCGAGGTCCGCGCGACGTCGGCCAGCACCTGCCAGATCGGCGCGTACACGGCCGACTCGACGGGCACGGTCACCCTCGGGACGCTGACCATCGGCGGCGTGTCCCACACGGTCGGCACGATCGCCCCCAACAGCGTCATCCGCGCGGGGGCCCTGACCATCACCATGAACGAGCAGACCCCGGTGCCGGGAGCGTCGGCTGGGATGCAGGTCAACGCCATGCACGTCAGCGCCCCCGGCATCGCCGACGTCGTGGTGTCGTCGGCCAGGAGCGGCGTCCACAACTGTCCGTGACCATCCGTGACCATCCGTGACCATCCGTGAAGCGTGAACTCTGGCCCTGCCGTCGGGCCAGAGTTCACGCGTTCATCCTGGCGACCCCGGCGCGCGAGACAGCAGTGAGGACGCTGATGCCGACTCCACCCTTCCGATCATTCTCACGGGACCTTGCAATCGCTCGGGGTTAATGCTCAATAACGAAGCCGTGCATGCATATGCAAGCCATCACGAGTGGGATCCCGATGAGGGGGCGAGAGCAGGATGGTCGCCTTGTAGACCTGCTACTACAACCGGCTTCACAGAATGCCCCGGTTTTGGGCTTCTGCGCTGAAACCGCACGTAGGTGCCCATGGGCATGGGTGCTGGGGGTAGGAGGGTGGGCTCGAGGGCACGGAAGGTAAGCATGTCCTCGACAGGGTTCCTCACGTGGTCATTTACCCTGATCATCTTTCCGTGAGCGCCAGTATCCGCACCGCCTGCTCATGACGTTCTCGGCTCGTCCATGCTTGCCTCCGCGACGATCTCCAGGTCGACCGTACGGCCGTCGGGGTCGGTGAGACGGTGTCGGCCGGGCGGCAACTCCAGGGCGCCCACGTGCTCGGGCAGTCGGAAACCCACGCGGAGACTGCCGGTGGCGGGTCGGCGCTCGGTGGCCTGGTAGAGCTCGAACACCATACTGCCGAGTTCGGCCGCATGGTGTTCGGGACCGTTGCCATGCTGCTCACTCTGCAAGGGCAGGCCAAGGTTGGCGTAGAAGTCGGCGCACTCGTCCAGACGGTCGGTATAGATGACGATAAGCGTGGCGTGCATGATTCTCCGAATGTCGGGGCGATGGCGGTGAACGAGCGCCTGTCTCAGCACACCTGTTCGTCGTGGTCTGCAGCGAGCATCCGACCGACGCGCTCGGCGCGGCCTGCCGTGCGCTGCAACTCTTCCCTAGCCGGCGGGGTCGCCTCGCCCCGGTTCTGGCGGAGGCGGGCGCTGGCGTTCGCGGCTCGCCACCGGCAGCGGATGGCGACGGCGTGGTCCGCGGCTGTGCGGCGCAGGTGGTGAACGGCCTCGTCGCGACGGGCCGATGTGCTCGCGCCGGGGCCGGACCGCTGCGCGTCCTGGCCGACCTATGCCGGGAACGCCGTGTCAGGATCGTCTCCGCACGTGACCTGCTCGGCCTCGACCACGCCCCGGAACCCTCGGGGGTCCAAAGCGCTGCACCAGACTGTTGAGCGTGTGGTGTTCTGGCATGACGAGCATCAAAAGCTCGCCGTCATCGGCGGCGGCCTCACCTTCATCGGCAGTATGAACATGCTCCCCCACGAGTGGGGCGGCGGGCGGCATAACGACGGGCACCCCGGCAGCCCGGCGCCGCAGCCTCGCCGACTTGGTGGCTGCAGTTCTCGCACACGTGGGAGCCGCCCCCGGCCTGCCACTCCAGCCGCCATAGCCCACGCCCGGGGCAGCGCCAGAGCGTCCGGCCGGGCTCGGGCCCAGCCGTGGATGTGCTCAGCAATCCTTCGCCATAGAGCTGTCAGCGATTACCGTTGCCGTCTTGATCGGCTCTCCGAAAGTCCGGACAATGTCCGGTTGCGGCCCTGTCTAAGCGCATTTCTGCGGGCGAAAATCTGAAGACGTCAGAAAATACAACGGTCCACCGACGAAAACCGGAGAAAACCATGCGAACGAAGATCATGCGGATGGCGGCAGTGGCCGCTGCTACGACCGTAACGGCACTGGCCATGAACGCCTCCCCCGCACAGGCACATCAGATTAGAGTGGCAAATGATATCGTTCAAGGAACTCTCAGCGCCGACCACCGTACCTTAGAGGTCTGTAGGCTCATAGAAGGCGGAGGGATCACAGGCGGCTGGATCACATTGCGATACGCCAACCCGTCCGGCCCCGGCGAGTCGCTCATACGAGCCGACTCCCCAATTCACTCAGGCATTTGTATACGATACAGCCCTTCACCGGTAAATCTTGCGAATCTCAGGGCCTGCTATTCCGGTTCAACCGGGAACCACTGTGGACCATGGAGGGACGCCTGAACATACGTAATTCGAGTGCGCGGCCTCGCGTGGATGGCTGCGCGCCCAAAGATGCGAACCAGGCGTTCAACGGGCGCGTCTGGTCATTATCCTGGCTCAGGAGGAGGCCCGCGCTTTCCAGCACGACCACATCGGATCGGAGCACATCCTGCTGGGCTTCATCCAAGAGAACGATGGCACAGCGGCCAGGGTGCTGAAAGACATGGGGGTCTCCTTGGAGGAGACGTGCTGCGTCATCGAGGAGGTCATCGCGGGCAGGTCGCGCCCAGCCATCCCCGAGTCCGTGGCGGGCATGTCCGAGAGGACGCGGCGGTCGAGCGGGTGGAGCCTGTTTCGTTCACGCCGCGAGCCAGGAAAGTGCTGAGGCTGTCACTCAGCGAAGCGCTGCGAGTCAGGTTCTGCTGAAGTTACGTCTCGGACGGCGAACCCACCTGCGCGAACGCCGTCCCAGAACCTATGTCCGGGACGTCCCTGCGGCTCGGCGGCCCACGCCAGCCGTATTCCGGTGGCACCCGGTCGAGAGCAGCCCACACGCACGGGGGCACGGGGCTCACTCGCCATGGTGCTCGCCGCGATCAGCATGCTGTTGCTCAAGTGCCGGCTCTCTCGGGATCCATCCGGACCCCGAGAGAGGTGAACAACTCCAGTTGGTCGAAGTAGAACTGGTGGCTGACGATGAGGTCGCCGTCCATGGCGGCCGTGTTGCACGCGCGCACCACGACGCTTTGGCCGGTCGCGTCGAGTGTGCCACCGCCGGGAAGGAGAAACGGGCCGAGGTGGGTGCCGGTCAGCGTCCACTCGATCAGTGTCACACTTCCCGTGGTGATCTTTCTCCAGGGCGTGGCACGTACGTTCGGGAAGCCTTCGAACATCTGCTCGTAGTAGGTGGCGATCTGGTCGTGTCCCTCGGCCATGCCTCCCGGCGCCACGAGGACCGCCTGCGGGCTGTAGAGCCGCAATATCCCTTCGAGCGTGTGCTGATTGATGGCGTCGGTCAGCGCATCGCTGATCTCCCCGTCCCCCGTCATCGCCCCTCCTCGATCCCCGTAGGAGCGACGCTACAGAGTCACCGGCGCCGGCCTCGGCAGCAGGAGCGACAGACACGCTCATCCTTGCGGCAAGGGTTCCTCATCGGACTGTCGGGCCGTGTGGTCGCGGGGATGAAGGAAGAGAAGGACTGTGAAGCGGGCCAGGATCGTGCGACACGCGGTGAGCGCGGCGCGCCTGCATGCTCGTCAACTCCTGGAGCGGCCCGCCCTGCGCACTCGCCGTTCGTTACCGGTGGCGGTTCCGTGCCTTCAGCCGATGGTGTCGTCCGGTCGCGGCCGAGCAGCGCGGCGACCGGCAGGGCCGCTGCCAGGCCGCTGATCCGCACCGCTACGAGCCGCCCGACATCGCCGCCATCGGGAAACGTACAGGTCGAGATGGTTGCGGCTTTTGCCCTGCTTGGGCGCCTTCGTCGGCAGCCACAGGTGCGGCGCCTCGCCGTCGTGCTCCATCTCGGACCGAGCGCCGCCGAGCAGAACGCCGCCATCCTCCGAGCGTCGTGCACGTCCAGAGAGCCCACTGCGCGAACCGACTCGTCCCAGAGGCGGCCACCTTCCCGCTCACGTTCACCGATCTCCTCGGGCACGGCCGTGGGCACTCTGGCCGTCCTGGCCGTCATCTCGGCAGAGCGCGGCCCGCACGGCCAACCGCCAGCCCCGCATGACCTGAGCCAGGTGGTCGTCCTTGATCCCCGCCGAGCTGCTCTTCGTGATGCGAATGCGCGATACCGGCGAACATGCGCAGGAGTCAGCGGCACCGGCGGCGCCAAGCGAGGGCCGCGCCTCGCAACCTGATCACTTGTGCCCTTTGCCGCCGCCTTTGCTGGGCGAGCGGAGCTTGTGCCCGTGTGTGACCTTGCCGCTCTTGCCGCTCTTGCCGTTCTTGCCGGTGGTCTTCTTCGCCTGGCCCGGCGGCAGAGCGTCCGTCACCGCGGAAGCGCGGGCGGGCCGTTCGTCCTGGTGCGGGGTGGCCGGAGTGCCGCGTTTGATGGACACGGGCTGCGCCTGCAGGTGCGCGGTGGGCGGGGTCGGCGTCGACGTGACAGCCGTGTCGGCCAGGGGCCGCTCGGCAGCGGGCGGGCCGGCCGGCTGACCTGGCCAGGTGGTGGCAGCCAGCACGCCTGCGATCAGGACGGTCACCGCCGCCGCGGGCCGCGTGTACGTGGCCCAGGGCCGGCGGCTGGCCGGATCGGCAGCGAGCCGGACGGCCGCGGGGGCTGGGGAGGCGGCAGCCGAAGGGCCGTCTCCGGTCAGAGAGGCGGTGGCGGGCTGGGACGGCGGCAGCGCCGGGGCGGGCACGGTCTCACGCGGGGCCACCGGGGCGAGGGCGCCGGTGCCCGGCAGTTGCTCGATGGGCGGGACGGCGATGCGATGCAGGTGTGCTCGGGCGTCGCGGGGGCCGGTGCGGTGGGCCGGGTCCTTGGCCAGCAGCCCGGTGATGAGTGGCGCCAATGGGCCGGCGTGTTCGAAGGGGGCCGGGTCGGCGGTGAGCACGGCGCTGATGGTGGCCAGAGCGCTGCCCCGCTCGAATGGGCAGCGGCCCTCGACCGCGGTGTACAGGGTGACGCCCAGCGACCACAGGTCGCTGGGCGGGGTCGGGGCCGCGCCCCGGGCGCGTTCGGGCGCGATATAGGCCGGGGTGCCGACCACGATGCCCGTCTCGGTGAGGCTCGTCCGGGCCGGTTGTTCCAGACTGGTGGCCAGGCCGAAATCGGTCAGTACGGCGTGCCGGCCGTCGTCGTCCAGAAGGATGTTGGCGGGCTTGACGTCGCGATGCACGATGCCGGCGGTGTGGGCCGCCTGCAGCGCTTCCAGTACCTGAAGGCCGATCCTGGCCACGGCGGCCGACGGCAGGGGTCCTCGTTCGGCCAGCACGTCGGCGAGGGTGGGGGCGCGAACCAACTGCAGCACGATCCACGGCCGTTCGTCGGCCACCACCACGTCGTAGACCGCCGCAATGTGCGGATGAGACAGCCGGGCGGCCAGGCGGGCCTCGCTCATCGTGCGGCCCAGCAGCGCTTCACGCTCGGGCTGCGGCCGCTGGCCCAAGGTGATCTCCTTGACGGCGACCGGGCGATCGAGCAGCTCGTCGTGGCCGCGCCAGACTCTGCCCATGCCGCCCCGGCCCAGCTCGGCGTGTAGCCGGTAGCGGCCGGCCAGCAACCACCCCTGATATCCCTCCGAAACCGACATAGCACGCGACCTACCCGATCATCGCTCCCCCAAGCACCCCTGTTTGCGCCCTGCCTGGGTCACGGCCGTCCGCCCGGGCCGCGCAGGCAGGGGATCGAGGGCCACCTGCACGTGATCCCGTTCGACGCCCGTCTTCTGATCGCCCAGGGCGTCCTGGACCCACGGCTGTTCGACGTCACGAAACTGCCGGCCTGGCGCTACGGCGGCTCGCCGGGCTCGGCATGTCCACCCTCCAGGTCCCCAAGAAGAACGCCGCCCAGAGGCGGAAGGCCTCCCGGGCGGTCCCCGGGCGTTGACGGCCGGCAAGGGCAGGCTCTGCCTGGACGACCTGCGCTCCTGGACAGGACTCCGCGATCCTGGCGGGCATGTGGTGGGCCGCCACCGAGGTCAAGGCCAAGGTCGTCAACCTCAGCCTGGGCGCCCTCGACACCCCGGAGCTCGACCCCGTCGAACAGGCGGTGAACACGCTGTCCGAACAGACCCGCACGCTGTTCGTCGTCGCCACGGGCAACGACGGCCGCCAGGCCCCGGTCTCCAGCCCCGGCAGCGCCGACGCCACCCTGGCCGTGGGGCGCGGCCGACGACGAGGACCAGGTCGCCTCCTTCTCCTCCAAGGGCCCACGCGAGGGCGACCACACGACCAACCCGGACATCACGGCCCCCGGCGTGGACATCATGGCCGTCCAGGCGGGCACGTGGGGTGCAGCGGCACCTCGATGGCCGCGCCGCACGTGGCCGGCGCTGCGGCGATCATGGCCCAGCGGCATCCCGACTGGACCGGACGGCAGCTCAAGGCCGCCCTCATGGGCAGCGCGGCAGCCACGCCGGGCGCGACACCGTACGAGCAGGGCACCGGACGGGTGGACCTCCTGCGAACCCTGGCCCAGCAGGTCCTGGTCGAGCCCGCCGGTCTGTGGGCCGCCTTCCCCTGGGACGGCGAAGGCGAGCGGGTCTCGACCAAGACGATCACGTACGCCAACTCCGGCGACACCCCCGTCACCCTGGAACTGGGCACGAAGGGCGGGGAGGTGCCGAAGCTGCCGCAGGAACGCCTCCAGGTGCCGGCCCACGGCACGGCGTCACTCACGCTGTACGACCTGGTCGACGAACGCGCCGACGGGCTTGCCGCCGACATGGGGCAGCGAGCCCGGCGCGCGGAACTGGCAAAGGTGGAGGCGACATTCCTCGCTTCCGGTGTCGCGGCGCAGGGGCGGCCGTACTTCGCCCCCAGGTTCGGCGACAAGCCTGGCGGATTCCAGGCGACGCGCCCCAAGACGTGACGCTCCCCGGCACCGTGACCCACTACCCCGCTCCGGGGCTCACCTGGGTGAGCGCGTTCGACACGGGCACGTCCTCGATGGGGGACGCGGCGGTCCGGGTGGAACACAACTCCGGCGCGACCCAGGCCAAGGTGATCTCGCTCAGGCTGGAGATGCCCTGCGACGACGGCACCACCTGGCACCCCGTGCCGAGCGTCCGGAGCGGGTCTGGCTGGATGGCAACCGTGTTCAACCCGCGTACGGCCGGATTCGTCTCCCTGAGGGCCACGGCGACGGACGCGTCGGGGACGACGGTCAAGCAGACCGTCATCCGCGGCCACGCCGTGATCTCGTAGCCGTACGCGGGCCGGTCGGACAGGATCGCGAGGACGGTGCCCTCCAGCGTTGCCTTGAGCATCTCCGTCACATGCTTGCCCATGGAAACACCCTCTTCAGCTACTCGGTGGTGCCAACTAACCGGTACACAGCAACACTGAATTGCTGAGGTGCACGCCGGAACGGCAAGAGGATGAACGCGGGCGACCTGCATCCCCTTGGCCGGCTTCGTCTCTGACGGGTTGGTCGCGCGGCTGTACCCGCTCGGCTCGATGTCCGCGCCTCGTGAACCGGCCGCGCCGCGCTCAATAGGGCCGGCGTGGCCTACTTCGCGCCCCTACCTGATGACCGAGCGCAACGGGTCTCGACTTCACGGTGTGCGAGCCCAAGGCGCTCGGCCCCGTCTACTCAGCCGGCTTGGCCTGCTTGGCCGACCCGGCCTGCCCGCCACAGAACGCCGCCTTGACGAGCCCGTCCAGCATCTTCGGATACTGGGCGATGTCGAATGCGGCGTCGCCGGCGGTCAGCGAGGCGGTCAGGGTCTTGCTGCCGTCGGGCGTGCTGTACATCAGCGCCGCGTAGCCCGCTGGCGGGTTGCCGTTGTGGTTGAGGACGGTGCCGCAGGTCGGGCCCAGGTCCTGCACGAACATCCCGAGGCCGTAGTGGCCGTAGAGGGGGTCGCTCTTCGGGTGCGGCTTGCGCATCTCGGCCAGCAGCTTGGCCGGCAGGAGCTTGCCGCCGTTCAGCGCGGAGAAGAACGTGTGGAGATCCTTGGTGGTCGAGAGCATGTCACCGGCACCGGCCACCAGGGAGAGGTTCTGGCGGGAGACGTCGATCACCTTCCACTGACCGGCGTCCTGGTAGCGGAAGTAGCCATGGGCGTACGGCCTGGGCAACTGCGTCCGGTTGCCCGGCACCATGGTGCCCTTCAATCCGAGCGGCCCCAGGATCCGCCGCTTCAGCTCCGCGTCGAACGAGCGGCCGGTGACCTTCTCGATCAGCAGCCTGGCCAGTGTGTAGTTGGTGTTGGAGTAGCTCCAGCCCGTCCCCGGTTCAAACCGCGACGGCTTGGACAACGCGAACCGCACCAGTTCCTCCGGCCGGTACGAGTGGAACCGGTTGTCCAGCCATTCCTTGCCCGTCGCGGGAAGCCCCGGAACCCATGTCCCATCGGGGTCGAGGTCGCCGGTGTAGTTGAACAATCCGCTGGTGTGCTGCAGCAACATCCGCACCGTGATCCGCCGGTCCAGCCCGAGCTTGGGCAGGTAGCCGGCCACCGGGGCGTCCAGCCCGATCTTGCCCTCGCCCACCAGCTGCAACGCCACGGTCGCGTGGAAGGTCTTGGTGACGCTGCCCACCCAGAAATGCCCGTTCGCCGGTGGCTTCGCGTTCGCGCCCAGCTTGCGTGCCCCGGCGCTGCCGACCCACTCGCCCCGCTCATCGTTCACGCGCACCTGCACCCCGAGGAAACCGGCATCGACGAACGTCTGGATGACTTTTCGCAGCTCCGGGCGATCCTGCCCGGCGGCGGCCTTCGACATGGCCGCGCTGCTGTCCACGGCGTATGCACTCGCCGTGGCCACTGCGGGTGTGAACGCCCCGGCCAGCAGCGCGGCCGCCAGCGCCGTGACCGCCACTGGCCGCAACGCTCTCGGTGTCCGGCCCCTGTTGTTCTTGGCGCTGTGAGGGGATGTACTCATGGCCGATCCTCATTTCGCGATAGTACGTGTTTTGTGTGAGTCGAAAGCTATGTTGCATTCGAAAAACCGTCAATCGCAAAAACACGTTCTTCCCAGGTAGATGGCCACATATTGGAGCAATGAGCTGAGCGCGAATGCAAGACCTTGTTGCAATGGCTGGCGGCGAAGGCAATACTGGCGACATGCCAGGAGGACGATTGACCCAGCAGGACCGCGAGCGCATCGCGTCCGGGCTCGCCGACAAGCTCTCCTACGGTGAGATCGCCAGGCGGCTCGACCGGCCGACCTCGACGATCACCCGGGAGATCGCACGCAACGGCGGCCCCGCCGGCTACCGGCCCCAGCAGGCACACCAGGCGACGATCCAGCGGGCCCGGCGCGGCGCACTGGCATCGCCGGAAACGGTCATACCTCCGGTCGCCACGATGGAACAGGAGATCCTCGAGAGGGCGGTCAGAGCGGGGATGCCGAGGACGGCCGCGCGCGTGCACCACGACCTGGTGCTGTCCGAGGACGGCAGGCGCACCGCGGCCGAGCTGACCCACAGGCTGAAGGTCAGCCCGGCCTCCGTCTCCGTGGCCGTGAACTTCCTGGTTCAGCAGGGATTCGTCCGTCGCGAACGCGATCCGCAGCGGCGTCGCGACATCTACGTGATCGACGACGACGCCTGGTACCACGCGATCATGATCAGCGAGCGGCAGACGCTCCAGACGGCGCGAGCCACGATGGCGGTGGCCGAGACGTACGGGCTCGACAGCCCCGTGGGACAACGGCTGGCCAAGACGGCGGCCTACCTGGAACGCGTCAGCCTGGACATCATGGAATCAGCCACCCGCTGGCGCACCCTCCTGACATGACGGTTCCCGCTGATCGCCACCGACCCACCCCACCGGGCCATCCATAACCCCAACGCCGACCTGCAGATCCCGCCGGCGCACGCTGCCGGGACATTTACTCGCTGGTCGCCAAGAGCAAGATCAAAAGTGCGGCACCACCGGCCTCGCGCGCCGCGGTGGACTCTTCCCAGATCAGGGCGTTAGAAGGGGGCGCAGACCGGCCCTTCCCCGATCGACCGAGGGTGGGCCGGCACTGGAGAAGTTGCCGCAGGAGGTGGGCCGCGGGGATCGGGCGGCGTTCGAGCAGATGTATGAGGCGATGGCGGCCCGGGTGTTCGGACTGGTGCTGCGCGATCGGGCCCAAAGCGAGGAAGTGTTGTGGAGGTGTGGCGCAGCGCCGCTCGCTTCGATCCGGGCATGGGGTCAGAGCTGGCGTAGGTGTTGACGATCGCGCACCGCCGGGCGATCGACCGGGTGCGCGCGGCGCAGGCCGGCCTGGATCGGGAGCAGCGGGCAGGCACCTGTTGCTGAGAGATAAGTGCTGTGGCTCAAGGCACCTGACGATTTCGGAGTTCTTGGCCGGCTCCGGGCAAGAACTCCGAAATCGATTCGCGAACTGCCGAGGCTGAGTGCCGTGCCAGCCGCCAACGAGCCCGGGACAATGCATAAGCTGTACACCGCTTCGGGCAGTTCGAATACCGCGCACCCGACCAGGAATATCACCAAGTTCAGGGCTTGTGGGCCCAACGGTTTCGGTGGAGACAAGTGCTCATCGTGGGGCCTCCTCACTTTGGGGTGACGGTAGGCGCATGTGACGACCGGTGGACCGCTGTATCCGGTCGGGATCGAAAAACTACGGTGCTTCGCCGCCCGCCCGGATCGCAGGGAATGAACGCAACCTGCCACTTCAGCGCGCTCGGCCGCAACGGATCGGCCTGACCCCGTATGACGCCGATCTGCCGAGCAGGACCGGCCACCCCTGCAAACCTTGGCAGGCAAGTGGGGGTGGCCCGGTTGGCGACCGCGAATTCCCGAGGGATTAGAAGGAATCTCAGGATTAATTCGGAGCTACTGGTCGGAATTGCCGTCCACGTCGTGCCGGGCAGTGACCATAGGTGCCGCACCACATCGCGTACACGCGAACGACACGGCGGCGGCACGCACTTCTCCTGGCCGTCATGCTCCCCCGTCTTCTCCCATCCTCCAACTGCTGGTTCAACCGTGGCCGCCAGCCTCCCAGGTGCTGGTGAAGATGCATGGTGAGTTGCGGCCGTGTTCCGTGTCGCCTCGACCTCTGGAGGATGCTGGAAGGGTGAGCGGCGCGCGGTGCGCGGGCTGGGTGTGGTCCCGAGTGGTCGTTTGCGGGACGGCAGCACCAAGCATGTGCCCGAGCGTTGCGTGCCCGCGCCAGTCGTCCACCCGGCCCCGGGTGGACGGGTTCGACAGCGGGCGCGGAGGCAATTTGGCTGTCCCAAAGCCGGTAGTGACTCGTGCTCCCCAGCCCGTGATTAGTTGGCGTCGTCTATTAATGCGCTGAGACGGCACCCCGGCCGATCGGCCCGTGCAAGTGCTGTACTGCCTCGGCCTGCGCGGGCGCGGGGTGCCGGTGCCGAAGATCGCTGCCAAGCCGGTCATCCTCACCGGCAAGCACAATGGCCGCAACCCCTCCCTGGCCAGCGTCTACCGCGTCCTGGGCGCCGACGACGAGGACTGACGGCGGGGGCTTTCAGCGTTCGGGCAGACCGACGCGTCGTCAACACCTGGTGAACCGGCACACGGCACTCCACAGACGACGGCCCTACAGCGGCCACGCGGGAGATATGTACGGCAAGGGCTCCGTCACCGGCCGACGGTGTCGGCCGGTGACGGAGCCGGGCAGAAGCGGTCCCGCGTCGGCAGTGCCCCGGTGGCAAGGAAGGTGTTCGTCGCCTCGTCGGCGCAGCCGCCCAGTCCGAGCACGCCGTGGCCGCCCTGGTCGACGGTGATCATGGCGGCCCGCCGTCCGAGCGTGGCGCGCAGGCCGCGTGCGTTGCGCAGGGACGTGGCCGGATCGCTGGTGTTCCGCAGGATCAGCACATTGCGCGGCCCGTTGCCGGTGACCGTATCCGGCGGCTCCACCGGCCGGGTCGGCCACGCCGTGCACGGCCAGAGGTTCGGCAGCGTGCCCGCCGTCACGGGCGACACCTGCCGGCCGGCCGCGAACCGCCGGGCGTGCAACGCCATGTCGCGCGGCGTCATTGCAGAGCACGGCGTAGAGGGCGGCGATGCGGTTGTCCGCCGGTACGTCCGCTGTCCCGGCTCGGTCGCCGGCCGTGGCACCCCCGGCGGACCTCAGCCGGGGCAGGCGCGCCACGGCGGCGTCCACGGCTGATCTCGCGCAGCGCGTTGCCGTCGAGCTCCGGGCCGCCCGGATTCGGCAGGGGCCGCTCGTCCAGGGCCGCGGTCAGCCGGTCGTAGGTATGCCGCGCCTCGTCCGGTCTCGCGCCGAGGTGGTAGACGGCGTCCGCTCGGCTGCGAAGGCGAGGAAGTCGGGCAGGCGCAGCGCGACCGCCTCGTTCCAGGTCCGAAACATGTCCCGCCACACCAGGCCCGGATCGACGGCGCTGTCCAGCACGATCCGGTCGCTGCGGCCGGGGAACAGCGAGAGGTGGACGGCTCCCAGGTAGGTGCCGTGGTAGGAGAGTTTCGGCTCGCCGAGCGCGGCTCGGACGCGGTCCATGTCCCGGGCGGTGTTGGCCATGGTGATGAACCGGAGCACATCGCCGGAGTGCTCGGCGCACGCGGCGGCGGTGGTTCGCGCGAAGGTGACATTGCGCTGGATGCCGCCGTCCGGCGCCGGGTAGGGCAGCACATGCGACCGGGGGTCGCGGGGGCGATCCCGCAGGTGACCGGGGTGCTGTGGCCGATTTCTCGTGGATCGAACCCGATCAGGTCGTACTGATCCAGGACCTGCGGCGGCAGCGCGGTCGCCAGCGCGATGAGCAGGTCGAGGCCTTGATCGTCGAGGTTGGACAGTAGGATCCCGCGGCGCGTCCAGGGCTGCGCGGTCGCGATGCGGGAGACCGTGATCTCGATGGTCCGCCCGCGCGGGGCGCGGTAGTCCAGCGGCACCCGCAGCGTCGCGCACTGCCGGCGAGGATCGCGCGGGACGCCGGATTCCACCGGCGGGCACTCGCCCCAGACCGGGGCCGCCGCTCCCTTGGCCGGCCCGGCGGCTTCGGCTCCGCCTCCGGCGTGCCGATCCGGGCCTCGGCCGACATGGCCGCGCCTGCCGTCGTGGTGGTCACCGTCGCCGCGGCGATGAACATTGACAGCGTTGATCGCAGGCTTGATCGCACTGACACTCCTTGTTCTTGGGAACAGATGCCTTCTTGATGACAAGCGAATCGGCACTGCCGGGTGCACGAGCCCTTTGCTCGGAATGGTTTCGTGGGGCACTTCAGTCGAAGATGCAGCGCGACCGGCCGTGGGGCCGGGTCCATTCGCATAAGCCATGCCGGTGATGACAGCTGCTCTTTCCGAGCACGCACGTACGGGATCGCATGGGCGATCTGCCGGCGCGGGTGCTTCCGCGGCCGTTCGATGGGGGTTCAGCTACTTCGGATGATGTTCTACTGCTCGTCGAGAAAAACTTCTTCGATCGTCAGGTCGAACACCTTGGCGAGGCGGAAGGCGACGGGAAGGCTCGGGTCGAACTTGCCTTTTTCGATCGCGATGATCGTCTGCCTCGACACGCTGATCCGCTGAGCCAGATCAGCCTGTGTCCAGTCGCGTTCGGCCCGGAGTTCCGTGATGCGGTTCTTCATCGGTATCTGATCATGCCGGCGGCGAAGGCGATCATGAAGACGACTCCCATGAGCGCGGGCAGGACTGCAGTGTTGACGTCGTAAGTGATGAGGCCGGCGGTGTCCGCGACGACATAGGCGAATCCGCCGACCCACCCTGCCCCGAGGGAGATCGCCAGAGCCTCCTGTATGACCTTGCGATGCAACTCATCGACTCTCTGAAGAAAGCGAGTGAAGGCGACGATCCATCCGATGCCGACGGCCAGGTTGACGGCGACCGCGGCCCAGCTTGCCACCGGTCGCTGAGGGTCCCACAAGAGGTCGGGACCGAACTTGGCCAAGGCGAGGGTCGCCGTCCAGGCGAGTGTCCAGAGTACGAGCCGGACGGTTGCCTTGGTCGACTCCCGGTAGTCCCCGGTTGTGGTGTGTGCTTGCACGGGTCGCCTCCTGAGGCGAGAAGTAAAGGACACTTGACACGGTAGGAGGGGGCCGCCGTGATGTCAAGTGTCCTTTACTTCGGCCGGGCCGATCCCTGGTCAGGGCACCATGGGACGGCCATTAGCTCGGTATGGACCGCCTCGCGACGTAGCGCCAGGCGGTTCTGGTGCCGATGGCGAAGCCCGCGGCCAGACGCGCGTAGGTGTCGCCATTGCGTACGTGGGCCAGGACCAGCAGGGCTTGCTGGGACGAGTCCATGCGCCGAGTGGCGTCAAACTCGTTGTCCGTGGCCGGCGAAGTCGTCCCTGTGTCATCGAAGCCGGCCCAGCCAGGTCGGGTGCCGACGATCGGTGGCAGGACCATCCGGTCCGTCGTGCCACTCAATCGGGCCTGCCCAGGTTCAAGGGAGCTGACGCCGGGCCGTCGTCCGACCTGCTCGCCATGCCCGCCGACGATGTCCAGGCTGCCGTCTTACGCGCCGGCCGACCGGCCTACGCCCTCCCGGACGACACCCTGATCCCGATCGACCGACGAACGGCCGTACTACTCCGGCAAACACCGATGCCACGGCGTGAATGTTCAGGTCCCGACCGATCCGGCCGGCCGACTCGCACGGGCCCCACCTGCGCCGCTCGGTGCCACGCCCGACCTGACCGCAGCACACGCCACCGACCTGATCGACGCAGGGGAGATCAAGGCACGGGCGGCAGCATCCGCACGCCGTTCAAAGGCCATCGGCTGCGGCCGCCGTTGCCGCGCCATCAGCGCCCGGCCAACCGCGCGCGCTCGACTGACGCCCGACCTGCGGATACAACGCTCTCTGTCCACGGGGACGGGGCTTGCTCCGCCCTTCGTGGCCCATACCGTTCGACCTGCGAAGATTCGCGAGTCGCTTCCTTCGCACATCGATGGGCCCATGGACGAACTCATCGAGCGACGGCTTCAGTGCTGCTCTCGAGGCCCGTCGCCGGGCTCGCGTCACGCGACCCATACGCGGGCCCTGACAGACAGGGTGTCGTTCCTGAGAGGGCAGAGGCCCCTGTTGTGACAGATAGTAATCAAATGACTACTCTCTGTATATAATTTCTCTTGAGGCGGCAAGGCCACCAAGGCCATGCATCACCCACCCACTCAACAGAGCCGCCCGGAGGGAACCATGGCAGAGACCGTCAGCTCCATCGACGCCGAGATCATCACCGCAACCGACGACAGCAGCCTCCCCTACCTCGTCGGCACGGACGGCTACGTCTACCTGGGCCTGGCCGGACGCGAATTCCTCTGCAACACCACCGGCAACGACTTCGAATCAGGAAACGACACGCACTACATCTACGGCGACGGCGCCAACGTCACGGAGCCCGAGCTGAACGACCCCCGCAACCCCGCCCTGAACATCAGCGACCTCGATCACACTCCCGCCTACATCCGCTTCGCCCCCCTGGCCAGCGACCCCAAGGACCACTGGCTCCTGGAGCGCGTCGATGTCACGGTGACCGGCAACAACGGCAGCAAGGTCCAGTACAGCATCCTCGCCGGAAGCGACCGCCTCTGGCTCTCCGCCGACTCCGGCCTCACCGTGCATCTGAAGAAGATCTAGATTCGCTCCGAGATATCAGCGAAGCGATCACTCGTCATAGCGCGGAGACGCCATTGGCGAAGTAGACAAGGCAGAAAGGGCCCGTGACCACCAACCTGATCACGGGGCCCTTCATGTGTCGGGGGACGTATGCCTCTGGACGCATACAACGAGTTGGCCATCGCTCTGGTGCGTGGCGCCGAGAAGGTGGCGGCCGCGTTCGCCGACGCCATCCTGTCTCCCGCCTGAGGAGGAGGCGTGACGTCGTTACAAAGTCTCCGCGAGCATGAAGCCGTAGTAGGCCACCCCCGCTGAGCAGCAGGCACACCGCAGTCCCGGCCACGGTCGGCCCGACGTCACCGCTCCCGCCACCACTCCCGCCACCGCTACGACCGCGAAGGCGGCAGCTCCGTACATGTGGGTGAGGCGATCTGGAGGGGCGATCACGCAGTTGATGATCGCATGATGGCCGCCGCATGACCCTTATGTGTCGCCCTGGATACTCCGTTGCCCAAGGGTCGGGTGCAACGAAGCACATTCAACGAGGTCGTCACCACCGCAGGCTAGGCTGCCGGGCATTAAGGAAGGCCGAGAAGCAAGGGAATTCGCCCTGTCCGTCCTGCAGCGATGAATGAGACTGTAAGGGCAACTCGACCTGTTGGAGGAGATCGTGGCGCACTCGGAACTGAACACGGACATGGTCCTCGCCGCCATCCGGGACCACGGAGCCGCAGCCTATGACGTCCTGGTCAAGAAGTTCCCGTCGGACGCGGTGATCGCAGGGTTCACGGACGCGGCCAGGTCGGGTTTCACCACCTTCGGCGTAGCGGTACACCTGGCGGAGCTGACGGACAAGGGGAGCAAGCGTCTCGCAGGATAAGTCTGCGGAGCCCGGTGGTCGCAGGTCGCTAGAAATGCCACCTGCATCAACACGGCGCCGACACCCTGAACGCGAAAGCGGCTCCCCGCCACGAACGGAGAGCCGCCTCGACCCCACTGCCTTCCTCGCCCACCACCAGTCCCACCCAGTGGTCTTCCCAAAGCGTACTCAGGGGGAGGCCGAAATGCCGCACGATTCACTCCGCTCCAGCCGACTGTTCCGACGAGGGCCGGCGCTAATGTTCCCGCGGCGAGCACACCGCGGCGTCAAAGGCCCTCCGCAAGCGCCGCCGGGCTGGGAGGCGCACCTTTCGAGCAAGAGCGGCGGCCGGGTACCTCGTTTCCCGGACATACCGGCGGTATACCGCGTGCCCCTAGCGTGGCTCTTCGTCAAGCCAGCAATTCCGACAGGAATAGTCCGGTATCACGAGGAGAGACATGTCCGGGAGAATGCGAGCAGTGCTCAGTGCGTCAGCGTTGGCGGCCACGATGATGGCTTTGACCGTCACGCCGGCGTCGGCGGACCTGCTGTACAAGTGCAAGACGGAATCGGGCGCCACGGTGTGCGTCGGGCGAGACTCGGCCAAGAACACGGTCTGGGGCAGCGTCTACTACAAGGACTCCAAGGGCAAGTGCGTGGCCGGCGACCTGGTGGTCTTCAGGCCCAAGAAGCCGAACATCGTCAGCAGTTCCCTCAAGCTCGGCAGCACCTCGTGCGGTACGACGTACAAGCGGGTGTCGGCCAAGGGGATCGGCAAGGGCCAGTACATCACGGCCTTCAGAATTGGCGGGGACATGTTCGCCGAACTCGCGTCGGTCTCCTACACGTGGAGCAAGTGACGCACCCCACCACCCGGGCCGGAGACGTGCTCCGGCTTTGCGCGCGATCTGCGACGTGCGGCCACCAGGAGTTCGTGATCTTGTCGTGAGACAGGTGAGGCTTTCAGCGCCTCACCTTGCGCGCCCGAGGTGGTGGTGTCGCGATGCTAGGGTCCCGTCCATGACTCGAGAACGATCAACGGGACCGGCGGGCTTCGTGTAGCGCGCCAGGAGACACCTGGCGGTGCTACCTGGGGAGCCCCATGTCCCGCGGGCTCGCCGGCGCGTGCGTCTCAGGCTCGAAGCGATCCGCCGCCTCGCCAACGCCGCGACGGACGGCCGCTTCGCCGCCGACCTTGAGGGCGACTTTGAGGTCGGCCCCGCGCGGCACCGGCGCAACGCCCTCTGGCAGTACTGACCTGAGTTGTTCAGTCCAGGTCGGCGGTCTTGCTGAACAACTCCCGCCTGGTTCCAATGAGAAGTCCGGACCGGCGGTGCCCGGGCGAACACGCCGGCATTCCGCCTCGGGGGGACCGGTCCGGCCTTTCCTGGGCGCACGCCGACGCGGCCTCCGGCCGGCGCGTGCGTCGATCGGTCAGCTACGGAGGGACCCTCCTTGTCCTTACGCATTCCTTCACGGCTCCACCGCTTCTTAGCCGCCTTCACCGCGTCGGTCCTCATCGTCGCGGCGATGGGCGGCCCGGCCCGTGCCGACTTCAATCCCATCGGCACCGAGCCCGTCGCCCCCTACGCCCAGCCCGCGGACGCGGCCCTGCCCCAGCGGGGCTGCACCACGACGCTGGCCGACCCCAAGAACGCCAGTGGCAGCATCCAGGCGGTCCAGGTGATCTATGCCTGGCACACGGGCAACGGCAACAACTACGAGGACTACGTCGAGCGGATCGCCAAGATCGTCGACCGGATGGACTGGCTGCTCGACGAGTCGACGAACTACGACCAGCACATCAACCTCAGTTGCCGGACGGGGCACAACACCGGCACCTACACCGGCTACGCCCACGCGCTCGTGGTGCCGGAGCAGATCGAGAACGCCGTGATCGACGGCGAGACCGATCCGTTCGTCATCGCCGACGATCTGGCGGCGGCGGGTTACGACAGCGGCAACCGCAGATATCTGGTGTTCGAGGACTTCAACGGGACGGCGACGGCCCACTGCGGTCCCGTCTGCGTCGCGACCACCGACGACTGGGACAGCGGCACCATGATGCACGAGCTGATCCACCTGCACGACGTGGACCACGCCAAGGTCAGCGAGGTGCCCAACTCCTTCTCGCTCAACGACGTGATGATCAGCCAGTACAACGACTGGCAGATCGACCAGGAGTTCAACACCTACTACGACCCGAGCGAGACCTCGGCGCTGTTCCACACCTCCAGCTATCCGGACACCCGCAGGGTCAACCTCGCCGCCTTCCCGCCGTTCACTACGCCGACCTGCTGTGACGTGGGGTACAGCAACGACGCGCTGACGGCCCAGGAACGGACGATCGAGGCCGACGCGCCGTACGGGTATCCGACGGGGTTCACCGTCTCCGGCGGCGGCTGGATGCAGGTCACCCCGCCCGGACCGGACGGCCAGGTGTCGGCCCGCTACTACGACGGCCGTCGCTCGCTGACCATGAACGTCCAGGCGCACGCCGAGGGCCTCGTGTCGGTCAGCCGCAGGCCGCCGGTGACGGCCGGGCAGCGGTACAAGTTCTTCGCCCGCCTGACGACCGGCACCTCCGGCACCGTCAAGCTACGGCTGTCCTGGTACAACGGCTCGAACACGCTGATCTCCGCGAGTGACAGCGCGGCCTACTCCCTGTCGGCCGCCTGGCAGGAGTATTCCGTCTCGGCGATCGCCCCGGCGGGCGCGGCCACCGCGCAGCTCTCCGTGGTCAGCCCGGCGGGCCAGACCTTCGCCTACGTGCTCGACAGCCTGCAACTCAACCACTGCAACAACGGCCGCACCACCGACGGCTGCCGTCTCAACGGCTGACGGCGGACCGGCGCCGGCAGGCCCGGCCCCACGGGGCCGGCCGGGCCACCGGCGCCGGTCGTGCCACCGGCCGGTCGTGCCGCTCGGGCCGGCCCGGCCGTGCCGCTCTCGGGGTGCGGCACGGTGGCGCGTCATGGACGACGTCCTGGCGGGCGGCGGATCGACCGGGCCACCGCCGACCGCACGCTGGGGTACGAGCCGGCCCGCCACCACCTGGCGTTCGTGGTCGCCTGGACACCCCGGCCCCGTAAAATCCGGACGTACTACCCTGAATCCCCGTGGCACACCTGCGCATCGCCCTGGCCCAGACCAACCCCGTCACCGGCGACCTCCCGGCCAACACCGCCAAGCTGCTCGACCGGACGCGCCAGGCCGCCGCCGGCGGCGCGCACCTGGTGGTCTTCACCGAGATGTTCCTCACCGGCTATCCCGTGGAGGACCTGGCGCTGCGCTCCTCCTTCGTGGACGCCTCGATCGCGGCGCTGGAGCAGGCGGCGGTCCGGCTGGCCGAGGAAGGGCTCGGCGAGGTCGCCGTGGTCGTCGGTCACCTCGACCGGGCCCGAAGCGGGACCGGTCGCACGCCACGCCCCGGCCTGCCCGCGGGCGCGCCGCTGGACGCCGCCGCCCTGCTCCACCGGGGCGCGGTCGTCACCCGTACGGCCAAGCACCATCTGCAGAACTACGGGGTCTTCGACGAGCGCCGCTACTTCGTCCGCGGCGACCGGCTGCCCATCTTCCGGCTGCACGGGGTCGACGTGGCGGTCGCGATCTGCGAGGACCTGTGGCAGGAGGGCGGCCCCGTGACGGTGGCCGGCCAGGCGGGCGCCGGGCTGCTGGTCGTGCCGAACGCGTCGCCGTACGAGCGGGGCAAGGACGACGCCCGGCTGGAGCTCGTGGCCCGGCGGGCGCGGGAGGCGGGCTGCGCGCTGGCCTACGTCAACCAGGTCGGCGGGCAGGACGAGCTGGTCTTCGACGGCGCCTCGATCGTGGTCGGCGCCGACGGCGAGCTCGTCGCGCGGGCCGCGCAGTTCCGCGAGGAGCTGCTGCTGGTGGACCTGGACCTGCCGGCCGGCGGCGCGGAGCCGGGCCGGACGGTCCACGACGCGGGCGACGGCTCGGCGATCACCGTGGACCGGTTCGTGCTCTCCGGCGAGCCCGTGACGATCGGCTCCCCCGTCGCTCCCCCGATCGCGCCGCGGCTGGACGACCTGGCCGGGGTCTACGCGGCGCTGGTGCTCGCGGTGCGCGACTACGTGGCCAAGAACGGCTTCGAGTCCGTCGTCCTGGCCCTGTCGGGAGGCATCGACTCGGCCCTGACCGCCACCATCGCCTCCGACGCCATCGGCCCCGAGCGGGTGCACGTCGTGCTGATGCCCTCGCGCCACTCCTCCGGGCACTCCGTCACCGACGCCGAGGAGCTGGTACGCCGCCAGGGCGTCACCGCGCACCTGGCGCCGATCAACGGCATCGTCACCGCCTTCGAGAAGGAGATCGACCTCACCGGAGCGGCGGCGGAGAACCTCCAGGCCCGGGTACGCGGCATGGCGCTGATGGGGCTCTCCAACGAGCACGGGCACCTGGTGCTCACCACCGGGAACAAGAGCGAGCTGGCCACCGGCTACTCCACCCTCTACGGCGACTCGGCGGGCGGCTTCGCGCCGATCAAGGACGTGCCCAAGACCATGGTCTGGGCGCTGGCGCGCTGGCGTAACAGCCACACCGACGACTGGTTCCGCATGGACGTGGCCCGGCCGGTCCCGGAGCACTCCATCACCAAGGAACCCAGCGCCGAGCTGCGCCCCGATCAGTGCGACACCGACTCGCTGCCGCCGTACGAGGTGCTGGACCCGCTGCTGGACGACTACGTCGAGAACGACCTGGGCCCGGCCGGGCTGATCGCCGCCGGCCACGACCCCGCCCTGGTGGCGCGGGTGATCAGGCTGGTGGACCTGGCCGAGCACAAGCGGCGCCGGCACCCGCCCGGACCCAAGATCACCCCGAAGAACTTCGGCCGCGACCGCCGCCTGCCCGTCACCAACCGCTGGAGCGAGACCACCTGACCCGGCCGCCCGCACCCGCCACGCTCCAGGGGCGCGGGGTCAGCGCTCGCCTGACGACCGGCGCTGGCCGAACGTGAGCCTTCTGCGGGCGCGCTGCCCGGCGGCGACCTGCCGATCGATACCCGCCTCCAGCCGGCTCAGCGCCGCCGCGCGCCGATCCATGGCGCTGGCCATGCGGTCGGTCACGGCCGCCCGGCGGTCCGCGGCGGCGGCCCGCCGGTCCTCGGCGCTGAGCAGACGCTCCTGGCTCATCTCCTGGTCGGCGGCCAGCCGGGAATCGCGCAGCACCATCAGCAACTCCCGCAGCGCGGCCCTGTCCTTGCGGTTCTGGGCGCGGTCGGCCGCCGCGAGCACCCGTTCGGCGGCCAGCAGCCGCAACTCCTGGCCGATCCCGTCGTCGTGATCGGCGTTGTCGCGATCGCCGTCGTGATCCGCCAGGCGGCGCTGACGCTCGGCGTCCGCGTGGTCCCGCCGCTCGGCCGCCCGGTCACGCGACTCCGCCGCCCACAGCAGGTCATGCAGGCCCCGATCGTGTTCGTCGTCACCCTGCCGCCGCGCGCTGATGTGCTGCCCGCGTTCCTCGGCGAGTTCGTCGCGCCGCTCAGCGGCCCGATCCCGCTGTTGTGCGGCCTCGTCGCGGGCCGCCGCCGCCCGATCACGTTCCCGGTTGTGCCTGTCCCGGCGCTGCGCGGCCCGGTCCCGCCAGTCCGGATCTCCGGGCCGCTGCTCCCTCTCGCTCATCAGTCCCACCGCCCTCACACACGACGCAACCCTGGCGGGATGTCCGACATGAGCCCCGGGCCGAACTCACCCATACTCCAACGATGGCGGCCCCCGCACCACCACGCGGCAGGTACGTGGCCGTGACCGGAACGGCGTTTGCGCGGTGCCAGGTGCGTTGCTAGTCTCTGAGGCGATCTCTCACCGTCGGGCATCAGCCTCGCCAACCAGCTTCTTCGCGTTCGATGACACGGAGAAGGTGGGAGTCACACACCACGGCCTGAAAAGGTGCTCTGCGATGGTTGTGACAGTTCGGCGAGCAATTCCGCCGTCCGCTTTCCCGAGATCGAATCGCCCGATGCCCTCCGCTGCATCGCGCTCCGCCACTCCCGCTCCCGCAGGGCCTGGGAATCGGCCGAGATCCGCGGCCCGGCGCCAGTGCGCCCGGTCCGCCGTCTGAGCCCTCCCCTAGGCAAGTCCTCCCACCTGTAGGAGTTCGACCGACGTGTCGGCATTCCCTCACGCCGAAACGCCGGCCACGCGACGTCCGTGGCTGGTTCTCGGCATCCTCTGTATCGGCTTCTTCATGTCACTGCTGGACGGGGCCATCGTCAACATCGCCGTCCCGGTCCTGATCAGCGACATTCACGCCTCGTACGACCAGGTCCTGTGGGTCGTCGACGCCTACCTGCTGGTCTTCTCGGTGCTACTCATCACCACGGGGCGCCTCGGCGACGTCCTCGGGTACCGGCGCCTCTTCCTGATCGGCATCTCCGTCTTCACCGTCGCCTCCGCCCTGTGCGGCCTCTCGGACTCGCCGGCTCAGCTTCTCGCCGCGCGGGTGCTGCAGGGCGTGGGCGCGGCGATTCTGTTCCCGCAGGTGATCTCGTCGATTCTGGCGATCTTTCCGCCGTGGCAGCGCGGGCGCGCGTTCGGGGCCTTCGGCGCGATCGCCGGTTTCGCGCCGATCGTGGGCCCCATCGCCGGCGGTTTCCTGCTCACCCATCTCGGCTGGCGCTGGATCTTCTTCGTCAATGTGCCGATCGGGCTGATCACCGCGATCCTGGCCCTCGCGTACGTTCCCGGCATGCGCGCCGAGCGCGCGCACAAGCTCGACCTGGTCGGGGTGGCCCTGGCCACGGCGGGACTGAGCGGTGTCACCTTCGGACTGATCGAGGGTGAACGCTACGACTGGGGGACGATCAGCGGGCCGATCGGCATCCCGTCGATCATCCTCACCGGGGTTCTGCTGCTGGTGCTGTTCGTCGTCTGGCAGGGCGTCCAGCGCGGCGAACCGCTGATGCCGCTGGAACTGTTCACCTCCGGGCGCGGCTTCCCGGCCGGGAACTGGATCGGGTTCGTCTTCCAGCTCGGCATGATCGGCATCGCCCTGGTGCTCGTCATCTACCTGCAGACGGCGCGCGGATACTCGCCGTTGCAGACCGGGCTGGTGCTGCTGCCCAACGCCGTTCTCGCGGCGATCGGTTCGGCCCTGGCCGGCCGCCTGTCGGACAGGATCGGCGGCAGGTACGTCCTCATGGCGGGCCTGGCCACGCTCGCGCTCGGCCTGGTGGTCCTGGTCATGACGGCGGGCGCGGACTCCGGCGTGTGGCACCTGCTACCCGGGCTGGTGATCATCGGCCTCGGGAGCGGCGCGACGTTCGTACCGCTGCAGCACGTCACGATGGAAGGAGTCGAGCCGCGCCTCGCGGGCGCCGCGTCCGGCGTCTCCAGCACCATCCGGCAGGCCGGTGGGGTGCTCGGCACCGCGCTTCTGGGCGCCCTCCTGTCCGCCTCTCTGACCTCGGCCCTCCGGGACGAGGCGGAGCGGCGGGCGAGCGGGCTGCCCGCCGGACTGCGCTCGCGGTTCGTCGAGACCACGGTCGCCGGGGGTACCCACTTCAGCCCGCCGCCGGCGCCGCGCGGCCTGCCGGCCGCGCAGACCGTGCTCTTCGAACGGGCCGGTCACGAGGCGTTCGCGGCGGCGTACGTGTCCGCGATGCAGGTGACGCTGCTGGCCTCGGCCGCGATGCTGGTCGTGGCCGCTCTGTGCTGCTTCGCCGTCAAAGGACGCGGCACCGAGGGCTGACGAGCGCCCCCAGGCCCGATCACCGGCCCCGCCGGAGGGCTCAGCTCCGCTCCTGGATCCGGATCAGGTTGCCCGCGGGGTCGCGGACGGCGCAGTCGCGCACCCCGTACGGCTGCTCGGCCGGCTCCTGGACGATGTCGGCGTCGCCCTCCTGCAACCGCGCGAACAGGGCGCCGAGGTCGGCGGTCGCCAGGACGATGCCGGCGTAGGTGCCCTTCGCCATCATCTCGGTGATGGTGCGGCGCTCGTCGTCGGTGACACCGGGGTCGGCGGCCGGCGGTTCGAGCACGATGGACGTGCCGGGCTGGTCGGCCGGGCCGACCGTGATCCAGCGCATCCCCTCGTAGCCGACGTCGTTGCGGACCTCGAAGCCGAGGACGTCGCGGTAGAAGGCCAGGGAGGCGTCCGGGTCGTCGTGCGGAAGGAAGCTCGCGTGAATGGTGATGTCCATGGTGGTCAGGCTAGATTCGGCTGGGTAAGCGGCGCTTCTCGATTCCTGATCGGTCTGGTCACCTGTTTCGCCACGCACGACGGCATGCCCGCCGTCGCGCGTGCCGCCTGGCGCCGGTAGACGCTGGGCGGCACGCCGACCAGCTCGGTGAAGCGGGTGCTGAAGGTGCCCAGCGACGAGCAGCCGACCGCGAAGCAGACCTCGGTGACGCTGAGGTCGCCGCGGCGCAGCAGCGCCATCGCGCGCTCGATGCGGCGGGTCATCAGGTAGCCGTAAGGGGACTCGCCGTAGGCGCGGCGGAACTCGCGGCTGAGGTGCCCGGCCGACATGTGCACGCCACGGGCGAGCGCCTCGACGTCCAGCGGCTGCGCGTACTCCCGGTCGATCCGGTCGCGCACGCGGCGCAGCCGCGCGAGGTCGCGCAGGTGTTGCTCCGAGGGTGGTCTGCTGGTCACATGCGAATCGTACGTCGCTCCGGAGTCGGTAGGCGTCTCCATGGTTGCCCCGGATCCTGCATGCCCGCTCCGGAGCCGCCCCGCCCCCGCGCCCGTTCCGGCGGGCCGGTGCCCGGCGTCAGTCCGCAGGCCGGGCGCTCTCGCCCAAGGCGTCCAGTCTGGCCTGCACGTGCTCGGCCTTGTCGGTGCGATGCTGCTCCCGGTAGATGGCGAGCGCCTGCCCCCACGCGTCGGCGGCGTCGGAGCGACGCTCGAGGGCGTGGTACGCCTCGCCGAGCCGGGCGAGGGTCTCGGCCTCCTGGCTGGTGTTGCCGGTCTCACGCCGCGACGCCAGGGTCTGCTGGAAATACTCGACGGCCTGGGCGTGACGACCGGTGTGGTGGGCGATGTAACCGAGGCTGTCGAGCGTCGCCGCCTCGCCGCACGGGTCGTCGTGCCGCCGGAGCAGGGCCAGCGCCTGCTCGCAGTGCCGCTGGGCGTCGGCGAAGTTCCCGAGCAGGGCCTGGCCCCAGCCCAGGGAGTTGAGCACGTTGGCCACCCCCAGGGGGTCGTCGACGATCTTGTACAGGCGCAGCGCGTGCCCGAAATGGATCTTCGCCTGCTCGAACTCGCCCCGGATGCCCCAGGCCAGCGCGAGCGTATGGCGGACCTGAGCCTGGCCGCCGATGTCCCCGGCCCGCTCGTAGAGAGCCAGGGCCTCGGCGAAACGGGCATGGGCCTCCGCGTCGTGCCCGGCCCGGGAGCACGCACGGCCGAGCAACTGCTGAACGTGGGCATGGGCGCCCAGGTCGTTCAGTTCGGCGACGGCTTCCGACGCCATACGCCAGGTCGCGACGCACTGCTGAAGCAGGTTCTGGCTCAGGTGGAAGGTGTCGAAGGTCCAGGCGAGCTGCCATACGACGCCGCGGAACCCGTACTCGGCGGCCAGCCGCTGAAGGGCGGGCAGGCCGTGGTGCTCGACCTTGAACCAGGCCAGGGCCGCCGCCGCGTCCGCCGGGGTGTGCGGGAGGCAGCCGGGAGCGGGCGCGTCCGGTTTGATGCCGCTCCGGCGCTGCGGGGAGAGCAGATGGTCGGCCGCGTACGAGGTGTGGAGGTAGAAGTCCACCAGGCGGTGCACGGCGGCGGTGCGGTCGCCCGCGCTCAGGTCGGCGCCCGCGCGTTCGATGGCGTACAGGCGGACGAGGTCGTGCATCCGATACCGGCCGGCGACGTGCTGATGCAGCAGATGTGCGGTCTCCAGGGTGCGCAGCAGTGTGCGGGTGCGCGCCACCGGGTGTCCGATCAGGCTGGCCGCGGCCGGCAGGCTGATGTCCGGCCCCGGCGCCAGGGCCAGGTGGGCGAAGGCCTCCGCCGCCTGAGGGGCCAGCACGTGGTAGGAGGAGCCGAAGATCTCCCGCAGGTCGGTGCTGGACTCCTCGGTCTGCAGGGCGTCCAGCCGGGTGGTCTCTCCTCGCAGGTCCTCGGCCAGCGTGGCGAGGGGCAGACCGGCGTCGATGATGGCTCGTGAGGAGACGATGCCCAGGGCCAGCGGCAGTCCGGCGCAGGCCTTGATGATGTCGTCCGCCGCCTCCTGCTCGGCCGCCAGCCGGTCCTGACCGAGGCGGCCTTCCAGCAACCGGCCGGCCTCGGCGTCGGAGAGCGGCGCCAGCCGCAGCAGATGGGCGCCCTCGGTCGTGATCAGGCCGGTGAGCGCGGTCCTGCTGGTCACCAGCGTGAGGCCGGCAGGCGAAGGGGAGATCAGCGGACGTACCTGGTCCGGCTCCCGGGCGTTGTCCAGGAGGACGAGCATCCGCCGGCCGGTCAGCAGGGTCCGGTAGAGGCCGATCTGCTCTTCGAAGGTGGCGGGGATCTGCGGGTGGGAGGGCTGCAGCAAGCCCAGCAGGATCCGTACCGCCTCCGTCGCGGGCATGGGCGTCGCGGCGGGGCTGAACCCCCGCAGGTCCACGTAGAGCTGGCCGTCCGGGAAGTGGCCGCGTACCCGGTGGGCCCAGTGCACGGCGAGCGACGTCTTCCCGACGCCGCCCGCGCCGCTGATCACGCAGGTCCTGGCGCTGCGCAGCGGTGCCAGGTCCGCGATCGGGAGGAGCCCGTCCAGGTCGGCCAGGTCGGCTTCCCGGCCGCTGAAGTGGTTGACGTCCGACGGGAGCTGGCACAGCGGCGGCGCGGGCTCGTCCGCCGGCGCGGCGCCGGCCAGGAGAGCGGTGTGGAGCTGCTGGAGTTCCTCGCCCGGCTCCACGCCCAGCTCCTCGACGAGCACCGAGCGAGCGTGCCGGAAGGACTCGAGGGCCTTGTCGCGCTGGCCCGCGCGCGCATACGCGAGCATGAGCAGCCGCCAGGCGCGCTCGTTCAGCGGCTGTTCGGCGAGGAACGGGCGGAGGTCCTCGATCACTTCCTTGGGCCGGCCGAGGGCGAGTTTCACCTCGGCCCAGTCGAGCCTGGCCACGGCGTGGCGCTCTTCCCATTCGATGACCCTGGTGAGCATCGAACCGGAGAGCTCGGTGCCTTCGGCCGGCCTGCCCGACCAGGTCGCGAAGGCTCTTTCGAACTGCCGGTCCGCGGCGTGGAACTCGCCCTTCCCGGCGTCACCGCGCGCCTGCCGGATCGCCTGCTCGAACCGCAGGAGATCCACCTGCTCGACGTCGGCCTGCAGGATGTACCCGGTCTCCTTCGTGAGGAGCAGGGGGCCGGACGGCAGCGCCCTGCGTAACTGGGCGATGTAGGTCTGCAGGTTCTTGACGGCCGACGCGGGAGGGTCCTCCCACAGCGCCGCCACCAGCCGTTCCCTGGACACCAGCACGTTGACGTTGAGCAGCAGGCTGGCCAGCACCGCGCGTTGTTTGCCGCTGAGATGAATCTGCCGTCCGTCGGGCCCCCACACCTGAACCGGCCCCAGAACCTTGACCATCACGTCGACCAAGCGCTGTCTCCTTTTCGTGACAATCCGTCGCCGCAAGACTGCCATCGGCCGATCCGGCCGATCCGGCCAGTCCATTCGGACCGGCCGGGCTTCGGCGGCCTGAACGGCGGCTCGATCGGGAGCGCGGCTCTTCGCCGACGATCCGGCGCGCATGGCCTGCGGCGTGAACGTGAGTGACGGACATCCGAACGAAAAATCACGATAGCGAGCCTGCGGCGCGGCGTGCGGCAAATGGCCGTTCCGGTGCGGATCAACGCCTCAGTGCTCCTCGTGGGCGTGGATCGCCGGGATACCGGCCGCCGCCCACGCAGCGCTCCTGGTCGATGCTCACCCTCATGACCGCTCCCAGGTGACCGGGAGCCGCCACACCCCGTAGACCATCGCGCTGTCGCGGAGCGGGACCTCCTCCGGCGGCACGGCCAGGCGCAACGTGGGGAAGCGCTCGAACAACGCCCGGTAGCCGATGCGCATCTCGATCCGGGCGAGCTGCTGCCCCAGGCACTGGTGGACTCCGTGCCCGAAGGCAAGGTGCTGTCTGGCGTCGGCGCGGTCGAGCCGCAGCGCGTCGGGGTCGGCGAAACGCGCCGGGTCGCGGTTGACCGCGGGCAGCCCCATGACCACGGTCTCGCCCCTCCGGATGAGCCTGCCGCCCAGCTCGACGTCCTCCGTGGCGGCGCGGTTGGGCACGGCCAGATGGATGATGGTCAGGTAGCGCAGCAACTCCTCGACCGCGCTGTCGGTCATCGAGGCGTCGGCTCGGAAGGCGTCGAGCTGCCCGGGGTTCCGCAGGAGGGCGAACGTGCCGAGGGCGAGCATGTTCGCGGTGGTCTCGTGCCCGGCGACCAGGAGCAGCAGGGCGATGTTGGTCAGTTCCTCGTCGTTCAGGTCGCTTTCGGTGATCAGGTGGCTGAGCAGGTCGTCGGCGGGGGTGGCGCGCTTGTGCCGTACCAGGTCGGCCAGATAGCCGGCCAGGTCGCCCAGGGCGGTGAGCGCCTGGGCCTGGGAGTTGTCCATGTCGACGACCACCACGGTCTGCTCCTGGAAGAACGCGTGGTCGTCGTACGGGACGCCGAGCAGTTCGCAGATCACCAGGGAGGGGACCGGGAGCGCGAACGCCTGGACGAGGTCGGCGGGCGGGCCGGCCGCGGCCATGGCGTCGAGTTGCTCGGTGACGATCTGGGTGATGCGCGGCTCGAGGTGCCGCATCCTGCGGACGGTGAAGTGGCCGGTGAGCAGGCGCCGGTACCTGGTGTGCTCAGGCGGGTCCATGACGGCGAACCAGCCGGGCGCGGGCGACTCGTCCTTACCGCCGGGACGGACGTTCGGGCGGGGTAGCGGGGAGTGGCGCAGTTCGGGCCGGGCGGTGAAGCGGGGGTCGGCCAGGATCGTACGGGCGAGGTCGTAGCCGGTCACGAGCCAGCCGACATGCCCGTCGGGGAAGGCCAGGCGGGCCAGCGGCTGGTCGGCACGTTGACGAGTCAGCCCGGGAGGCGGAGCAAACGGACAACCGGGGTCACGCCGCATGGGCAGGGTCACCGGGGTGTCGGAGGTCTGATCGGTCATGGGGTCTCCTTGAGAGTGATTCGTTCGAACGCCATGGGGACACCGGAGGCCCATTGCCTGGGTCCGGATCCGGGCGTGGGTCCGGGTCCTGGGGTCCAGGGGTTCCGCAGGTCGAGAGTCCAGCGAGCCAGCGGGTTCGCGGGCCGGAGGTCCGGCGGGATTGTGCCGGGATCAGGGCGTTGGCGCGGTGGCGGTGGCGTCGTCCGCGCTGCCATCCAGGCCGCGACCACGCCATAGTCCGTGCTGACGCTGGTCAGGGCACCGGCTGCCAGCGAGCCGGCCAGGATGGCGAACTCAATGGCGAGCGTGGCTCGTACGGTGATGCGGGCGGCGATCCGATCGGCCCGGCTCGACCCGACGATGACGCCCGCCAGCAACGGGAGCAACCGCAGTCCGCTGCCCATGGCGTCGGCGCCCAGAACCGCCTGGAAATACTGCGGGACGGCGAACAACAGCCCGAAGAAGACGAACCCGGCCAGGGTCTGCAGGAGCGCGCCACCGGTGAAGTGGCGGGAGCGGAACAGTCCGAGGTCCAGCAGCGGCCGGCCGGAGGGACGGTTGGTGAGGTGTAGCTGCCAGAGTACGAAGGCGATCAGCAGCGACGTCCCACCGGCCATCGCCAGCAACGGACCGGTCGCGGTCCAGCCGTCCTGTCCGGCCCGGGTCAGGCCGAACGTCAGCAGCACCAGGCCGGCGCTGGAGGTCACGACGCCGAGCGGATCCAGGCCGGGGCGGGCCACCGCTCCGGGACTCCGGCAGCAAGATGATCGCCGCGATGATCGACAGGACGATCACCGGCAGGTTGATCAGGAAGGTCCAGCCCCACCAGTGCCGGCTGAGGATCCAACCGCCGAGGATCGGCCCGAGCGGCATGGCGAGAAAGTTGGCCGCCGCCCAGATCCCGACCGCCCGCGAGCGCTCGGCGGTGGGGAACAGCACGGTCAGGGTCGACAGCACGAGCGGGACCACAAAGCCCGCCGCCAGGCCGAGCAGCGCCTGAGCGGCCACGAACACACCGCCCGAAGGCGCGTACGCCGCGATCACCGAACCTGCACCATAGACCGCCAGCGCGCCGACCAGCATCTTCTTGCGGCCGTAACGATCGCCGAGCGCCCCCGCCGGCAGGAGCCCGGCGGCCAGCGCCAGCAGGAACACCGCGACGAACCACTGCAGGTCCGAGGCCGAGGCGTGGAGGGCCACGGCCAGAGTGGGCGACGCCAGGTTCAGCATCGTGGCCGGAAGACCGACGGCGAGCACTGCGAGGTTGAGTGCCCCAGCGCCCACCACCTACGTGTGTCACGAAATCTCATGACTGGCCCTCACCTTCCACGCGGAGGAATCAACAGAACTGACAGTAGTCTCTCTTTTGATAGTAAGCCATCGTTTTCTCTGCGGCAGAATGGGACCATGAGCACCAGCGGGCTACGCGAACGCAAGAAGGCCAGGACAAGGGAGGCCATCCTGCGCGAAGCGTTCCGGCTCTTCCGCGAGCGCGGCTACAACGCGACCACCACCGAGCAGATCGCCGAGGCCGCCGAGGTCTCCCCCGCCACCTTCTTCCGCTACTTCCCGACGAAGGAAGACCTGGTCACGCTCGATCGCTTCCCACCACTCATCGAAGCCCTCCACGCCCAACCGCCGGGCGACCCGGTCACCGTCCTGCGCGACGCGTTCCGCATGGCGTTCGCCTCACTGACCCCTGAGGAGATCGCGGCGGGCCACGCGCGCGAGGTGTTCGCGGTGACCGTCCCCGAACTCGTGGCGGCCAACCTGCGCAAGGGCTCCACCTTCTTGCGGGAGATCTACACGCTCCTGGCGGATCGGGCGGGCTGCGACGCGGACGACCCCCGAATGCGCAACGCCATCGGCGCCGTCTTCGGAATCGTGGCCATGACCTGGCTGCAATGGGCCCAGGACCCCGACATGGACGGCCCGGCCGAGATCGACCAAGCACTGGCACACCTACAGTCGGGCCTGCCTTTGTAAACCCCATGGGGAGAGGCCGGCCATCCACCGCGCGCGAAGGTGCCGTCGTGCCCGCGCACAGGTGCTCTCACGCCAGCGTAAAGATGGACTCGGATCGGCATGGAGATGGTCTCGCCAGGGTGAAAGTGGTCTCGTACCGGCGTAGGTGGTCGTGCACCGGTTGTCGGCGGCATCGGGCCGCGGCCGTCCGGCCGCCCCGGGATGATCGCGTCAGCGCGGCGCGCAGGTGCGCCTCGGCTGGGAAACCTGATCGCGCCAACCTCATATGCAGGAGCGTTCCAGGCAGGGACAGCCATCGCGCTGCCTCGGGTGCGAGAACATTCCGGCTGAGACTGCCGACCGCGCCAGCCCGAAAGGCGGACGATCAGAGGTCAGCAAGCCAGAGGCCAGCGCGTCAAAGGCGAGCGCGTCAAAGGCGAGCGGGTCAGAGGTGGACGGGTAAGTCGTGGGAGGTGGGGGTGGGGTTTTGGGCTGCTGTGAAGGTGAATGTGGCGTTGTCGTCTTCGCCTTCGATGGCCACCTTCACCACCTGGCCGGGCCGGAGCTCACCGTAAAGGATCTTCTCCGACAGCGAGTCCTCCAGCTCACGCTGGATCGTCCGGCGCAACGGCCGAGCACCCATCACCGGGTCGTAACCCCGATCCGCCAGCAACTGCTTGGCCTCGGGCGA
>NZ_JBFAIM010000079.1:0-63747 GCF_040654715.1 Nonomuraea sp. NPDC050643 | reverse complement strand
CCGCCCGAGCCGTCGATGATGGCCTGCGCGTCCTGCACGCTCATGTGCACGTCGATGCCGACGTGGACCCGGTAGATGTCGTCTCCCAGCGCGGCGGCGGCGGGCTCGACGGCGGCGCGCAGTTCGGCCAGCTCGCGCAGTTGCGTCTCACGGCGGGGTGAGGCGAGCCGCCAGCGGATCACCTGGGGATCGTAGAGGTTCCACGTGCTCATGGGCCGGACGGTGACGCCGACGCGAGGGCGGCTGGTGACCACGCGTTTGGACTCCAGCACGCGTACGGCCTCGCGGGCGACCGTGCGGGAGACGCCGTACCGCTCCTGGAGGTCCTCCAGCCGCAGCACGTCGCCGGCCCGGAGCTCCTCGGCCGCGATGGACCGGCCGATCCTGTCGACCATCTGTGCGTGCAGGCCCCGCAGCTCCACGCCGCCCTCCTTCACGGGAGGGTCAGCGGGCCCCGGCGAGGCGGGCCAGCAGCGCGGTGACGCGCTCGCCCGCCGCCCGCGCGCCGCCCGAGGTCAGCGCCGAGCCCATGCCGCAGGCCACGGCGCCGGCCGCGATCCAGTCCGGCGCGTCGCCGATCGTCACGCCGCCGGTGGGGATCGCGGGAAGCTGCGGCAGCGCGGCCCGTACGTCGCGCAGCCACGACGGGGAGACGCCCGACGCCGGGAAGATCTTGACCGCGTCGGCGCCCTCTTCCAGGGCCCGGACGATCTCGGTCGGGGTCGAGGCGCCGGGGAAGACGGGCACGCCGTGGCGATGGCCGGCGCGGATCACCTCGGGGTGCAGGTTCGGCGAGACCAGGAAGCGCGCGCCGGCCTCCACGGCGGCGCGGGCCGAGGCGGCGTCGAGCACGGTGCCCGCCCCGACCAGCGCCTCGGGCCGCAGCTCCGTCAGCCGGGCGACGGCGGTGAGGGCGCGCGGCGTGGTGAGGGCCACCTCCACGGCGCGCAGACCGGCGTCCAGTACGGCCTCGGCCGCGGCCACCGCCTCCTCGGGCCCCGCGGTCCTGACGATCCCGAAAACGCGCTGCCCGGTGACGGCCTGGACGATCTCCCAGCGGTACATAACCCGAATAGTACTATCAAATGATCTTTTTAGTGACGTTAGCCCCCAAACCAGCTCTCTTGACCACAAGCCGACCATGAGGAACGCTGAAGCGAGAGTCGTTGCCCGGGGGCATTGCGCGTGAGGCGTCCATTCTTCACCCTGCTGGCCGCCAACGCCCTTTCCGTCACCGGGAACGTGCTGTCCCTGCTCGCCGTCCCCTGGTTCGTCCTGGAGACCACGGGCAGCGCCGCCCTGACGGGACTGGCCGCCTTCGCCACCACCTTCCCCACCGTGATCTCGGCGGCGTTCGGCGGCACGCTGGTGGACTGGCTCGGCTTCCGCCTTTCCAGCGTGCTGTCCGACCTGCTCAGCGGTCTCATCGTGCTGGCCATCCCCGCGTTGTTCCTGAGCACCGGCCTGTCCTACCCGCTGCTGCTGGTGCTGCTCTTCGTCCGCTGGCTGGCCGCCACCCCGGGCGAGACCGCCCGCAAGGCCATGCTGCCCGATCTGGCCGCGCTCGCCGGGGTCCGCATCGAACGGGCGACGGCGGCGTACGACGGCGTCTACCGGGGCGCGGCCATGGTGGGCGCGCCGCTGGCCGGAGTGCTGATCCTGTGGGTGGGCCCCGGGACGCTGCTGTTCGCGGACGGGATCACGTTCCTGCTGTCCGCCCTGCTGATCCGCGCCGGGGTGCCGCACGTGGACGGGGGCGCGCGCGAGTCCGGCGGTTACCTGCGCGACCTGCGCGACGGGCTGACGTTCCTGTGGCGCGACCGGCTGCAACTGAGCGCCACCGAGATGGTCGTGGTCGTCAACATGCTGGACACGGGCGTGACGCAGGTGCTGCTGGCGCTGTACGCCCGCGACGTGGCCGGCGATCCCCGCGCGTTCGGCCTGCTCAGCGGCGCGCTGGGCGCGGGGGCGGTGGCCGGGACCATCGTGTACGGGGCGACCGGCGGCCGATTACCCATCCGGCTCACCTACGGCCTGTGCTTCCTGCTCGCCGGTGTCCCGCGCGTGCTGGCGCTGGCGATGGGCGCGCCGTTCTCCGTCGCGCTCGCCGTCACCGCGCTGTCGGGGTTCGCGGCGGGCGCCATCAACCCCATCCTCGGGGTCCTGCAGTTCGACCGGATCCCCATCCCCCTGCGGGCCCGGGTGCTCAGCACGATCACGGCCGCCGCGTACGCCGGCATGCCCGTCGGCGGGCTGCTGGCCGGCTCGCTCACCGAGCTCACCAGCCTGACCACCACGCTGTTCGCGTTCGCCGGCATCTATCTGCTGGCGTCGGTGCCGCCGTTCGTCTGCCGGGCCTGGCGGGAGCTGGACGAGCGCCGTCCGGCCCGGCAGTGAGCGCCTCTCACGCGTCCGGCCCTGGACTGAGCGCCCCTCACGCGTCCGACCTGGCCAGCAGGAGCGACTCGGTGATCGGGGACTCGTGCGTGCCGGGCACCGAGCAGGCGTGCGCGCCGGCGATCGCGCCCAGCCGGACGCATTCCGCGAGCGGCCTGCCGCGCAGGGTGCCGTACAGGAAGCCGGAGACGAACGCGTCGCCCGCGCCGTTGCTGTCGGCCACGGGGCCGGGCAGCGGCGCGGCCGGGAAGGCGCGCACGCCGCAGTCGCGGGTCATGACCAGGCAGCCGTCGGCGCCGCGCGTGCACACGACCGTGTGGGCGCGGCCCCGGTCGAGGATGTCGCGCATCGTCGCCGCCGGTTCGCCCAGGGCGGCGGCCGACAGGAACACCAGGTCGGCGCCGTAGGCGAAGTCCTTCTGGTAGTCGGCGGCGCCGTCCCAGTCGTGCAGGTCGGTGGACAGGGGCACGCCGTCGAAGTCCGGCAGGGCGTGGCGGCAGAAGTCCATGATCGACAGGTGCGCGTGGCGGGGGCGCACGTCGGCGTACAGGTCGCCGGGCAGGCGCTCGCCGGGCGTGACCTTCGCGTCATAGAACGAGGTGCGCCGCCCGTCGGGCCCCACCAGCAGGACGCTGCGCCTGGTGCCCGCCTCGGCCGGCCCCCAGCGGCAGTCCACCTCGCGCAGCGCGTGGCGGATCAGCGCGCCCTGCGGGTCGTCGCCGATCAGGTCGGCGAAGGCGACGCCGAGCCCGAGCGCGTGGCAGCCGAGCGCCACACCTGCGCCGGTGTTGCCGATCCGGTCGGTGACCGGGGGGACCTGGTAGGTGTCCCGGTAGGGCAGCGGCAGCTCGGGCACGTAGACCGTGGTGTCGACCCCGGCGCCGCCGAGGACGAGGACATCGTGCGTCACCGGTTGACCAGCGGGCCGGAGCCGGTGGAGCCGCGGACGACGAGCTCGGGCTGGAAGATCAGCTCGACGTGCTTGGCGGGGGCGCCGTTGACCTCTTCGAGCAGCGTCTGCACGGCCGCCGACGCCATCGCGCCGATCGGCTTGCGCACGGTGGTCAGCGGCGGATCGGTGAACGCGATCAGCGGCGAGTCGTCGAATCCGACCACCGACACCTCGCCCGGCACCGACAGCCCCTTCTCCCGGCAGGCGCGGATCGCGCCGAGCGCCATGAGGTCGCTGGCGCAGACGATGCCCGTGCAGCCGCGGGTGAGGAGCTGGGCGGCGGCGGCCTGGCCGCCCTCGACGGAGAACAGCGAGTGCGCGATCAGCTCGTCGACGTCGGTCGCGCCGAGCAGTTGCGCCATGGCCTGCCGGTATCCCTCGATCTTCCTGATCACCGGCACGAACCTGCGCGGCCCCAGCGCGATCCCGATCCGCTCGTGGCCGAGATCGACCAGGTGCTGCACGGCCAGCCGCGCGGCCATGCGGTCGTCGGGCGAGATGAACGGCGCGTCGATGTGCTCGCTGTAGCCGTCGACCAGCACGATCGGCAGCCCGCGGTCGGTCAGCCGGGTGTAGCGGTCCATCCGCGCGGTCGTGTCGGCGTGCAGGCCGGAGACGAACACGATGCCGCTCACGCCCCGATCGACCAGCAGCTCGGTGAACTCGTCCTCGGGCGCGCCGCCGGGGAGCTGGGTGCACAGCACGGGCGTGTAGCCGTGCTGGGTCAGGGCCTTCTCGATGGCCTGCGCGAACGCCGGGAAGATCGGGTTGTCGAGCTCGGGCGTCACCAGGCCGATCAGCCCGTTGCTGCGCTGCCGCAGCCGGGGCGGGCGCTCGTAGCCCATGAGGTCGAGCGCGGTCATGACCGCTTGGCGGGTGGCGGCGGAGACGCCTGGTTTGCCGTTGAGAACCCGGCTGACCGTGGCCTCACTCACCCCGGCCTGGGCGGCGATGTCGGCTAGGCGAGCGTGACCATTCATGGCACACACTTTACTTTCCACCAGGCCGCCGAATCCGCTGCTCCAGGCACAGCGGAGGCGAGCAGGAGCTCGCCGTCGATCTCGAAGTCGACGGGCGCCTCGGTGAGGTTGACGGTGCAGACGACCTCGCCCCTGGAGAAGACGAGCGTGCCCTCCGGCGAGTCGTGCCAGGTCAGGTCGGCGCCGCTCAGGTCCCGCCGCAGGCGCAGCGCCGTACGGTAGAGCTCCAGCGTCGAGCCGGGCACGCCCTGCTGGGCCTCCACGCTCAGCTCGGCCCACTCCGCCGGGATCGGCAGCCACGGATCCCGCCAGCCGGACTCGCGTGTCCAGGGCAGCGGCACCCGGCAGCCGTCGCGCCCGCTGTCGGGGTCGCGCAGCCGCTGCGGGTCCTGGCACAGCTCTTCCGGCAGGTCGAGCACCTCGGGCAGGCCGAGCTCCTCGCCCTGGTAGACGTACGCCGAGCCGGGCAGGGCGAGCGTCAGCAGCGCGGCGGCGCGGGCCCTGGCCAGGCCGCCGTAGCGGGTGACGTGCCGCTTGACGTCGTGGTTCGACAGGACCCAGGTGGTCGGCGCGCCGACGGAGGCGGCCGTGGCCAGCGAGGAGTCGATCACCGCGCGCAGTTCGGCGGCGTCCCACGGCGTGAACAGGTAGTGGAAGTTGAAGGCCTGGTGGAGCTCGTCGGGGCGGACGTACATGGCCAGGCGCTCGGCCGTCGGCGCCCACGCCTCGGCCACGCCGATGCGCTCGCCGGGGTAGGAGTCGAGCACGCGCCGCCAGGCCCGGTGAATCTCGTGGACGCCGTCGTTGTCGAAGAACGGCACCGGCTCCCTGCCGACCATCGTGGCCTGGTTCCCGTGACCGATGTCGGGCAGGCCGCGCGGCTTGACCATGCCGTGCGCCACATCCACCCGGAAGCCGTCCACGCCCAGGTCGAGCCAGAAGCGCAGGATCGACTCGAACTCGCCGCGCACCTCGTCGTTGTCCCAGTTGAGGTCGGGCTGGCCGGAGTCGAACAGGTGCAGGTACCACTGCCCGTCCTCGACCTGCGTCCATGCCGGGCCGCCGAAGATCGACTCCCAGTCGTTCGGCCGGTCCCGGAAGATGTAGCGATCACGCTCCTCGCCCCGCAGCGCCCGCTGGAACCAGGGGTGGGCGGAGGAGGTGTGGTTCGGCACGATGTCGACGATCACGCGCAGGCCGTGGCCGTGCGCCTCGTCGATGAGGGCCTTGGCGTCCGCAAGTGATCCGAACAGCGGGTCAACATCCCTGTAGTCGGCCACGTCGTACCCGAAGTCGGCCATGGGCGAGGTGTAGAACGGCGTCAGCCAGATGGCGTCCACGCCCAGCCCGGCCACGTACGGCAGGCGATCGCGAACGCCGATCAGGTCGCCGACCCCGTCACCGTTGCCGTCAGCGAAACTGCGCACGTAGACCTGGTAAATCGCAGCGTCCCGCCACCACTCAGTCATGGTTACCCCCGACTTGCCCATGAATGTCCCGGACCATGAAAGCCCTTGCCGCAAGTTTACGCAAGCCCTTCCACGCCCCGACAATACGGAAATTTCGGCGTACGGATGCCCAAAACCCCCGACCGAAACTCGTGCGACCTAGATTCTTTATGTCAAAGGTGGACACATGCCGTTAAGGCGCGATGTACTACCCCTTCAATCAGCCTCGTCACAGGTGACACGCGCGCAAGGTGTAGGCCCATGAGCTCGGTCGTTCTCGACAAAGTGACCAAGGTGTATCCGGGCGACTACCTGGCAGTCGACCGGCTGAGCCTGCGGGCTGAAGACGGCGAGTTCCTCGTCCTTCTCGGTCCCTCAGGATGCGGGAAATCCACGCTGCTCCGCATGATCGCAGGTCTGGAGGAGATCACCGAAGGGGACCTCTGGCTCGACGGCCAGATGGCCAACCACCTGGCCCCACGTGACCGTGACGTGGCCATGGTCTTCCAGAACGGCGCGCTCTACCCCCACAGGACCGTACGCGGGAACATCGCCTTCCCCCTCGAGATCGCCAAGTCGGACCCCGCGCTGGTGCGCGAGCGGGTGACCGAGCTGTCCAAGGCCCTGCACATCGACGAGACGCTCGACCGCCGCCCGGGCACGCTCTCCGGCGGCCAGCGCCAGCGCGTGGCGATGGGCCGGGCGATCGTCCGGCAGCCGAAGCTGTTCCTCATGGACGAGCCGCTGTCGAACCTGGACGCCGGCATGCGCACCGAACTGCGCATGGAGATCTCGGCGCTGGTCAGGTCGCTCGGGGTCACCACCATTTACGTGACACACGACCAAGTGGAGGCGCTGACGCTGGCGGACCGGATCGCGATCCTGAATCGCGGAGTCCTGCAGGACGTCGGCACTCCGGCCCAGATTTACAACGATCCAGCGACCGCGTTCGTGGCCGCGTTCCTCAATTCTCAGCAGTTGAACCTGCTGGCGGCCACCGTCAGGACGCCGCAGAACCAGTACGTGATGCTCGACTTCGGCCCGCACCGGGTCATGCTGCCGTGGAGCGATCCCAGGGCTTACGCCATTTCCCAGCACACGGGCGGACAGGTCCTCGTGGGACTGCGGCCGGACGGGCTGGCTCCGGTGCCGGAGACGTACGAGGGGCCGTCGTTCTTCGGGCGGGTGCGGGCGCTGGAGTACCACGGGCATGAGTGGCTGGCGTACCTGGAGTGCGGGATACCGCCCGTGCCCGTACCCGAGCCGCCGGACCCGCGCGGGCGTGTCAACGGCGACAAGAAGGGCACGGGCAAGGTGTCGGGGCTGGTGCGGCGGCTGTTCTCGCAGCGCAAGGAGGAGCACCAGGAGCAGGAGCGGGTGGGGCAGCACCCGAACAGTGGCGTCCACCGCCGCTCGGACCTCATCATCCGGCTGGGCAACCGGCCGGTCTGGCGCGCGGGCGACGCCTGCAAGGTGGCCGTGGACCTGTCCCGCATCATGATCTTCACCCTGGACGGCGCCCGCATCGACCCCCCGCGCCGCTAGCCACCTTCCAGACCCTCCGGCCGGGCGCCATCACGGGCACCCGGCCTTTCTCATGCCCTTGACCAACCGGACCGCAGTCCGTATCTTCTAAACGGACCACAGTCCGGAAGCCGAAGGGTTCGAGCACATGAGCAGACTGCTGCACATCTCCGCCTCACCGCGCGGAGCCGAGTCGATCTCGCTGGGGATCGCCACCACGTTCACCGAGGAGTACGAGGCCACGCACCCGGCCTCCCCGATCGACCGGTTCGACCTGTGGGACGGGACGCTGCCGGAGTTCGGCCCCGCCGCCGCTGCCGCCAAGATGACCGTGTTCGGGGGCGGCACACCGGAGGGCGAGCAGGCCGAGGCGTGGGCGGCGGCCGTGCGGACGTTCGAGCGCTTCGACGCCTATGACCGGTACCTGTTCAGCGTGCCGATGTGGAACGCGGGGGTGCCGTACAAGCTCAAGCAGTTCATCGACGTGGTCAGCCAGCCGGCCATGGTCTTCGGCGTGCACCCGGAGACCGGCTACAGCCACCTGCTGACCGGCAAGCGCGCCGCCGTCATCTACACGAGCGCGGTCTGGGGACCGGGGGTGGGGCCGGAGTTCGGGCGCGACTTCCAGTCGACGTACTTCGACGACTGGCTGCGCTGGGCCGGCATCACGGACGTCCAGGAGGTCCGCCACCACCCGACGCTCACGGGGTCGTACGAGCATGAGCGTAAGCGGGCGGACGAGCGGGCCCGCGAGATCGCCAGAACGTTCTAGACGCGCGGGCCCGCGAGGACGGCGGGGTCGAACAAGGGCTTGGTACGAAGGAACGCTACCGCCCCTTCCACGGGCCCGTCGGCGATCCGGGGAAGCCGGTCGCGCCGGTCACGGAGCCGGGGTCCAGCGGGGGCCGTCGGGGGTGTCCTCGACGAGGACGCCGCCCCGGAGCATGGCCGAGCGCAGGGCGTCCGCCACGTCGTAGCACCCCTCCCCCCGCAGGTCCGCCCGCAGCGTGAGCAGGGGCTCGACCAGGGACGGCAGGGCCTGGGAGCGCTGGGTGGCCGTGGCGGCCAGGTCGCCGAGGCGGGCGATCAGGTGGCGCATCAGCTCCCTGGCCTGCTCCACCCCGCCCGCGTCCTCCTCCGTGTCGGCGGCCCACTTGACGATCTCGGCCTCCAGGTCGAGCACCGCCTGCGCCGCCGCCACCAGGTCGGGCCTGGCCACCGCCGATGTGAAGAGCTCCTCGCACGCCTGGACGGACTCCTCCAGGGTCACCTCGGCGGGAGCCGCCTCCGGCTCGGGCGGCGGCGGGACCGGGGTGCCCGTGACGCCTTCGGCGAGACGGCGGAGGCCGGCGAGGGTCGTACGGGTGCCCGCCGGCAGCACCGTCCGCGCGCCCGGCCGGCGCACCGTCAGGCCGCCACGCCCCGTCACGTGCACCGACTCGGCCCGCAGGTCGATGACCAGCGCCGTGTGCTCGTCGAGGCCGAGGACCGCCGTGCCGGGCGGCAGCTCTCGCTCCATCCGCGACAGCCGGCGCTCGCCCAGGTAGCAGAAGCGGGTGTCGTGGGTGCCGCCCTCGGCGTTGTCGAAGTGCGGGATCAGCACCGTCTGCAGCCCGAGCGGCTCCAGCAGGTCGATGCCCTCGCGCCAGTGCGGCTCCGCGCCCACCTTGTAGATCTCGTACACCGGCACGGTGGCCAGCCCCGCCGTGCAGGCCGCCGCCGAGGCCAGCACGGTCACTCCCTCGCGCGCCCGGATCCGGGCCCGCAGGTCGCCGGCCACGCCGGAGCCCGCCCACCGGTCCAGCGCGTAGGTGGGGCTGCCCGGACCCGAGAACACCCAGTCGGCGCCCGTGATCCCGGGCGCCACCTCGACATCCAGGCCGACGCTGTGGGCGAAATACCGGCAGGCGCGGGCCGAGATGTCGGCACGGTTCTCCTGGAAGGCATAGGGGGTGTCCAGCAGCACGGCTCGCGCTCCGGGGCGCAGGGTCCGCGCCGCGGCACGGTGGATCTCGACCATGGTCGGGCTCGTCTCGCCCGACCCCATCAGCACCAGCAAACCGGGCATCGTCTGTCGGCCTCTCTCTCGCACGCCATCGACTACAACCCGGCCCGCCGGTGTGAACAAGAGGGGGAGACATATGCGCGAGGGACGTACCTGCATATGATTGGCAGTAAGTTGTTGGCGGTGACGGGAAGACATGTGGTCTCGGTTGAGACGCTCATGCTACGGGTGGGCAATGACGATCGCTGGGCGTACCGCCATGCCATTACCCAGCCAGGACGTGGCGAAAGCCCGGACGAGGCCGCGCGCAGGCTCGGCGGCGTCGCGGCGGGCGATCAGGACACGGTCGTGCACTCCACGAGCTGGAGACATGAGCCGGACGGGACGATCGTCCTGACGTACGCGGTGTGTCCCGATCCGTCGCCCTGGCTGCCCGCGGTCGAGGTCCCCGTGCTGGAGATCGCCCGGGGGCGGGCCCCGGCGACGCCGTCACCTGAGCGGGTCGCCCTGGCCAACGTGGTCGCGCACGCCGTCAGGCATCTGGCGTTCCTCCTGGCGGAGGACCCCGTCGTGGCCCGCGTCCTGTCCCGGCACCCGGCCGTCGCCGCGCTCCTCGAGGAGCGCGCCGGCGCCCCGGTCTGAGAGCCGCCGGGCCAGACGCCGGCCCAGGTCCTGCGCGGGTTTCTCGACATAGCGGTACGACAGCGCGCTGACGGCCAGCACCACGGCGACGGCCAGCGCCGCCATCCCCACCTGGTACGGCAGATCCGCCCGCCGCAGATCCCCGGTGATCTCCACGAAGTACTTCAGCACCGGATGGTGCACCAGGTACAGCGAATAGCTGATCAGCCCGAACCACACCAGCACCCGGGGCAGCCGCCTCCCGCGCAGCGCCATCCCGCCCGCGAACGTGACCCCGGCCAGCGCGATCGTCGTCAGCCACACGTCGGCCCGCACCCACCACCAGCCGCTCTCGATGGCCCACAGGGGCGAGATCCCCACCAGGGCCGTCGCGACCGCCACCGGCCACAGGGAGCCGGTGCCGCGTTCCCACCGGTGGATCGCCGTGCCCGCGAACATCACGGCCAGCACCGCCGCCCCCAGCCACGGCACCCGGCTGCTCAGCAGCAGCAACACCAGCCCCATCAGGCCGAGCACGCACGCCGCCGCCGTACGGAACCGCCCCAGCACCACGCACCCGAGCCCGACGACGAACACCGCGCACGACACGTACGCCGGCCACCCGCCGACCAGCACCGCCCCCGGCGCGATCAGCCCGACCACCACGGCCGCCACCGCGAACAGCACGGACAGCAGCCCGCTGCGGTCGTGCCCCCGCGTCAGGAACAGCGCCGTGACCAGCAGGTAGAACACCATCTCGTACGAGAGCGTCCACATCGTGTCGGCCACCCCGCCGACGCTGACGACGTCGAGCAGCATGGTCGCGTGCGCCGCCACCGCGCTCCCGTCCCGCGGGACGGCCTCGCGCACCGGGACCCACCAGGCGAGCGCCAGCACGAGGACGATCACGGCCAGGTAGAGGGGGTACAGGCGGAAGAAGCGGCTGATCCAGAACGCGCGCACGTCGCCGTGGCGTTCCAGGGAGGTCGGGATGATGTAGCCGCTGACCAGGAAGAACACCAGGATGCCGTAGACGCCCAGATTGAACCAGTAGGGCCTGAGGGCCGGCAGGAACCAGGGCAGCAGGTGCTCGGCCACCACGGCGAGGGCGCCGATGCCGCGCAGGGCGTCGAGCCAGGCGAGCCTGGCCACGGGTGCGGGCTTGGCGGGCTGCGGGGTGGCGGCGGACACCCGGCCCAACCTACCCGTTCCCGGCCTCCTGATGCCGCCGGACCGGGCACCCCGCCCAGCCATCTCACGGCCCTCCCGCCGCCCCTGCCGGTCCCGTTCACGGCTTTGCCGGGCAGGCCAGGCCGTCGTCCCAGGTCGAGCCCGCGAGAGGCGACGCGCGCGGGCTCGCGAACGAGGGAATTGTCAGGGAGTGCGGTGGGTGGAGAGGGTGGCGTGGTGGTCGGCGCCGGCGGGTCCGTGCGGGTCGGTGTGGACGGTGGCGGCGCGCAACCGGGGCAGTTCGTGGATGAGCCGGTGTTCGGCCTCCACCGCCACCTTGTGCGCGTCGACGACCGACATGCCGTGATCGACCAGGATCTCCACCTCGGCGTGCAGCGCGTGGCCGATCCACCGCAGCCGTACGGACCCCACCCCGCGCACCCCGTCCACCGTGGCCAGGATGCGTTCGGCCTCGTCCACCAGGGCGGGGTCGACGGCGTCCATCAGCCGGTGGTAGATCTCACGCGCCGCGTCGCGCAGGACGAAGCAGATGGCCACCGTGATCAGCAGGCCGACGATCGGGTCCGCGACGGGGAAGCCGAGCGCCGCGCCCCCGGCCCCGAGGAGGACGGCCAGCGAGGTGAAGCCGTCGGTCCTGGCGTGCAGGCCGTCGGCCACCAGCGCGGCCGAGCCGATCTCCCTGCCCACCTTGATCCGGTAGCGGGCCACCCATTCGTTGCCCGCGAACCCGATCACCGCCGCCGCGGCCACCCACCCCACCGCCTGGATCTCCTGGGGGTCCAGCAGCCGCCGGACGGCCTCATATCCGGCCAGGGCCGCCGAGACGGCGATGAGCACGACGATGACGATGCCCGCGAGGTCCTCCGCCCGGCCGTAGCCGTAGGTGAAGCGGCGGGTGGCCGCGCGGCGGCCGACGGAGAACGCGATCGCCAGCGGCACGGCGGTGAGCGCGTCCGCGAGGTTGTGCAGCGTGTCGCCGAGCAGCGCGACCGAGCCCGACGCCACGACGACCACCGCCTGGACGGCGGCGGTGAGCATCAGGACGGCGAACGAGACGGCCAGCACGCGCATGCCCCTGCTGCTGGACTCCAGGGCGCTGTCGGTCTTGTCGTTGGTGTCGTGACCGTGGGGCGCGACGGCGTGCGCGACCCGGCCCAGAAACGCCTTGATCCCACTTCTGCGAGCCGGATGCCCGTGCTCATGACCGTGCCCATGACCGTGCCCGGCGGGCTGCGTAGGGGTGGATTCCCGCTGGTCGGACATGGCATCCCTCGCTCGCGCGCAGTTCGTCCCTTCCCACCAGTGTCGCAGCCCCCACCAGGACCACGGCGGCCGGTCGGCTACCAGCCGACCTTGCCCTTGCCGGAGATGAGCGAGCGGGCGATCACCATGCGCTGGACGTCGTTGGTGCCCTCCCCGATCGCCATCAGGGGCGCGTCCCGGTAGAGACGCTCGACCACGAACTCCTGCGAGTACCCGTACCCGCCGTGGATCCGCATCGACTCGAGGGAGGCCTTGAGCGCCACCTCCGAGGCGAAGTACTTGGCCATGCCCGCCTCCATGTCCACCCGCTTGCCCCCGTCGGCCTGCGACGCCGCCCAGTACGTGAGCAGCCTGGCGGCCTGGATCTCGGTGGCCAGGTCGGCGAGCTTGAGCTGGACGGCCTGGAAGTCGGCGATCGGCTGCCCGAAGGCCGTGCGCTCGCGCGAGTAGCTCAGCGCCGCGTCGTAGGCCGCCTGCGCCACGCCGACCGCGCGGGCGGCGATGTTGATGCGGCCGATCTCCAGCCCGCCGAGCACCTGCTGCATGCCCCGCCCCTCGACGCCGCCGAGCAGGCAGTCGACCGGCACGCGCACCGCGTCGAGCACCACCTCGCACGTCTCGGTGCCCTTGTAGCCGAGCTTGGGCAGGTCGCGGCTGACGCTGAAGCCGGGCGACGACGGGTCCACGAGCAGCACCGACATGCCCTTGTGGGCCGGCTCGGCGATCGAGGTCTTGACGAGCACGGGCAGCGGGTCGGCGTGGCGGGCGTTGGTGATCCAGGTCTTGGTGCCGGTCACGACGTAGTGGTCGCCGGCACGTACCGCGCGGGTCTGGATGCCCTGCAGGTCGGTGCCCGCGCCGGGCTCGGTCAGCGCGATCGCGGTGCGCCGGGCGCCGGTGGCCAGGTCTCGGAGGTGGCGGCGCTTCTGCTCTTCGGTGCCGTGCCGGGCGATCATCCAGCAGGCCAGCGAATGGGACCCGATCGTGCCCGCCACGCCCATCCAGCCCCGCGCGATCTCCTCGAAGACCAGCGCGAACGAGACCATGTCCGCCTCCATGCCGCCGTACTCCTCGGGCACGGACAGGCCGAACAGCCCCATCTGCTTCATCTTGTCGATGATCTCGGCCGGGTAGCGTCCCGAGTGCTCCCACTCGGTGGCGACCGGCAGGATCTCCTTCTCCACGAACGCGCGCAGGGTCTCGCGGAACGCCTTCTGCTCGTCGGTCAACTCGAAGTCCATGTGCCTCCATTCCTCAGAGCGGGCCGTTCTTGGCCTGGGGGAAGTAGCCCTTGTCGTGGGGGGCGTCGCGCCGGTAGACCATGACGGTCCGCGTCCAGGACATGATCTCGTCGCCGTCCTGGTTGAGCCCGCGCGTGTAGCAGGTGACGATCCCGGCGTACGGGCGCGACTTCGACTCCCGTTTCGCGGTCACCTTCGACTCGGCGTAGACGGTGTCGCCCACGAAGACCGGATGGGTGAGCCGGATGTCCTCCCAGCCCAGGTTCATGATGGCCGTCTGGCTGACGTCGATGACGGACAGCCCGAGCACGATGGCCACGGTCAGCCCGGAGTTCACGATGATCTTGCCGGTGGGGGCCTTGGCGGCGAAGTGGGCGTTGAAGTGGTTCTGGTTCGTGTTCATCGTGAGCAGCGTGAACCAGGTGTTGTCCGCCTCGCTGATCGTGCGTCCCATGGGGTGCTGGTAGACGTCCCCGACGACGAAGTCCTCGTAGTAGCGGCCGATGCCGGGCTCGTGAACGGTCACGGGCTGCTCCTGTTCACACGATCAGACCGTTCACGTTAGTGACCAGATGATTGTTCGGTCAATCACCCATGGGCGCGGGCCGCCAGTTTCGAGACCACGTCCACGATGCGGGCGGCGCGCTCCACCTCGGCGCGGTGGAACAGCGGCCCCTCCTCGCGGGCCACCACCACGTGCAGCCCGGCCGCCACCACGGGCAGCAGCATCAGCCGCAGCTTCTCGGCGTCCACGCAGATGGCCCTGGGCGGCGGCTCGGGCAGGTTGAGCTTGTCGGGGGCCGCCATCGAGGCATGCCGTACGGCGCCGTCGGCCACCGCCACCGACCACTCGGCCCCGCACAGGGCGGGCAGCGCGTCCACCAGCGTGGCGAACCCCCGGGCGGGCTCGGCGGCCACGTGCATGAGCAGGTCGTAGTCGGGCGCGGACCCCGGCACGTCCTTGGTGGACCAGACCCCCTCGATCCGCACGCCCGGCACGGCCGACAGCCGGTCGGTCGCCTCCCCCGCCGTCACGAGCCCGGGCCAGGAGACGGTGAAGTCGTCAACCGCCCGCCCGGCCTCGCGTTCGAGCACGGTGACCTGCAGAATGTCGGCGCCAAGCGCGCCCAGCGCCTTGGCCACCTGCCCCAGACCGCCCGGCCGGTCCGGCAGCGACACCCTCAAACGCAGCAGCATAACCGCCCCCTTTCCCGAGGCTCCACAGTGCCGTGGAAAGGTTTCCAGCATGTTCCACGGATATGTCGCACATGCTGCGGTTATATCCCAGGATGAAGGGTTAAGTCCGGATTGTCGACAACGGGCTGTTGCGGTTTTCCCCAGGTCATCGTGCGGTCTGTCCCAATGTCCGTACCCGTCTCCGGACCCTCCCCCTCATCGGGCCCCCTTCGACCCAGCTAGGCGAACACGTCCTGCTGGTAGCGCCCCGCGGCCTCCAGCCCGGCCAGCCAGGCGGCCCCGTCCTCACCCGTCCGGTCCCGGTGCAGATCGAGCAGCGCCTGCCGGACGGCGGGGGCCATCCGCAGGCCGTCGCCGCAGACGTACACGTGGGCGCCCTGTTCGAGCAGCTCCCACACCGCGTCGGCGCGGGCGGCCACGGCGTCCTGGACGAACCGGTACGGGTGCCCCGCCACGGCCGAGTACGCGTGGGTCACGTTCACCCCGTCGGCCGCGCCCCAGGAGGCCAGCTCGTCGGCGTACAGCAGGTCGTGCTCGGGGTGGCGGCAGCCGGTGAACACCTCGGCCCGCCCGGTCGCGCCGGCCAGCGCGCGCTCCTCGAGAAAGCCGCGCAGCGGGGCGAACCCGGTGCCGGGGCCGACGAGGATCACCGGCGTGGCCGGGTCCCGCGGCAGCCGGAACGGCGGGGCGGGCACCCGGACGTAGCCGTAGAACGCCTCGCCCTCCTTCAGGCCCGCCAGGTAGGCCGAGCACATGCCCTGGTAGGTGCCGGCGCCGGACCAGGCCGGGCCCTCGACGAGGCCGACGGTGAGCCGGACCAGGCCGGGGCCGGCCAGCGGCGAGGAGGAGACGGAGTAGTAGCGCGGCTTGATCGGCCCGGCCATCTCCAGGAACGCCGGCAACGGCAGCTCGATCGCCGGGAAGCGCTCGAGCAGGGCCAGCGGGGACACGCGCTTGGCCAGGATCTCGTCGGCGTAGTTCGCGGTCAGCTCGGCGAGCCGGCCCGTGGTCCACGGGCAGGCGGTGTGCGCGGCCAGGGCCTCCAGGTCGGACCGGGTGGTCACCTCCTGCAGCTCGGCGAACTCGGTCAGCAGCAGACCGGCCGTGACGGGCGTGTCCACAGGCAGATGGGTGGCGCCGGCGGCGCGCAGCCGTACGACCTGGTCGCGGGGGACGCGCAGGCAGCGCAGCGCCCACTCCACCAGCTCCGGGTCGTTCTTGGCGAAGACGGCCACGTGGTCGCCGGCCGAGTACGTCACGCCCTCGGGCAGCCGGGCCACGATGGAGCGCGCGCCGGGGCGGGGCGCCTCGATCGAGAAGTCCCAGAGGCCCTCGGGGTCGCCGGTCAGCTCCTCGTTGGACACGACGGTCAGCGGGAAGGCCCGCTCGGAGACGACTGAGGGCCGCACCTCGGCCTCGGTGAGCACCTCCATCTCGTAACGCGGCCCGGCGCTCGCCGCGGACGCGCTGTACTCCTCGGCCAGCGCCGCCCACAGCCGGGACGTCCACAGGGTCACGTCGCCGTCGAAGTCGCCGTCCGTGTCGGCCTCGCCCCGCTCGATGAGCGGCACGGCCCCGGCGGCGGTCAGCTTCTCGAACGCCCGCCGCGGAAAGTCCTGGTACGTCGGCCACTGCGTGTTCCCGCAGCCCAGCACGGCCAGCCGCACCCCGGACAGGTCGGGCAGGCCCTCCAGGGCGTCGAAGCGCTGGGCGTTGTCGGGGGCCTTGCCGTTGTAGGAGGAGGCGACCACGACGAGCAGGCCCGCGGCGGGCGGGGTCAGCTCGTCGAGCGTGGTCAGCGTGGTGGCGAAGCCGGACCGGCCGGCCCGCTCGGCCAGGCGCTCGGCGATGTCGGCGCTGGTGCCGAGGTTGGAGCCGTACGCGACGGTGAGCGGGACGCCGGTGACGGCGATGTCGTGCTGCTCACTCTCCTGCTCCGGCTGCTCGGTCACCACGGCCCGCTCGTGGGCGCGCCGCTCGCGGACCCTGAGCGTGAACCCGTCGGGCTTGAGCGTCAGCATCTGCTTGATCTTCATCCGGTACACGTTCGGGTCCGACAGCGCGAAGCGCCGCAGGATCATCGCCAGCGCCAGCCGGGCCTCGGTGAGCGCGAACTGGCGACCGATGCAGGCCCGTTCGCCGTTGCCGAACGGCTTGTACGCGCCCGGGTGGTGGTCCTTCTTGTTCTCCGGCAGCCAGCGGTCGATGTCGAACTCCTCCGGCCGCTCCCACGCCTTGGGGCTGCGGTGCAGGGTCGGCAGCAGCACCAGGACGGCCTGGCCTTGGGGGATGGGGAAACGTCCGCCGAGCAGGGTGTCCTCGATGGCGTTCACGGCGAAGGCGGGGATCGGGGACCAGACCCGCAGCGTCTCCTCCAGGATGCGCGGGATGACGTCCAGCTTCATGATCTGCTCGTACGTCGGCGGCTCGTCGCCCGGCAGCAGCCGGTCCACCTCGTCGTACGCGCGGGCCAGGGTGTGCGGCTCGCGCAGCAGGTTGTACAGCGCGAAGGAGAGCAGGCCGCTGGTGGTCTCGTGGCCGGCGATGAGGAAGGTGAGCACCTGGTTGCGGATGTTCTCGTCCGACAGGCGGCCGCCGGTCTGCGGGTCGGACGCCTCCAGCATCAGCCCCAGCAGGTCCTTGGTGCCGCCACCGCCCTCGGCCCGGCGCTGCCTGATCACGTCGTCGACGAGCGCCTGCATGGTGGCGATGTCGCGCCGGTAGCCCGCCTCCTGCTTGCGCCGCAGCTTGGTGACGAACGGCAACTGCTGGTTGCGCAGCATGGCCTCGGTCAGCGCGCCGCCCATGGCCTGCAGGAACGGGTGCAGCTCGGGCGCGTCGAAGGAGTTGAACCGGTAGCCGAAGCCGGTGAGCGAGATCGTGTCCAGCGTCAGCCGCGTCATGTCGTCGGCGACGGGCAGGTCCTCCCCCTGGCGACCCGCCCACGACTCGACGAGCTGCTCGCCGACCTCCAGGAACTGCGGATAGTAGGCCTTCATCGAGCGCTGGCTGAAGGCCGGCATCAGGATGCGGTGCGCCTGGCCCCAGACCGGCTCGTGCAGCTCGGCCGTGAACAGGCCGTCGCCGGCGAAGTCACGCACGATGGACAGCGGCGGGTTGATGCGCTTGATGAACCTGCTCTCGTCGCACACCTCCGCGACCAGGTCCGGGTCGTACGCCACCACGATGCTGCGCCCGGCGATCTCGAGCTGGAAGAGGCCCTCCTCGTAGCGGGTGGCCACCTCCGCGAAGTGCTCGATCGGCGCATGCGCGGGGATCTGCAGGGTGTTGCCCAGGATCGGCAGGCCCTGCGGGGCGGGGATCCGTGCCATGAGTGCTCCTTACGTAGCCATACACCGTATGGCGGACGCTACCATACGGCGTATGGCAGTGAGCGCGCGCAGGGGTGCACCCTTGAGCCTCGAAGAGATCAGCTCCACGGCGACGCGTCTGATGGACGAAGGCGGCGTGGAGGGCCTGTCCATGCGCAAGCTGGCGGCCGAGCTGGACGTCAACCCGATGTCGCTCTATCACCACGTGAAGAGCAAGGAGGCGCTGATCGAGCTGATCTGCGCCACGACGGCCGCGCGCATGCACCTGCCGCCCGACGACGGCTCGCCCTGGCAGGAGCAGGTCAGGGCCATGGCACTGTCCTACCGGGACCACGCGCGAGCGCATCCGGCCATGTGGACCTACGTCCACAACCATCCGGAGGCCATCGCGGACCGCAAGCTGGCGCTCTGGCAGGCCCTCTATCGCATCCTGCGCCTGGCCGGGGTGCCCGAGCCGGAGCTGCGGCGGACGAGCGACGTGCTGCACGCGTTCGTGACGGGCTTCGTCATCGCCGAGACACAGGGGCATCTGCCCGACGGCCAGGAGGAGATCGACCGCACCTTCGACACGGCGATCGAGCTGATCGTCCACGGCCTGGCGGGACTGTCGTCCGGCTGACCGCCGGGCCCGGGATGAGCGATCCTCCCCGGCCCCGCGGTCAGTCCGGGCTCACTCATCGCCGGGAGCCTCCTGCAGGATCCAGCCGTTGCCGTCGAGGTCGTTGAAGAAGACGAACGAGTTCCACCGGCCGCCCCTGCCGTCGGCCAGGGTGCCGTCCTGCTCGTAGTGCCGCACGTCGCTGACCTCGACGCCGCGCCCGGCCAGCTCGGCCCTGGCGGCGTCGACGTCGGCCACCACGAGCTGCAGCCCCTGCACGGCGCCCGGGGAGGTGCCCGTGGGCGCCCCGATGACGACCGAGCAGGCGGACCCGCGCGGGGTGAGCTGCACGACGCGTACGCCGGGGCTGATCTGGGTGTCGTGGTCCACGACGAATCCGAGCTGCTCGCTGTAGAAGTGCTTCGCGCGCTCCACGTCCGCCACCGGCACGGGTATCACTTCGAGTCTCCCATCCACGGTCCGCTCCCTTTCCTTGGGTCGTCGTGAACGCGTCGATCGGCCGGCCCCGAATTCGACACCCGGATCGGCGTTCAGTCGGGGTCGGTGGCCTCCCAGACCGCCTCGAACGTCTCCGGCGTGATCTCGGTCAGCTCCCAGATCTCCAGCGGCTGGTCGGACAAGAACCCGTGCTCGTCCTGCAGCCGCCGCCACCAGTAGCGGCGGGCCGCCCGGTCGGCGCCCACCTCGACCTGCCGGACCGCCCAGTGCTCGCCGTCGCCCTCGACGCTCTCGAACAGCCAGGCCCGCCCGTCCTCGTCGCCCATGTGCCAGTAGTGCCGGGCGGATTCGGAGTCGGCGAGCTGCCGCACCAGCGGCCGGCGGAGGTCGTCTTCAAGCACGCCGTTCACTCTAGGGCGTCGAGGGCCCGCAGGCCCCAGCGCCTCCTGATACGGCACAGCGCGTCTCTGGCCTGGTGGTCGGCGCTGCCGATGCGGCTGCCCGCCCTGGCCAGCGTGGTGAAGGAATGCTCGCGCAGCGCCTCCTGGATGCGTGGCGCGTCCAGCCCCGGAGAGAAGACGCCCAGGACCGTGTCGAGGAAGAACAGCCGGTTGGCGATGGTCAGGTCGGTGACCTGCTCCCCCAGCTCGCGCAGGCGACCGTACTCGATCCGCGGCTCCTCCTGGAGGAGCCCGAGCACGCCGGGCGGGATCCGGCCGTCGCCGCTGCCGGCGATCCTGGCCAGCTCGCGGGCCACGAGCCGGCGCGCCGTGGCGGGCAACTCCTCGGCGTACGGCCGCTCGGCGAACAGGATCGCCGCCCTGGCGATGCGCAGCAGGTCGCGCGGGATGCCGCCGGCCAGCGCGTTGAACAGGCCCGTGAACGCCGCCGGCAGCCCGATCACCCGGGAGGCCAGCAGCCGGCCGGCGTCCTCCTGGCCCAGCGGCTCGACCCTGACCACCTCGTCTGCAGATATCCGATCTGCCGCAGGTGCTGGCCCGCCGGCCGGCGCAGGGGGCGGGGGCCGTCCTCGATCACGCGCTTGCACAGCTCGGCGAACAGGTGCAGGGCGAAGTCGCGGCGCTCGTACAGGACGGGGGCGACCACGACGACGCTCAGCCGCACCGGATCCTCGCAGTACGTCGTCAGCAGCTCGGTCTTGCCGACCCCGCGCGGCCCGGACAGGGCGATGCTGCCGTCGTCCATGCCCTCGGCCGCCACGGTGAGCCGCCGCTCGGCGGGCGTGCTGACGTGGCCCTCGCCACGGGCCCGCTTCAGGCTGAGCGTGCCCTGGACCGAGAGCCGGGTCGAGGTCGGGCGCTCGGCCGCGGCCTCGATGTGCGGGCGCAGGAGCTGCCGCATGGTCTCGACCACCGCCTCGCGCCCCAGCCGGCGCAGCACCGCGAGCTGCTCCCGGTCTCTGGCGGCGGCGCGCGGACGCGCCAGGCTCAGCCACCACGTGCGCACGGGGGCGGTGAACGCCAGGGCCCACGCGCCGGCCGCCGGCAGGAGGGCGAGCGCCGCCCAGCCGGGGCCCGCCGGGTAGGTCAGGAAGGTCAGCCCGCCCGTCGTGACCAGGCCGGCCAGCGCGGCGGCGGCCAGGAACGCCGCGTCCGGCGGGCCGCCGCTGCCGGGGTCGGGCGGCGACAGCAGCCACGCCGCCCCGAGCACCACCAGCGCCGCCGCGAGCAGCACGAGCAGCGCGAGTCCCGCGGCCGGCAGCGGCGAGCCGCCGCCGGAGGTCAGGCCCGTCCCGCTCACGGTGGTGCGGCCGTAGAGCAGGCACGCGGCGGCGGTGACGCCCGCGCACGCCAGCAGGACGGCCGCGCGGGCCGCGCCCAGCCACCGTCCGCCGGCGGGCACCCGGGCCGCGACCCTCCGGTAGTCGTCGCCGAGGCCGCTCATCAGGGAGTCGCGCTCGCGCTCCAGCGTGGCGCGCAGTTCGCCGACGGACGGCTGCGCGCCCTGGGCGTGCGCCTCCTTCAGGGTGGCCGCCACCGCCGCGTCGCGCGCCTCGTCGAAGACGTTCATGAGACGCGGAACGGCTTCCAGTCCTTCGGCGGGTCCTTCAGCTCGTCCTCGCCGAGTTGCTTGATGGGGATGACCCGGCCCACGGCCCGGCCCCCGGCCTGGCTGGGGAAGCCGAGCCCACCCGAGGCGCCGCGCACGGCGTAGGCCAGCACGAGGTTGCCGAACTGGGGCGCCACGTCGGCCGGCGTGGGCACCGCCGGTCCCAGCCGGGCGGCGGCGGCCAGGGCGGCGAGCGCGTCGTGGTGCGCGATGGCCATGCCGTCGTTCAGCTCTTTCGTGGCGAAGCCCTGCCGCTGGTAGGCCGTGGCGAAGTCGGCGAATCCGGCGGGCGGCTCGGACGTCTGCCTCTCCCAGCTCGCCGCGTCGGCGGAGGTGGCGTAGATGACGGTGACGTTGCCGTTCTTCAGCACCTGGCGGTAGATGTCGGTGGAGGCGAACCCGGTCGCCGCGGCCAGCACGGTCAGCGGGACGTTCTTGCACTGCCGGTTCTCCAGCGCATGGGCGAAGTAGACGAAGTCGGCGCCGCGCCCGGCGTACAGGACGGTGTCGAGGGGATTCTCCCGGAAATTGACGGCGGTGCAGAGATTGGTGACCACGGCGGCGAAGAGATTGGTGGCGGCCGGCTGGTCGAGGGTGGCGCCCACATACGAAAGGTCGGGGAATTTCAGGTATCCACGGAGTTCCTTGCCGAATGCCGTGAACAGCGAATTGGTATACGGATCGCGATTGCGATCGTAGACCACGATGGCCGATTTGAGGGTTTTGCGGGCGTCCAGATAGTGCCGTAACGCCTGCGCGTATTGCAGATTGCTGGGCGAAACACTCCAGAAATTGGGCAGGCCGGTCAGGCTGTCGGCCGAGGTGATGGCGCTGACCATCGGGATGCCCGCGGCGCCGAGCCGCCGGACCATCGTCTCGGTGTTCGGCACGCTGGAGCCGAGCCCGACCACGCCCACGAGCGGGTGCCGCTCCTCCGAAACGCCCAGCACCTTGCCGGACAGCCGGTCGCCGACGTCTTGCCTGCTGCCCTGGTTGGCGAGCAGCAACTGCAGCCCGACCTGCTTGTAGTCGCCGAAGTTGGTCGTGGTGTTGGCCCGCACCAGCGCGGTGTAGGAGCCCTGGAGCGCGTGCTCGATCTGCTCCAGGGTGATGGCCGAGGACGCGCCCGCGGAGACGGTGAGCGGCATCAGCAGGACGGCCTTGACGTAGGGGCCGGCCTGGGCGACCCGCTGGTTTTCGCGCTGGATCTTCTCCTGGATCCGGTTGATCCGGTTGATGATGGCCTTGCGGCCCGCGTCGGGTTCTTCGGCGGCGTCGTTGAAGAAGACGCCGCCGTCGCTCACGCCGAGCAACTCCTCGTGCGGCGCGCCGCTCCGCCACGTTTGCGCGCTGTTGTCGATGACGGTCCACACCACGCGCACGGTCGCGGCGAGCACCGCCACGAGGGCCACGATAATCGCGACGCGCACCGTGGATTTTCTCGGAGTCGGAGAGCCCACGTCGTCAATTCCCGCTCATGCCCAAGCGGCATGAGCGAGAAAAAGGCGTGCCCGTCAGTATTGGTAGGCGCCGGCGTCCGGAGTGGCGGGCAGGGGCTTGCCGGCGGCGTCTTTGGCGAAGGATTTGCCGCCGTACCACTGCGGGCCGAGGGGCACGCCGCGGTCGAGCGCCGGGGAGCCGGGACGCAGGCGCAGGTCCGTACGGGAGACGAACTTGGGGTCGGCCATCACGGACTTCGGCCCGAGCTTGAACCTGGCCTTGCGGCCCTTGTAGACGCTGCCCGCCTCGTCGGCGCCCTTGCCGTCCTCCCAGCCGGACTCGCCGCCGACCACGATCGCGTTGTTGCGCAACTTCAGGATCGAGGGCGAGCAGCCGTCGTGGCAGGACCAGCCGATGGTGTTCCTGGCCGGCAGGTAGACCGAGTTGTGCGCGGCGATCGTGCCCTTGACGGGGCCCACGATGTGACGGGGGCCGCGGGTGATGAGGAAGGAGCCGCGGCTGTGGGAGGAGGTGACGACGTTGAAGGCGAAGACGTTGCCGGTGGCGGTGCTGCCCTTCTTCGCGCCGAGCTCGGTGAACGTCTCGTTGTTCCTGGAGGTGTTGTGGGTGACCACGTTGCGGTCGCCGCCGAAGATCTCGACGGCGGCGCCGTCCATGCCGTAGTCGGCGCTCTTGGCGAAGCTGCCGGAGATGGTGTTGCCGGTGACCACGTTGTCGTCGCCGTTGAGGAGCACGCCGAAGGCGCCGGAGTCGTTGTCGCCGCCGTCGTCGTTGACGCTCATCTTGTTGTTGTCGGTCAGGACGCTGTCGCGGACGGTGTTGCGGGAGCCGGACGGCGTGACGTGCACGCCGGCGATGTTGCGGTCGGCCTGTACGCCGATCAGCTCGTTGGAGTCGCCGCCGACCTCGAACCCGGCCCAGCGGCAGCCGGAGGCGCGCAGGCCGCTGACGCGCCAGTGGTTGCCGTTGACCACCACGCAGTCGTTCTCACCGCCGCTGATCCTGGCGAGGGCGCCGGTGCCATAGGCCTGGACGACGATGGGCTTGGCGGCGGTGCCCTTGGCGGCCAGCGTGAGCGGGCCGGTGAAGCGGCTGCCGCGCTTGAAGCTGACGGTGTCGCCCGGCTTGAGCTCGGCGGCGTTGACGTTGTCGAGCGACTTCCAGGCGGTGGCGGCGCTGGTTCCGGCCGCGCCGTCGTCTCCCGCCTTCGAGTCGACGTAGTAGGTGGTGCCCGCTTGAGCGCCGCTCTGGGCGAGGGCGGCGGACGGCACGGCAGGCAGGAACGAGGCCAGAACGGCTACGGAGAGCAACCTCATGCGGGCACACCACTATCTAGTTGAATACTGAATTCTGGGCAGAGGCAACCGTAGCGTGGTCAACGCGTGAGACGCCAGAGACGCAACGAAGGTCCATCACCCGGGATGACGTCGCCGTCCTGGGCGTGGTATAGGGCGGTGGCGTGGGCGCCGATCGGCAGCGGCTCGCCGGGCGCGCGGCGTACGCACACGAGGATCGACTCCTCGTACGTCTCGCGCGCGAAGACCAGGCAGTCCGCGTCGGCGTGCAGCCAGCGCAGGCCGCCGCGACGCAGGGCGGGCTCGGCCCGGCGCAGCCCGAGCAGCTCGCGGTGGCCGGCCAGCGTCTCAAGGTCCTGGTCGTGGGGCCGGTTCCAGGGCATCGGGGTGCGGGAGTGCTCGCCGTTCACGCCGGTCAGGCCGAACTCGCTGCCGGCGAAGACCATGGGCGTGCCCGGCAGCGTGGCCTGCAGGCCCAGCGCGAGCAGGTGGCGCTCGCGCGAGCCGGTGACGGTGCGTACGCGAGGCGAGTCGTGGGAGTCGAGCAGGTGCCAGGAGTGCACGAGCGAGCGCCACGACATCCGCGAGCCGAACGCCCGGAACGTGGCCAGCGTGGCCGTGCCGTCGCGCTCGGGCACGCCGCCCGGCACGCCGAGGAAGTGCTCCAGGTCCAGCTCGGGACCGCGCAGCCAGGCCCAGACGGGCCGGGTGAAGCCGCCGTAGTTCATGGTGCCGTGCCAGCCGTCGCGGTCGAGGTCGGCCGAGGCGTCGTGGTTGTGCTCGGCGATGAGGGCGGCCTCGGGCCCGAGCTCGGCCCGCAGCAGGGCGGCGACCTCGTGGTTGTGGTCGTCGCCCGCGCGCCTGCCGGTCATGTTGGCCACGTCGACGCGCCAGCCGTCGAGCGGGCCGAGCCACTTCTTCAGCACCGCCCGCATGCTCGAACGCACGAGCTCGCTGCCCCAGTTGAGCTTGGGCAGCGTCTTGACACCCCACCAGGACTCGTAGTCGCCGGTGTCGGGGTCGAAGTAGAACATCTCGCGTTCGACGGCGTTGACGTCGGACACGGCGGCGGTGAACCACTCGTGCGTGTCGCCGCAGTGGTTGGTGGTGAGGTCGCCGAGCAGCCGCATGCCGCGCCCGTGCAGCGCGGCCGACAAGCGGTGCAGGGCCGCGTCGCCGCCGAGCAGCGGGTCGACGTGCTCGAAGGTGGAGGCGTTGTAGCGGTGGTTGGAGCGGGCCGGGAAGATCGGCGTCAGGTAGACGGTGTCGGCGCCGAGGCTCTGGATGTGGTCGAGCCGCCGGACGACGCCGTCGAGGTCGCCGCCGTAGAGCTGCCGCGAGGTGCCGGGGCCGCTGGGGATGACGGGGTCGCGGTCCCAGTCGCGCGGCAGCGCCCAGTCGGGCAGGTCGGGCAGGTCGCGCGCGGCGGTCCCGGCCGCGGTCAGCCACGCCTGGCCGCCGCGGGTGTGCAGCAGGAAGCGGTACGGGGTGACGGGGTTGACCGCGGTGATCTCGGCTCGCCACCAGACGTCGGTGCCGCCGTACCCGCCCGCGTCCCGGCGGGTGCCGTCCACGGCCGCCGGGAGGTAGCGCGGCTCGCCGTCGTGCACGTTGCGCACGTGCACGCCCGTGACGCCGGCGGCCGGCGGCGCCCGCAGCCAGAGCGTCACCCGTGAGCCGAGCGCGGGCGCCTGGTCGGAGACGTACAGAGCCGAGCCGTCGTGGTGCGGCTCCCCCAGATAACGCAATGCACCTATCCCTTGACGGCTCCGGCGGTCAGGCCGGAGACGATGTGCTTCTGCAACCAGAGGAACACACCGACGGTCGGAATGGCGGTGAGCAGCGTGGCCGCGGCGAACATGCCGAAGTTCGCGTTGCGGTGGTCGCCGGCGATCATGCCGTACATGCCGACGGCGAGGGTCTTGCTCTCGGGGTCGCGCAGGAACACGTTGGCCATGAGGAACTCGCTCATCGTGCCGATGAAGGCCAGCAGCGCGGTGACCGCCAGGATGGGCGTGACCAGCGGCATGATGATCCGCCAGAAGATCTGCGCGTGCGTGGCCCCGTCCACGGTGGCGGCCTCGTCCAGCTCTTTGGGCACGGTGTCGAGGAAGCCCTTCATCAGCCAGGTGTTCACGCCGAGCGCGCCGCCGAGGTAGAGCAGCACCAGGCCCCACACGGTGTTGAAGCCGAAGGCCGGGTAGCGCTCGGTGACCTCGGTGAAGATCATGAAGATCGTCACGATGGCCAGGAACTGCGGGAACATCTGGATGAGCAGCAGCGCCAGCAGCCCGGCGCGGCGGCCGGCGAAGCGCATGCGGCTGAAGGCGTACGCGGCGAACATCGACAGCAGCAGGCTCGCGAACGAGGCCATCAGCGCGATGAACACCGAGTTGAAGAACCACCGGCCGAACGGGTAGGTGTCGGAGGTCAGCAGGTTGACGAGGTTGTTCAGGCTCGCGCCCGACGGCAGCAGGTCGGTGGAGGCCAGCGTGCCCATGGGGTTGATCGCGGCGGAGACCACGAGCACGATCGGGAACAGCGCGAACGCGCACATCACGAGCACGAAGACGTGCCGGAGCGCCATCCTCATGAGTAGACCTCCTCCTGCCTGCGGGTGCGGCGGAACGCGACGGCCGAGATGAGCGCCACGATCGCGAAGATGAACACCGAGATCGCCGCCGCGAACCCGAACTGCGCGCCGCCCGCGCCGAAGGCCAGCCTGAACGTGTAGGTGATGAGCAGGTCGGTGGCCCCCACCTGGGGGCTGCCGGCGGGGAACGGCCCGTGCGCCGCCGCCGAAGAAGTAGGCCGAACGTTTCCGGGACGTTAGCGGCTCTTTGCAAGAATTGGAAGAACTTGCGAAAGAGATTTACCCGATCACCACCCCGCCCCGGCCCCCTGACCTCGCGACTACCTCGATTCCCCGGCTTTCGGGAAGATTTGCAACTTTCCGAAACTTGCGCTTGACCATGATGGGCGATCGCGACATCCTTCACCAGGACATCACCCGACATCTCGGGCCATCAGCGGGAAGGACACCCATGCTCGGCAACGACGACTGGTGGCGTGACGCCGTCGTTTACCAGGTCTATCCGCGCAGTTTCGCCGACGCCGACGGCGACGGCACGGGAGACCTCGAGGGCGTGCGCGTCCGCCTGGACTACCTCGCCGAGCTGGGCGTGGACGCCATCTGGCTGAGCCCGTTCTACACCTCGCCGATGGCCGACGGCGGCTACGACGTGGCCGACTACCGGGACGTGGACCCCATGTTCGGCTCGCTGGCCGACTTCGACGCGCTCGTCGCCGACGCGCACGCCAAGGGCGTCCGGGTCATCGTGGACCTGGTCCCGAACCACTCCTCCGACCAGCACGCCTGGTTCAAGGCCGGGCTGCGCGACCGGTACGTCTTCCGCGACCGCCCCAACGACTGGGAGTCGATCTTCGGCGGCCCGGCGTGGACGCAGGTCGAGGACGGGCAGTGGTACCTGCACCTGTTCGCGCCCGAGCAGCCCGACCTCAACTGGGACAACCCGGAGGTGCGCGCCGAGTTCCGCGACATCCTGCGCTTCTGGCTCGACCGGGGCGTGGACGGCTTCCGGATCGACGTGGCGCACGGCATGGTCAAGGCCGACGGCCTGCCCGACGTGGGGCAGAAGGACGGCCCGCAGGCCGAGATGCTCGGTGACGAGCAGGTGCCCTACTTCGACCAGGACGGCGTGCACGACATCTACCGCGAGTGGCGGCCGATCCTCGACTCCTACCCGGGCGGCCGGATGGCCGTGGCCGAGGCGTGGGTGTCGTCGCCGGAGCGGCTGGCCCGCTATGTGGGCCCGGACGAGCTGCACCAGGCGTTCAACTTCGAGTTCATGATGGCCGACTTCCACGCCAAGTCGTTCCGTACCGTGATCGAGAAGTCGCTGAAGGAGGCCGAGCTGGTCGGCGCGCCCACCACGTGGGTGCTGTCGAACCACGACAAGCCCCGCCACGTCACCCGCCACGGCGGCCTGGCCCGCGCCCGCGCGGCCACGCTGCTCATGCTGGCCCTGCCCGGCTCGGCCTACCTCTACAACGGCGAGGAGCTGGGGCTGCCCGAGGTGCTCGACCTGCCCGACGAGCTGCGCCAGGACCCGGCGTTCCGGCGCCGCGGCCAGAGCCGCGACGGCTGCCGGGTGCCGATCCCGTGGACCGCCTCGGGCGACATGGGCTGGCGGAACCCGTGGCTGCCGATGCCCGCCGCGTGGACGGCGCTGTCGGCCGAGGCCCAGGAGAACGACCCCGCCTCCACGCTGAACCTCTACCGCGCGGCGCTCAGGCTGCGCAAGGCGCACCCAGCCCTCGGCGGCGGCACGCTGACCTGGCTCGACTCTCCCAAGGACGTGCTGGCCATCGAGCGCGACCCCGGGCTGGTGGTGATGCTCAACACGGGCGAGGAGCCGGTGGCCCTCGGCGTGGCCGGGCACACGCTGCTGTCCAGCGGCCCGCTGCCCGGCGACGGCACGCTCCCGCCGGACACCACGGTCTGGCTGCAACGCTGACGATTGGGCGAACCTTTCCCTTAACCCGACAAATCATGGCGATCACCCTCGGTAACCTCAGGGGGTGGCACCCTGGTGGGCCAGGTCCCTGCGCGCACGCGTCACGCTCATCGCGACGGCCGTAGCCGCCCTCGTGCTGATCCCCGTGGGCATCGGCGGGGTGACCGTGTCGAGGTCCCTGGTCGCGGCCAGCGTGTTCGCCGACACCCGGAACACCGCCGAACGGATCGCGTACGAGATGCGCGGCGGCACGCTGCCCATGGGCGCCGCCATCCCGGTGACCGACCCGACCGTGGACCTGATCCAGGTCGTCGGGCCCGACGGGCGCTTCCTGGCCGCCAGCGACGGGGCCAGGAACCTGCCGCCGCTCTCCGACGTGCGTCCCACGTCGGAGGACCAGGTCGTCAGCACGACGAACTGCCTGCCGACCGAGTGCGTGTACCTGTCGGCGGTCAAGGTGACGATGTCGGCCGACTCGCCCATCGTCTACGCGGGCCGCAGCACGCCCAGCGTGCTCGACACCCGCGCCCTCGAGACCATCGTGTTCTCGGAGATCGCCCTCCTCGTCGCGCTGGCCGCGTGGGCGACGTGGCTGGTGACCGGCCGGGCGCTGCGGCCGGTGGCGACCCTGCGGGCCGAGCTGGACGCCGTGCACGCCGGCGACCTGAGCCACCGCGTCGCGCAGCCGCCGGGTGACGACGAGGTGGCCCAGCTCGCCCGTTCCGTCAACAGCACGCTGGCCCGCCTGGAACGCTCGGCCGAGCAACAGCGCCAGTTCGCCTCCGACGCCTCGCACGAGCTGCGCACGCCCATCGCCGGGCTGCGCGCCCAGCTCGAGAGCGCCCAGCTCTATCCGGAGGAGACCGACGTGCGGGCGCTGGTGGAGGGCGCGCTGCGCGACACCGACCGGCTGGAGGCCATCATCACGGACCTGCTGCTGCTGGCCCGGATCGGCTCCCGGGTGGACGTGGCCAGGGAGCGCATCGACCTGGCCGGGCTCGTCCGCCAGGAGCTGGCCGTGCGCAACGACAAGGTGCCCGTGCGGGCCGAACTGGCCGAGGGCGTGGCGGTCGAGGGCGTACGGGTCCAGCTCGCCAGGGTGCTGACGAACCTGCTCGACAACGCCCAGCGGCACGCCGAGAGCCGCGTCCTGGTCACGGTGACCTTGGAGGGCGGCGAGACGGCCGTGCTGGCGGTCGAGAACGACGGCGTGGAGATCTCCGCGGAGGACCGCGATCGCATCTTCGAGCGCTTCACCCGCCTGGACGCCGCCCGCAGCCGCGACACCGGCGGCACGGGGCTGGGCCTGGCCATCGCGCGGGACGTGGCGATGGCGCACCGCGGCCAGATCTGCGTGGAGGACTGCGAGGGTGGCGCCCGATTCGTCCTGCGCCTTCCGGCGGTCTGAAGCGGGCGGGGCGTCCGGGGTCGGGCCCGCCGGCGCGGAGAACGTGCGCGAGGTGGCCCACCGCCACGCCCCCGGGGCCGCGTGGTGGCCAACGCTGGTTCACGCCGCGGCCCGGCGGGGAGATCGCCGCCTTCTTCGGCGACTTCGAGCTCACCCCGCCGGGCCTGGCCGCGATCCCTAGGCGGGCGACATCTCCTTCTCCCGTTCGGCCTGGGGCTCATCGTCGTCGTCCAGCAGCGTGGCCTCGTCGAACGGAGCCTGCCCGGCCAGCACCTGGCCGGCGCGTTCCCGGTCGAACTCGCCGGTCCAGGTGCCGACCAGCACGGTGGCCACGGCGTTGCCGGCGAAGTTCGTCAGCGCGCGGGCCTCGGACATGAAGCGGTCGATGCCCACGATGAGGCCGACGCCGTCGACCAGCTCCGGCCGGTGCGCCTGCAGGCCGCCGGCCAGCGTGGCCAGGCCGGCGCCCGTCACGCCCGCCGCGCCCTTGGACGCGATCATCATGAACAGCAGCAGCGCGAGCTGCTCGCCGAACTCCAGCGGCGACCCGGTGGCCGTGGCGATGAACAGCGTGGCCATCGTCAGGTAGATCGCGGTGCCGTCGAGGTTGAAGGAGTAGCCGGTCGGCACCGTGATGCCGGCCACGGTCTTGCTCACGCCCAGGTGCTCCATCTTGGCGATGAGCCGGGGCAGGGCCGTCTCGGACGACGAGGTGGACAGGATGAGCAGGAACTCGCGGCCCAGGTAGCGCAGCAGCGACCACAGGTTGATCCGGGCGACCAGCCACAGGACCGTGCCGAGCACGACGCCGACGAACAGCACGCAGGTCACGTAGAAGGCGATCATGATGATCGCCAGGCTCTTGAGCGCCTCGATGCCGGTGGCGCCCACCACGGCGGCGATCGCGCCGAACGCGCCCACCGGAGCGGCCCACATGATCATGGCGAGGATCCGGAACACGAGCCGCTGCAGGTGCTCCACCCCGCGCAGGATCGGCGCGCCCTTGGGGCCCATCGCCTGCAGCGCGAACCCGGTCAGCAGCGCCACGAGCAGCGCCTGCAGCACCGAGCCGTCGGTCAGCGCCGAGACCACCGTCTCGGGGATGATGCCCAGCACGAAGTCGACCGTGCTGGACGCCTCGCCCTTGGCCGCCTCGGCCACCGCGGCCTGCCGGGCGGTGTCGGAGATCTGCAGCCCCGCGCCCGGGTCGATGAGGTTGCCCACGACCAGGCCGATCACCAGCGCGACCGTGGACATGGCGATGAAGTACCCTAGGGCCAGCCCGCCCACCTTGCCGACCTGGGCCGCCTGCCGGACCGACCCGACTCCGAGCACGATCGTGCAGAAGATGATGGGGCCGATCACCATCTGGATCAGGGCCACGAACCCGGTGCCGAGGGGCTTGAGCTCCTTGCCGACGTCGGGCCAGATGAACCCGACCATGATGCCGAGCAGGACCGCCACGATGACGGCCAGGTACAGATAACGGGTGCGATCACGCATAGGGGGGTCTCCGGCGGTTTTTGAGGGACCTTCTCGTTGTGCGACTATGCGCCTCACACGTGATGCAGGTCACCATTGCGTAAGTTTCGTTCACGGGAGATGTCAGACGGGGGGTGCCGGATGCGGAGCTGGAGCCTGGCGGGACAGATGCTGGTCCTGCAGCTGCTCGTGGTCGTCGTCACGGTGGCGGGCGGCGCGGCGCTCGCGCTGGTGCAGGCCCACGAGCTGCTCACCGAGGAGGCCGACCGCACGGCCGTCGCCGTCGCGGTCAGCGTGGCGGCCTCCCCCGACGTGCTGGACGCCATCGACGACGCGGACCCGAGCGCGCGGCTGCAGCCGTACGCGGAGCGGGTGCGCCTGGCCACGGGGGTCGACTTCGTCACCATCATGAAGCCGGACGGCACCCGCTACACCCACCCGAACCGGGCCGAGATCGGCAAGCGGTTCCGCGGGCACACCGAGCGGGCGCTGGCGGGCGAGACGTTCACCGAGACCTACACCGGCACGCTCGGCCCGTCCGAGCGGGCGGTGACGCCGGTCGTGGCCGGCGGCCGGATACCGGCGCTGGTCAGCGCCGGCATCACGGTCGACAAGATCAGCGCCAGACTGCGCGACCAGCTCGCCTGGGCCGGGCTGCTCGTGGCGGTCGCACTCTCCCTGGGCGCGGCCGGGACGTGGCTGGTGACCGCGCGGCTGCGCCGCCAGACGCACGGCCTGGGCCCGGTCGAGCTGGGCCGCATCCACGAGCACCACGACGCCGTCCTGCACGCGGTCAGGGAGGGCCTGCTGCTGGTCGGCAGGGACGGCACGCTGACGCTGTGCAACGACGCGGCCCGGCTGCTGCTCGGCCTGCCCGCCGACGCCGAGGGCCGGCACGTGGGCGAGCTGGGCCTGGCGGAGGTGCTCGCCGACGACGAGGAGCGGGTCCACCTGGTCGGCGAACGGGTGCTCGCGGTCAACAGCGCGGCCAGCCGGCTGGGCACGGTCGTCACCGTACGCGACCACACCGAGCTGCAGGCGCTGACCGGCCAGCTCGACGCCGAGCGCGGCTTCGCCGACTCGCTGCGCTCGGCCGCGCACGAGGCGGCCAACCGGCTGCACACGGTCATCACGCTGGTGGAGCTGGGCCGTACCGAGCAGGCGGTGGCCCTGGGCACGGCCGAGCTGCGGGCCGCGCAGGAGCTGACCGACCGGGTGGTGGGCGCGGTCCGCGAGCCGGTGCTGGCGGCGCTGCTGCTGGGCAAGACCGCCGAGGCGGCCGAGCGCGGCGGCGAGCTGGTCCTCACCCAGGACAGCGAGCTCGACGACCTGGGCCTCGACCCGCGCGAGCTGGTCACGATCGTGGGCAACCTGATCGACAACGCCATCGACGCGGCCACCCGCGTGGAGGTGCACCTGCGCGCCGACGAGGCGGGCGTCCTGATCCGGGTGTCCGACGACGGGCCGGGGCCGGCCGACACGGCGGCGTTCGAGAAGGGCTGGACGACCAAGGGCGACGGGCGCGGGCTCGGGCTGGCCCTGGTGGGGCAGGCGGTGCGGCGGCTGGGCGGCAGCATCGAGGTGGCGGGCTCGGCGTTCACCGTCCGCCTGCCCGTGCCGGAGCCGGCGCGATGATCTCCGTACTGGTGGTCGAGGACGAGGAGATCACCGCCGAGGCCAACCGCATCTACGTCGAGCGCGTGCCCGGCTTCGAGGTGGCCGGGGTGGTCAGGTCGGGCGGCGAGGCGCTGCGGTTCCTGCGCCGCCGGCCCGTCGACCTCATCCTGCTCGACCTGTACCTGCCCGACATGCACGGCCTGGAGGTGTGCCGGGCGGTGCGCGCTGGCGGCCTCATGTGCGACGTCATCGCCGTCACCTCCGCGCGCGACCTGGCCATGGTCCGTTCAGCGGTGTCGCTCGGAATCTCCCAATACCTGCTCAAACCGTTCACGTACGCGACACTCGCCGAGAAGCTCACGCGTTACGCCCGGTTCAAGGAGGAGGCGGGGCTGGCCGTCGGGCAGGGCGACGTGGACCGGGTGCTCGGCACCCTGCGCGGCAGCTCGGAGCTGCCCAAAGGCATGGCCAAGGACACCCTCGACAGCGTGGCCGCGCAGCTTCGCGAGCACCCGCACGGGATGGCCGCGCAGGGTGTGGCGGACGCGATCGGAGTGTCCCGTGTGACGGCCCGCCGCTACCTGGAATACCTGGTCGAAAGGGGTACGGCGGTCCGCATTCCCCAGTACGGCGGAGTGGGCCGGCCAGAGTTGCTCTACCGGATCCCCATGGAAAGTTAATGACGGTGACGCTGGCCGTTCAATCCAGCCCTCTAGCTTCTGGGTGCAATCCGATGCACTGAGGAGACACACCTTGCGAGTCCTGGCCGTAGTTCCCGCCCGCGGAGGTTCGGCGGGCGTACCCCTGAAGAACCTCGCCCTGGTCGGGGGCGTCCCGCTGGTCACCAGGGCGGTGCGCGCGTCCCTGCGCGCCGAGCTCGTGGACCAGGTCGTGGTCAGCACCGACCACGACGGGATCGCCGAGACCGCCAGGCAGGCGGGCGCGATCGTGGTGCAGCGCCCCGAGGAGCTGAGCGGCGCCACCGCCTCCAGCGAGTCCGCCGTGCTGCACGCGCTGGACACGCTCGGTGAGGACCCCGAGGTCGTCGTGCTCGTGCAGTGCACGAGCGCGTTCATCGACCCCGAGAACCTCTCCGCCGCGGTGCGCATGGTGCTCGACGGCGAGGCCGACTCCGTGGTGTCCGGCCTGCCGACGCATGAGTTCCTCTGGACCGCGGCCGGGGGCGGGATCAACCACGACCCGGCCGTCCGGCAGCGCCGGCAGGACCGTGAGCCCCAGTTCCGCGAGAACGGCGCCTTCTACGTCATGCGCACCGCGGGCCTGCGCGCGCACGGCCACCGCTTCTTCGGCGAGGTCGCCGTGCAGCCGGTGCCGGCGCAGCACGCCATGGAGATCGACAACCCGGAGGACCTGGAGCTCGTACGCGCGCTCGCCCCGTTCGTGGACACGCCCGAGCCGATCGACGTGGACGCCGTCATCACCGACTTCGACGGCGTGCACACCGACGACCGCGCCTACGTCGACTCCGACGGCCGCGAGATGGTGCTGGTCAGCCGCTCCGACGGGATGGGCGTCTCGCTGCTGAAGCGCTCCGGCGTGAAGGTGCTGATCATGTCCACCGAGCACAACCCGGTGGTGGCCGCCCGCGCCCGCAAGCTGGGCGTGCCCGTGCTGCAGGGCCTGGCGGAGAAGCGCACCGTGCTGCGCGACTGGCTCACCATCGAGGGCCTCGACCCGGCCCGCGTGGCCTACGTCGGCAACGACGTCAACGACCTGGGCCCGATGGGCGAGGTCGGCTGGCCCATCGCCACGCCCGACGCCCACCCGCGCGTGCGCGCCGCCGCCCGCGTGGTGCTGACCAGCGCCGGCGGGTCCGGCGCGGTGCGCGAGCTGTGCGACCGCGTCGTCGCCGCCCGGCCCGAGCCGCCGGTCGCCGAGATCCGCGTCCGGCCGCACTTCGGCCCCGTGGCGATCGGTGACGTCCTGGTCGGCCACGGCGAGCCCGTGTACGTCATCGGCGAGATCGGCATCAACCACAACGGCGACCTCGACCTGGCCAGGCAGCTCATCGACGTGGCGGCCGAGGCCGGCTGCCAGGCGGTCAAGTTCCAGAAGCGCACTCCCGCGATCTGCGTGCCCGAGGAGCAGAAGGGCCAGATCCGGCAGACGCCGTGGGGCGAGATGACCTACCTGGAGTACAAGGAGCGGACCGAGTTCGGCCGCGACGAGTACCGCCAGATCGCGAAATACTGTGACGAGCGCGGGCTGCACTGGTTCGCCTCGCCGTGGGACGTGCCCTCCGTGGAGTTCCTGGAGGAGATGGACGTCCTGGTGCACAAGGTGGCCTCGGCCAGCGTCGCCGACCACGAGCTGCTGCGCGTCCTGGCCGCCACCGGCAAGCCGATCATCCTGTCGACCGGCATGTCCACGCTGTCGGAGATCGACCAGGCCGTCGAGATCCTCGGCACCGGCAAGCTGATCATGATGCACGCGACGTCCACGTACCCGCTGCCTCCCGAGGAGGCGAACCTGCGCACGATCACCACGCTCAAGGAGCGCTACGGCGTCCCCGTCGGCTACTCCGGCCACGAGCGCGGCCTGCAGATCTCGCTGGCGGCGGTCACGCTCGGCGCGGTCTGCGTGGAGCGGCACATCACGCTCGACCGCACCATGTGGGGCTCCGACCACGCGGCCTCGCTGGAGCCCTCCGGCCTCGAACACCTGGTACGCGACATCCGCATCATCGAGCAGGCCATGGGCGACGGCGTCAAGCGCGTCTTCCCCGGCGAGGAGGCCCCGAAGGCCCGCCTGCGCCGGGTGACCGTCTAGACCGTCCGTACCCCCCAGGAGAATCCCACATTGATCACGCTCTCGGTCGTCGTGCCGGTGCTGAACGGCGAGCGGTACATCGCCGACGCGCTCACCTCGCTCTGCCGCAACGCCCGGCGCGACTTCGAGTTCATCGTCGTGAACGACGGGTCCACGGACGCCACAGGGGACATCGCGGACGACTTCGTCCGCGAGCTCCCCGGGCTCACCGTGTTGCGCAACCCCTCCCCCGTCGGGCTGGCGGACGCGCGCAACACGGGCCTGTCGGCCGCGACCGGCCGGTACGTCACGTTCATGGACGCCGACGACTGGCTCGCCCCCGGCTACCTGACACGGCTCGTCGAGGCCATCGACGGGCTCGGCTGCGACTTCGTGCGCGCCGACCACGTCCAGGTGGAGGGCCGTAAACGGGTCGTGCACCGCGCACCGCTGGCGCGGCGGGGCGCGGTGCTCGATCCTCGCGACGCCATCCTGCCCGCGGGCATGCGGACCATGGTCGACTACCCGTACGCGTGGGCCGGCATCTACCGGCGCTCCCTGCGCGACCTGCTGCACTTCCCCGGGTCGCTGCACACCGCCGAGGACCGGCCGTGGATCTGGCGGCTGCACCGCGAGGCCGCCACGTTCGCGGTGGTGTCGCTGGCCGGGCTGTTCTACCGGCGGCTCGTGTCCGGGTCGCTGACGCAGGTCGGCGACGAGCGCCAGCTCCACTTCTTCGACGCGTTCGAGCTGGTCTTCAAGGACCTCGAGCCGGAGTTCCTGCCCAAGGCGGCGCGGAACTTCTGCGCGCTGCTCGCCCACCACCTGGAGATCGCCGACCGGTTCACACCGGCGCTGCGCGCCCGCTTCGAGGAGCGGGGCGCGCAGATGGTGCGGAGCCTGCCGCCGCGGCTGGTGGCCGAGTCGGTGGCGCGGATGTCCGTCGAACGCGAGACCACGCTGCGCGCCCTCGTGCCCGATCTGCCCCCCAGCCCGCACGTCCGGGTCCGCCGCGACCGGGAGGAGACATCGTGAAGGTCTTCTACGCCTCGACGCTGTTCGGAGCGATGTCGCTGGCGGCCGCCATCGACGACGGCCGCTTCGGTGACGGCCGCCGCGTGCTCATCGTCTCGAACAACGCGGCCATCCCCGAGGTGGCCATGCCGCTGGACAAGACGCCCGGCTTCGCCGTGCTGCGCTCCCGCTTCGACGAGATCCACTCGTGGAACGAGCTCATCGCGCCGCTGCACCCGTCGGACTGGCGGGCGCGGGTCATCGAGGTGCCCATGACCGAGCGCCTCATCCGCTCCCACTGGGGGCTGGACCAGGTCGAGGAACTGGTGCTGGAGTCGATCGCGGTGCCTCCGGCCCGGACGATCGCCGGGCTCGTCCGCGACTGCCCCATCACGGTCTACTCCGACGGGCTCATGAGCTACGGCCCCACCCGCGACCCGCTGCCCGCGGAGATCTTCCGCCGCATCACCCGGCTCATCCACCTGGACCTGGTGCCGGGGCTGACGCCGCTGCTGCTCAGCGAGTACGGCGTCGCCCCCGAGATCCTGCCCGACGAGCGCTTCCTGTCGATCGTGCACGAGGTCACCGCCACCGCCCCCGACACGCTTCCCGGGCAGGCGATCATCCTCGGCCAGTACCTGTCGGCGCTGGAGATCGTCACGCCGGAGGAGGAGGCCGGGCTGCACGAGACCATGCTCAAGGCGCTGGCCGCCCGCGGGCACACCAGCGTCGTGTTCAAGCCGCACCCGGCCGCCGGGCGGCGGCACGCCCAGCTCCTGCGCGCCGCGGCCGGGCCCCTGGGCGTCAAGCTCGCGGTGGCCGGGGAGAGCGTGCCGGCCGAGGTGTGCTTCGCGGCGCTGCGGCCGGAGCTGGTCGTGGGCTGCTTCTCCACGGGGCTGGTCACGGCCCGGCGCTACTTCGGGCTGAAGGTGGCCTCGTACGGGACCGAGCTGGTGCTCGAGCGGCTGGCGCCGTACGAGAACAGCAACCGGATCCCCGTCACGATCGTGGACGCGCTGCTGCCCCGGTTGTCGGCCGAAGGCCACATCGACCAGCCGCCCGCCGTGGACCTGCCCGGCCTCGTGCGCTCGGTCGGCTACTGCATGCAGGCCGACACGTATCCGGAGCTGCGGCCGGCGAGCATCACGTTCGACCCGCGCTATTTCAAGCGCAAGCGCCTGGAGACGCTGGGCTTCGCCGACAAGCCCAGCGCCCTGTCCAGGATCCGCAGGAAGATCAGGTCAGCGATCTGAGATAGCGGCGCATGCGGCGCTTGGCCCGGTATCCCACCCGCAGCATCTTCGGCGGGACCTCCACGCGGAGCCGGGCCCTGCGCCGCGCCGCGGCGTGCTCGGGCCCGTCGAGCAGCGACCTCGCGGCCGCCCGCGGCCGGGCGATCACCAGCCCGGCCAGCAGCCCCGCCCAGTCGTTCCGCTCGGCCGGGTGGAAGTAGTTGGCCGCGCACCACGCTTGCGACGCCGTACGGAAGCCGCCCTCGGCCAGCTCCTCCAGCGTGCCCAGCAGGTCGCTGCCCTCGAACACCAGGTTGATCATCTCGGCGCTGACGCCGAAGTCGCTCAGCACCAGCGACGGCACGTCCAGCGCGATCGCCTCCAGCGCCGCCGTCGAGCTCACCGTGACGAACCCGGCCGCCCGCGCGAGCTGGTCGTGCATCGACCCCGCCTCGAACGCCAGCCGGCCCGGCTCGCCCATCTCCCGCCACAGCCGCTGGTAGTGGTGGCGCTCGTTGTGCGTCTGCCGCTCGTCCTCCAGCGCGCGCAGCTTGACCACCACGTCCAGGTCGGGCCTGCGCCCGGCCAGCTCGGCCAGCGCGAGCAGGACGCGCTCGCGCTGCTCCCGCTCGCGCGGCACCTTGGCCTGCGTGGCGAACACCACCCGGTTGCCGCCCTGGGCGACGCTCTCGGGGCGCAGGAACGGCAGCCTGGCCAGGCCCACCGCCCCGCCCCCGCCGAGCCGGGCCGCGATCGAGGAGAACTCGGCCGCCTCGCGCTCGCTGTGCACCACGAACAGGTCGCAGCCGCTGCGGAACACCCACGCCTTCTCCGTGGCCGGGACGGAGATGCCCGGCAGCCCGCTGACGAACACCGGCCGCGGGCGCAGCCCGTCGAGCACCTCGGCCACGAGCACGTCCACGACCGGCCCCGTACAGGCCAGGAGGATCACGTCGGGCCGCGTGCGCTCGGCCAGCCGCCGCACGGACCGCGCCGACAGCACCGGCGGGGGTTCCCCCTCGCCCGTCCGCTCTTTCACCGCCGCGGCGATCTGCTCGGGTGAGGGCGCGATCGGCGTACGCACCACGACCAGCTCCGTCACACAGCCCGCGGGCAGGTCACCGAGCAGGCAGGCCGCCCATTTCAGATACGAGTCGGAGTCGGCGACCGCCAACACTTTCAACTGGACACTCCGGTCAGATGCAAGCGCAGGGCGGGAGCCGCCCTGCTGGTCCACCAGTCTTCGGGAACATCCACGGGCTCGACGGCGACACCGCGCGGGCTGAGCAGCACCCGCAGCGAGGTGATCGCGGTCGAGGGAAGACTGAGCACGCGCTGGCCGGCGTCCAGGCCGCGCAGCGTCAGCTCGGCGGGCGCCCCGCCGTCGTGGACGGTGATGCCGGGACGCTCCCGGATCAGCGCCACGTCCACGGGGTCCTCGCGGCGGTGCGGGTAGTAGGCGAGCGGCTCGCGCGCGGCCAGCTCGGTCAGCCAGCGCAGGTAGTGGTCGCGGTGGACCAGGCCGTTGCGCACGAGCGAGGTGCCGAGCACGACCGTGCGCTCGGCCGGGCCCTCGGCGCTGGGCGGCTGGGCGCGCAGCCAGGCGAAGTCGTGGCGGACGAGGTCGATGCCGGCGCGGCGGACGCCCTCCGCCAGCTTGTCGTCCACGGGCAGGGCGGTGAAGACCGACACGTCGCTCAGGCGCAGCCGCAGCGCGGCGGCCAGCCCCAGCGCGGCGCGCAGCCTGGTCGGCTTGGCGCGGGCGCGCAGCAGCGGCCGGAACGGCCCCGCGGCGAGCAGCTCCAGCAGCCGGAGCGTGGCCAGCCCGTCGTCCACGATGACGATGCGGCCGGGGCTGGAGGTGAGCCAGCGGAGCTGGACCTTGCCGGAGAAGGCGTCACCGATGGCCTGGACGCGCCGGGGCATGCTCTCGCGGGGCTCGGCCAGCTCCAGGCCGTCCGGCAGCCCGAGGGCGCGCAGTTCGCGGCGGGTCGCCTTCAGTGGCCGCAGGCCTGCCCGGGGCACGACGACGGACACCGGGCCGAGGAGCCCGGCATGATGGGCTTCGACGGCGCACAGCATCTGGAGCGGCGACTCCACCCAGGCCGACGCCTGTTTGACCACTCCTGCCCTCCCAGCCGGGTGATAGCCCGTTCACGACCGCTTCAAGCTAGCCCCGCCGCCTTAAGCGCTCAGAAACTGGGCGTGAACAATGGAGGGTATGAATTCGCTCATGCTCAACACGGACGGCGTGCAGATCCCGCAGCTCGGGTACGGCGTCTGGCAGGTTCCGGCCGACGAGGCCGAGCAGGCCGTGCGGACGGCGCTGAAGACCGGCTACCGGCACGTCGACACCGCGGCCGCCTATGACAACGAGGAGGGCGTGGGGCGGGCCGTACGCGAGAGCGGGCTGCCGCGCGAGAAGGTGTTCGTCACCACGAAGCTGTGGAACGGCGACCACGGCCGCGCCGAGGCCGCCTTCGACGAGAGCCTGGCCCGCCTGGGGCTCGACTACGTAGATCTTTACCTCATGCACTGGCCCGTGCCGAAGCAGGACAAGTACGTGCAGGCGTGGAAGGCCATGGAGAAGATCTACCGCGACGGGCGGGCCAAGGCCATCGGCGTCTCCAACTTCACGGTCGAGACGCTCACCCGGCTCATGAACGAGACGGACATCACGCCGTCCATCAACCAGATCGAGCTGCACCCGTACCTGCAGCAGCGGGAGATGCGGCGCTTCCACGAGGCCAACGGCATCCTCACGGAGGCGTGGAGCCCGCTGGGCCAGGGCAAGGGGCTGCTGGACGACCCGGCGCTGAAGGTGCTGTCGGACAAGCACGGCAAGACGCCGGCGCAGATCGTGCTGCGGTGGCAGTTGCAGGTCGGCAACGTCGTCATCCCCAAGTCCGTGACGCCGTCGCGGATCGCCGAGAACATCGACGTGTTCGGCTTCATCCTGGACACCGAGGACCTCGCGGCCATCGGGGCGATGAACAAGGGCCGGCGCTTCGGGCCGGATCCGGACACCTTCAACATGACGTGACGAGGATCCCCGGCGGGCGGGCTCCGCTACGAGCGGCCGCCCGCCGGCGCCCCAGGGAATGAACCCAGAGCGGCCCGTGTTGTCCCCTACCTCGGCCGCCAGGACGCTTTCATGGCGATCACATTGCCCGGGAATTACCCTGGTCAGGCCGGTGTTGTAGCCAGTCGACGCGGACGGAAGCCGCGGACCCCGCGAACGTGGGGCTCCGGTGGCGGATCCCCGGCCACGAACGGATCGGGCACACACCGAACCGCGTCATCCCGGCCGGCAGGCGGAACGAATTTCTCGATCTTGCCTCTTGACGAATCCCTTGCCATGACAGGGGTTCCGGCCGACGCTCACAGGCACGTCGCCTAGCTGGGCTTTTATGGATTTGTAATCCTCTTGCCTCATGTATTACCTTATGGGGCATCTTGAGACATACATCCGGTTTGTCCGGCTATGTCTGACCATCGCACGACACATCACAGGATCGTCCTGTGACCGCTGAATCCGCCTCCGGGCGGAACCGGGGACCCAGTCCTTTGGGGTGAATCGGCACTTCGGTGCCGTAGGGCAGCTTCCACGCCCGAACCCGTCAGCTAACCCGGTAAGCGGCATGGAAGCAAGGAGTAACCCCCTCGATGGCCAAGCATCCTATTACCGCTGCACCCAAGGTCAACATCGCTCGCGCCGTTCTCGGCGCCACCATCATCGCCTCGGCCCTCGGCGGCCACGCCGCCACCGCCAACGCCGACACCCCGACCGGAGTCGCCGCGGCCACCGCCGCGAAGCACCCGACCGCCGCGATCGCCGCCCACAAGGCCGGCGCCAGCACCGACCACTCCGAAGAGACCAAGGTCAACGTCACCGCCAGTCAGGTACTCGCCCTGGCCAAGGCCCAGGTGGGCACCTCCGAGAACGCCAGCGGCGGCGGCACCAAGTTCCAGCAGTGGTACGCCAACTCGCAGCGCGCCGCCGAGACCGTGGCCCGCGACGGCGGCAACCGCGCCGCGTACCTGAACGCCGCCTGGTGCTCGATGTTCGTCTCCTGGGTCGGTGAGCAGACCGGCGCCCGCCCGCAGGTGGGCTGGGACGCCTACACCGTCGCCCACGCCAAGTGGTTCGCGGCCAACAACCGCTTCGGCACCCTCGCCAAGCCCGGCGCCGTCGTCTTCTTCTCGTGGAGCGGCAGCAAGGACATCAGCGACATCCAGCACGTCGGGTTCGTCGTGAAGGACAACCAGAACGGCACCATCTCCACCGTCGAGGGCAACACCGGCAACGGCAAGGTCGAGGAGCGCACCCGGCCCAAGTCGCAGGTCGTCGGCTACGGCTACCCCGAGTACGCCGCCTGACGAGGACGGCCCGAGAGGGCCCCTGCCTTTCCACAAGCGCGCGTCTCCCCACAAGGGAGGCGCGCGCTTGTCGCATTTCCCAACACGACACCGGCGGCCTGGCTCTGGAACGTCATGGCCGTCGGCTGGTCACCGTCCGCTGACGGGTTGAGCGCCGGTAAAGTCACGGTCACGGCCTGACGGACACGTACGCGGGTCAGCGTGCCCCTCCTGCGACGTTCCTTTCGCGGGCAAGGCGCCGGCGTAAGGCCCGTTCAGGGGCTGGGTCAGCTGAGGAAGAAGTTCGCCAGTGCGCCGGCGACCCCGGCCGGGTCGTTCTCCATCGGGATGTGACCGGCCCCCGGGATCCGGACGAGCGTGGTGTTCGGCATCTCGGCCGTGAACCGCTCGGCGTGGCGTACCTCCTGGAACGTGTCGTCCTCCCCCCAGACCAGCAGCTTCGGCGTCTCGTCGGCGCGCAGCGCGGGGACGAGGTCGAGCGTGTAGCGGCTGTCGGCCGCGCCGGCCAGGGCCATCCAGGACCGGCAGACCCGCGCGTCGGTCCACGGGTCGAGGTAGTCGGCCAGCTCGGCCTCCGTCGCCGGTCGGGCCAGGGCCGTCGTGACCGCCGTACGGCGCGCGGCCAGCACGTCCTCGACCGTCGTCGCCGCCACCACGGCCGGGTCGCGGAAGCGGGCCACCCCCGGCACCGGCCACGAGTCGTACGTGACCGAGTTGACCAGCGCCAGCCTGCGCACCTTCAGCGCGTCACCCACCAGCAGGTGCTGCGCGACCGCGCCGCCGATGTCGTGCCCGGCCACGGCGAGCGGCACGTCCGCGCCCAGCGCCGCCGCGAACCTGGCCACCCAGGCCGCCAGCGCGGGCACGGTGGCCGTTTCCGGGGTCAGCTCCCCCTCCGAACGCCCCAGCCCGGGCAGGTCCACCGCCACCGGCCGCAGCCCGGCCGCCGCCAGGTCGCCGAGCACCGGCCGCCACACCCGGCTCCAGTAGGTGCCGTGCAGCAGCAGCACCATCGGGCCTCGATCGCCCGCCGTCAGATATCCGGCCCGCAGCCCGTCCACTTCGATCGTCTTCCGCATGGCCATAACCATGATGTTCTTGAGAGGGCCCGGTCAAATATCATCTAGGGTATGGCGGTATGACATTAGCGCAGCTCCGGGTGCTGATCGCGGTCGCCGAGCGCGGCGGTTTCACGGCGGCGGCCGAGGAGAGCGGCATGTCCCAGCCCGCCGTCAGCCGCGCCATCGCCACGCTGGAGCGCGAGCTGGGCGCGGCCCTGTTCGTACGCCACCGCGACGGCATCGCCCTCACCGAGGCCGGCCGCCGCGCCCTCACCCGGGCCCGCGAGGCGCTGCGCCACTTCGACCTCATCCGCGCCGACGTGGCCGCCGCCAGCGGCCAGATCACCGGCGAGCTGCGCTTGGCCAGCCTCCCCAGCGCCACGGGCACGCTCGTGGCCAGGCTCCTGCGCGCGTTCACCGACCGCTACCCCCAGGTCCGGGTACGCCTGTTCGAAGGCGTCGACGACGACATCCGCGAATGGCTGCACCGGGGCGCCGCCGAGGTCGGCGTGGTCACCCTGCCCGCCCCCGGCCTGCACACCGCGCACCTGAGCACCCACGACATGCTGGCCGTCATGCCCGCCGGGCACCCGCTGGCCGCCCGGAAGGCCGTGCGCCTGGCCGACCTGGCCGGGCGGCCGTTCATCCTCACCACGGCCGGCTGCCGGCCGCTGATCATGAGCGCCGCCCAGGCCGCCCAGGTGCCGCTCGACATCGCCTTCGAGGCCGGCGGCCCGGCCGCGATCCTGGAGATGGTGGCGGCCGGGCTGGGGGTCAGCATCGTGCCCGCCCTGGGCCTGCCCGCCGACCTGGGCGCGGTCGTCACCCGGCCGCTCGATCCGGGCATGACCCGCTCGCTGGCCCTGGCCGTGGCGTCGGTGCACGATTGTGCCCCGACAGCCCGGGCGTTCCTGGACGAGCTCGCCGCCTTTACGCTGTAGATTTCTCAGCGGCGGGGGCCTCCGCGCGCAGCGGCACCTCCCGTACGAACCAGGCGGCGGCGAAGGCGAGGGCGGCCAGGACCGCCGACCCGGCCAGCACCCCCTGCAGCCCCGCGCTGACCGCCTCGCGCACCGCGTCCCGCACGGCCCCGGTCATCGCCGGCATCAGCTCGGGGGTGAGCCCGCCGCCCTCCGTCAGCCGCGTCGCCGCCTCGGACCCGAGTGAGGCGCCGAGCCCGGCCTCCATGCGGGCGCCGTAGACGGCGCCGAGCAGGGAGATGCCCAGGGAGCCGCCGATGGTGCGCAGCAGGGTGACGGTGCCGCTGGCCGCGCCCATGTCGCGGGGGTCGGCGCTGTTCAGGGTGAGCAGCATCGTGCTCTGCGTCAGCAGCCCGATGCCCACCCCGGCGATCGCCGTGAGCCCGGAGACCAGGACGACGCCGGTCCCGACGCCCAGCACGGTGAGCACCAGCACCCCCGCCACCAGCACACCGCCGCCGAGGATCGGATACACGCGGTAGCGCCCGTCGCGGCTGATGAGGCGGCCGGTCACGAGCTGCGCCGCGAGCATGCCGAACAGGAGCGGCAGCAGCAGCATCCCGCCGGCCGTCGGCGTGACGCCCTGGACGAACTGCAGGTACTGCGGCAGGTACGCGGTCACGGCCATCATCACGGCCCCGGCCAGGAAGCTGAGCACCTGGGCGAGCGTGAAGTTCCTGTCATGGAAGAGCCGGGGCGGGATGACGGGCTCCTCGGCCCGCCGCTCGGCCCTGACGAAGGCGGCCAGGCACCCGGCCGCGACCACGCCCAGGCCCAGGATCTGCGGGGACGTCCAGGGGTACGTGACACCGCCCCAGCTCGTCAGCAGCGTCAGCGCCAGGATCGCGGCGGTCAGGAGCACCGCCCCGAGGTAGTCGATCCGGGCTCTGACCCGCTCCCCCGCGAGCCGGATCCCGAACCCCACCACGAGCAGCGCCACGGCCCCGACGGGGACGTTCACGTAGAACGTCCACCGCCAGCTCAGGTGGTCGGTCAGCAGGCCGCCGAGCAGCGGCCCGCCGATGAACGCGACCGGCATCATGGCCCCGACCATCGATTGCACCTTGCCGCTCTCGCGGGGCGGCACCAGCACGCCGATGATCGACAGGGCACCGACCATCAGGCCGCCCGCGCCGAGCCCCTGTACCGCGCGGAAGGCGATGAGCTGGCCGATGTCCTGCGACAGCCCGGCGAGCATGGACCCCACCAGGAAGATCACGATCGCGGTCATGAACGTGCCCTTGCGGCCGTACAGGTCGCCGAGCTTGCCCCAGATGGGCGTGGTGGCCGCCGTGGCCAGCAGGTACGCGGTCACGACCCAGGACAGGTGGTTCAGCCCGCCCAGCTCGCCGGTGATGGTGGGCAGGGCGGTGCCGACGATGAGGCCGTCCAGCATGGCCAGGAACATGCCGAGCATCAGCCCGAAGACGCCGACGTACAGCGAACGGCTCATGGCGTGTACGGGCGGGCGGCCCTGGCCTCGCGCAGGGTCTGCCCCCACCACGCGAGCTGGTCGAGCATGGCCTTGGCCGCCGCGTCGCCGCCCGCGCCGGCGGTGGTGCCGTCGGAGCTTATCTGGGCCCAGGGCGCCTGCAGGCCGACGGCGTCCCGCACGGTCACGGCGTGCAGCTCGGCCAGCACGAGCCGGAGCTGCTCGACCGCCCGCAGCCCCGCCGAGAAGCCGCCGTAGGCCACGAAGCCGACCGGCTTGGCGTGCCACTCGCGGCCGTGCCAGTCGATGGCGTTCTTCAGCGAGGCGGGGAAGCTGCGGTTGTACTCCGGGGTGACGATCACGAAGGCGTCGGCCCGCGCCATCCTCGGGGACACGGCCTCCAGCAGCCTGATCGCCTCCTGCGATTCCGGCGGCTGCCCGAGCACCGGGAACACGGTGGGCAGCGGCGTCTCGACCAGGTCGATGACGTCGGCGGTCATGTCCTCGCGGTGGTCGAGGTGGGCGCGGATCCAGTTCGCGACGGCGGGGCCGAAGCGGCCGTCCCTGGTGCTGCCGAGCAGGACGGCGACGCGCAATGGGGTGGTCACGGGAAACTCCAATGTGTACAACGTATCGATGCGAATACAACGTACACATCACTGTGTACGTTGTCTACTTCTGATACGTTGTACACGACATCGCGCCCAGGAGGACGACTTGATGGCCGCTCAGAAGGACGGGGCTCCGCTGTGGGAGCGCCTCGAACGTCCCGCGCCGACGCCCCGCCAGACCCTGTCGCCGCAGCGGATCGCCACCACGGCCGTGGCCGTCGCGGACGCCGAGGGGCTCGACGCCATCACCATGCGCCGCCTGGCCACGGAGCTGGGAGTGGCGCCGATGGCCGCCTACCGCTACGTGTCGGGCAAGGACGAGCTGCTCGAGCTGATGGTCGACCACGTCTACGCCGAGCTGGAGCTGCCTCCCGCCACGGCCGGCTGGCGCGAGACGCTGCGGGCCATCGCCGTGCGGACGCGGGAGCTGATGCTGCACCACCTCTGGCTCGGCCAGCTCCCGCCGAGCGCGATGCTCGCCCTCACCCCGAACCGCACGGCGGTCTCGGAATGCTCGCTGCGCGCCATGACCGGGGAGGGCCTCGACCCCGACACCGCGATGGCCATGGCCACCACCGTCAGCTCCTTCATCCACGGGATGACCGGCTCGGAGATCGCGATGCGGCAGGTCATGGCCGGTCAGGGCTGGTCCGACGAGCAGCAGGTGTACACGAGCCTGGCGCCGCAGCTCACCTACCTGCTCGGCACCGGCCGCTACCCCTCCTTCTCGCGCTACATCCACGAGGGCCGGTGCAAGAACGATCCGGGCTGGCAGTTCGAGACCGGCCTCGAGTACGTTCTGGACGGCATAGCCGCCCGGATCTCGGCGTCGTGAAAATCTTCCCGGCCGTGTCGATCCGGGCCGCGGCCGTTCGACGCGTTGGCGTGACCGGCCACACGGCCGGCAGCACAGTCGGCAACACAGTCGGCAACACAGTCGGCAGCACGGAACGAAGGAGACGACACCGATGAAGTTCATGATCGTGGGCAAGGCCAACGCGGAGACCGAGGCCGGGGTGCTGCCCAGCCAGGAGCTCGTGGACAACATGCACGCCTACAACGAGTCGCTGGCCAAGGCGGGGGTGCTGCTGGCGGGCGAGGGCCTCTACCCCAGCTCGCAGGGCGCCCAGATCGCCTACAGCGGGGGCAGGGCGAGCGTGATCGACGGGCCGTTCGCGGAGGCCAAGGAGCTCATCGCCGGGTTCTGGCTGATCCAGGTCAAGTCGCGGGAAGAGGCCATCGAGTGGGCCCTGCGCGTGCCGGTGCCGCCGGGGCACGACGGGATCGGGCTGGACGTGTGGCGGGTGTTCGACGCCTCGGACGTACCGGACGACTCGCTGCCCGCCGAGGAGCGCGCGCACGAGGAGGCCATGCGCGAACGCCTGCGCGTCGACGAACCCTGACGAGCCGCGACTGGCGGCGGGTGGCGATGACGAGGCGGCGGCTGGTGCGGGTTGCGATGACGAGGCGGCGGCTGGTCTCATAGGCCGGTGACGGCTACCGACACCCATCGCGCGATCGAGGCGGTCTGGCGGATCGAGGCGGCCCGGCTCATCGCCGGGCTCGCCGGGATGACGCGCGACGTCGGCCTCGCCGAGGAGCTGGCACAGGACGCGCTGGTCGCGGCCCTGGAGCAGTGGCCGGAGTCCGGGGTGCCGCGCAATCCGGGCGCCTGGCTGATGACCGTCTCCAAGCGCCGTGCCATCGACCTGTTCCGCCGCAACGAACGCCTCCAGCACCACCTCACCGAGCTCGGCCACCGCCTCGACACCGAGGAGGAGCAACCCGAGATCGACGAGATCGAGGACGACCTGCTGCGGCTGGTCTTCACGGCCTGCCACCCGGCGCTGTCGGTGGAGGCGCGGGTGGCGATGACGCTGCGCGTGCTCGGCGGCCTGACCACGGACGAGATCGCGCGGGCGTTCCTGGTCTCGGAGCCCACCGTGGCCCAGCGCGTCGTCCGCGCCAAGCGCACCCTCGCCGACAAGAAGATCCCCTTCGAGGTCCCGCAGGGCGCGGAGCTGGCCGGCCGCCTGTCCTCGGTGCTGGAGGTCATCTACCTGATCTTCAACGAGGGCTACTCGGCCACCGCGGGCGACGACTGGATGCGTCCCGGCCTGTGCGAGGACGCCCTGCGCCTGGGCCGCGTCCTGGCGGGCCTGATGCCCAAGGAGCCGGAGGTGCACGGCCTGGTGGCCCTGATGGAGATCCAGGCGTCGAGGTCGGCGGCCCGGGTGGGGCCGTCGGGCGAGCCGATCCTCCTGCTGGAGCAGGACCGGGCCCGCTGGGACCGCCTCCTCATCGGCCGCGGCCTGACCGCCCTCGACCGTGCCGAGTCCCTCGGCGGCACCCCGGGCCCCTACACCCTCCAGGCCGCCATCGCCGCCTGCCACGCCAGGGCCGTCACCCCGCAGGACACCGACTGGGTCCGGATCGCGACGCTGTACGAGGCCCTGGCCAGGCTGTCGCGCTCGCCCGTCGTCGAGCTCAACCGCGCCGTGGCCCTGTCGATGGCCTACGGGCCCGCGGTCGGGCTGGAGCTCCTCGACCAGATCGTGGACGAGCCGGCGCTGAAGGACTATCACCTGCTGCCGAGCGTACGCGGGGACCTGCTGTTCAAGCTGGGGCGGATGGCGGAGGCGCGGGCGGAGTTCGGGCGGGCGGCGGAAATGACCCGCAACGCCCGCGAACGCGCCCTCCTGGAGGAACGCGCCGCCGCCTGCGGCCCTTGATCCGGTAGGCCCCCGCGAACGCCGACCACCGTCCCGCCATCCGGCGGGAGAGCCTCTGGTCGCCGGTGCGCGCGCCGCAGGTCAGGGCGCGAGGGGAGCTTATGACGGACTTATGACGGCCGGGTCCTACGCTGCGGGCGTCCATTCAGTCGAGGCCCCTCGAAGGGAGCCCTGCACCATGGTCGTCATCAAGCGCATTCTCGTCGCCGCCGCGGTCGCCCTCGCCACGATCCTCGGTGCGAGCGGCCCCGCCAACGCCGCCCCCGACCCCGACGACTTCCGGAACATGGGCAACGGAATCTGGTGCCCGCTCCCCTGGCTCGAGACCGGGTACGGCCCGCTCAGTTGGTGCACCGAGATCGCCGGCGACTACGGCGGCACCGGCTGGTACGGGCCCAGCAACGAGGGCCTCCCGACCTGGGCCAACGACTTCCCCATCAGCTCCGCGTTCGCGTGCGTGTCGAAGGCCCAGGAGGCCGGCGGCGGCGTACAGGGGATCTCCAAGACCGTCGGAACCCTGAACGCGGGCGCGTTCGGCCAGATCCGGCCCGGGAACCTCTACAGCTACTTCGGGTTCCAGCCGATCGGCCGCCCCGGGCACACCACGGGGCCCTTCGGCGACCGCCAGTTCCACTCCGTGGGCGACTGGCTGCACGCGAACCGGGACTTCACGCCGAGCACGGTGGACATCTGCTACCGGATCTACTGAGACCGGTTGAGCCCCGCCGGAACCGGGGCTCCGCTCGCCCCCGGCCGCCTCCCGCGTGAGGGCCGCCGGGGGCGAGCTCGCGCGCCGGCCGTGCCCCTGGCCGATCGCCGCGCGGAAAGATTTTTGGGAGCGCTCACATTCCGCGGGTTCCGGGGCGTCTCCGGCCTTCGAGCCTGGGTCGGCGTCGGGTGACATGCCCTTGATGCGACACAAAAGATGTCTCTTGTGGTGGGAGCGCTCCCAATCAGCTCTTTGGGGTGTTTAGGATGAAAAATCCCGTTCCAATGTTATAAACCGCACCATTGGTAACGGTTACGTTTCGCGGGATTGACGTGCAGACCCCGTAAGTGCACCCTTTGTGGGAGCGCTCCCAAAGACTCCCACCGCGGCGGAGCGCGTGCCGCGGTGCACTTCCCCACCATTCACCCGAGAAGGGGTCCACCATGATGATCAGCAAGCGTCGCGGCGGTCTTGCCGCGGCCTCGGCCCTGGCCGCGGCGGCGCTCGCCGTCGCGTCCTGTGGTTCCGGCGGTACGCCGGCAGCCAGCGCTCCCGCCTCCTCCGCGGCGGCGGAGCCGGTCACGATCCGTGTGCAGACCTTCGGCGGCGGCACCAACTTCGGCTACAAGAACGCCATCACCAAGTGGAACGCCGAGCACAAGGACATCCAGATCAAGGAAGAGCACCTGACCGACCAGTTCGAGCAGCAGTACTGGCCCCAGATGATCCAGTGGCTGACCTCGGGCAACGGCGCGGGCGACGTGGTCGGCATCGACGAGGGCGGCATGGGCCTGGCCAAGGCGCGCTCCGAATGGTGGGCCGATCTGAAGGAGTACGGCCTGGAGTCCCGCAAGGCCGACTTCCCCGCCTGGAAGTGGGAGAACGGCGTCAGCGCCGACGGCAAGCTGTTCGGCCTGGGCACCGACATCGGCGGCATGAGCCTGTGCTACCGCACGGACCTGTTCAAGAAGGCCGGGCTGCCCACGGACCGCGAGAAGGTCGGCGCGCTGTGGCCGACGTGGGACGAGTTCATGAAGGTCGGCCAGCAGTTCCAGTCGAAGGTCAAGGACACCAAGTGGGCTGACGGCACCAACACGCTGTACCAGGTGGTCCTGTACCAGGAGGCGGCCAAGAACGGCAACGTCAGCTACTTCGACCAGAGCAACAACCTGATCGTCGACAAGAACCCGGCCGTCAAGACGGCCTTCGACTTCGCCTCGAAGATGAGCCAGCAGGGCCTGACCGCCAAGCTGCGCAACTTCACCGACGAGTGGGCGGCGGGCACCCAGAAGGGCGCGTTCGCCACGGTCGGCTGCCCGTCCTGGATGCTCGGCGTGGTCAGCGGCAACGCCGGCGACGCGGGCAAGGGGCAGTGGGACGTGGCCGCGGTGCCCGGTGGCGGCGGCAACTGGGGCGGCTCCTGGCTGGCCGTGCCCAAGCAGTCGAAGCACCCGAAGGAGGCGGCCATGGTCGCCGACTACCTGACGCAGGCGCAGACCGAGGCGAGCATCTTCACCGACTTCGGGAACATGCCGAGCAACACCAAGGCGCAGCAGGACCCGGCGGTGCAGGGCGCGAAGAACGAGTTCTTCAACGACGCCCCCATCGGCGAGATCTTCGCCAAGTCCGCCTCGAGCCTCCAGCCGGTCTTCCTCGGCGTGAAGCACGCCCAGGTCAAGAACGCCATCGAGTCGGTCGTCCAGGGCATGGACGACGGCTCCGTCCCGCACGACAAGGCCTGGCAGCAGCTGGTCGACGACGCGGTGAAGGCCGCGGGCTGATCTCCCCGCCCGGCCCGCGAGAAGCGGGCCGGGCATGTTGCCGCTGAAAGGTCTGTTATGAGCCTCGACACCCTTCCGCGGGCGGCGCGCAGCACCCATCGCCGTGACCGTCCGCCCGGCCACCGCTGGCGTTCCCGGCTGGACGTCAAAGCGATGCCGTACGCCCTGGTGTCCCCCTACTTTCTCCTGTTCGCCGCCTTCGGGCTCTTCCCGCTGGCCTTCACGCTCTACTACTCGCTCTACGACTACGACCTGTCCGGGACCACGGAATGGGCGGGCCTGGGCAACTACACCGCGCTGCTGGCGGACGACGACTTCTGGCGTGCCGTGGTCAACACCGTGGGCATGTTCGTCATCGCCACCGTCCCCCAGATGCTGCTGGCGTTGTTCCTGGCCAACGCGCTGAACAAGCGTTTCCGGTTCCGCCTGGCGATCCGGATGAGCGTGCTGCTGCCGCTCGTCACGTCGGTGGTCGCGGTCGCGGTGGTGTTCACGCAGCTCTACGCCCGCGACTGGGGGCTGGTCAACTACGTCCTCGGCCTGTTCGGGGTCGAGAACACGAACTGGCGGGCCGAGCGCATCCCGTCCTGGATCGCGATCGCCACCATGGTCGACTGGCGCTGGACGGGCTACAACGCGATCATCTTCCTGGCCGGCATGCAGACGATCCCGCGCGACCTGTACGAGGCCGCCGCGATCGACGGCGCCTCCCGGCGCAGGCAGTTCTGGCAGATCACGCTGCCGATGCTGCGCCCCACCATGATCTTCGTGGTGCTCAACTCCACGATCGGCGGCCTGACGCTGTTCTCGGAGCCGACGACGTTCTACAACGGCAACGTCGACGGCGGGTCGCAGGGCCAGTTCCAGACGGTGGCCATGTTCATCGTCAAGCAGGGCTTCCGCGAGTTCGACTACGGCTACGCCGCCGCGGCCGCCTGGCTGCTGTTCCTGCTCATCCTCATCGGCGCGGCGATCAACTTCCTGTTCGTGCGCAGGATCGGAGGCACGAAGTGACCAACTGGTCTCCGACCACCCTCACCAGGGTCATGCTGGGCCTGGCCGTGTTCCTGTCGGCGTTCCCGCTGTACTGGATGCTGGTCATCGCCTCGCGCACGAACGCCGACGCGGTGGCGGTGCCGCCGCCGTTCCTGCCGGGCGGGAACCTGGGCGAGAACATCGTCGCGGTGCTCAACAACGAGGACGCCAAGTTCCTGCTGGGCCTGACGAACTCGTTCATCGTGGCGAGCGTCGTCACCGTCTCGGTCGTCATCATCTCGACGCTGGCCGGTTTCTCGTTCGCGAACCTGAACTTCAAGGGCCGGAACCTGCTGCTGGTGCTGGTGCTGCTGACCATGGCGGTGCCCCTGCAGCAGATGGGCGTGGTGCCGCTCTACCGGCTCATGGTGAGCCTGGAGTGGACGGGCACGCTGAAGGCGGTCATCCTGCCGTACCTGCTCAACGGGTTCGGCGTGTTCCTGATGACGCAGTACACGCGGCAGGCCGTGCCGATGGAGCTGGTCGAGGCCGCCCGGGTGGACGGCGCCGCCACGCTGCGCATCTGGTGGAACGTCGTACTGCCCGCGGTGCGCCCCGGCATGGCCGTGCTCGGCATCAACACCTTCATGCTCATGTGGAACGACTTCATGTGGCCGCTGATCGTGCTGACCCCGGACAACCCCACCGTGCAGATCGCGATCACCTCGCTCAACGCGCGGTTCTCCACGAACTATACGTTGATCTTCGCGGGGACGGCGTTGTCCATCATTCCGCTCATCGCAGTATTCGTTGCTTTCGGCCGCCAGATCGTGGGCGGCCTCATGGAAGGTGCGGTCAAGGCGTGACGACACAAGAGGAACAGACGCGTGCCGGGCTGCGCTTCCCCGCGGGGTTCGCGTGGGGCGCGGCGACCTCGGCGTACCAGATCGAAGGGGCCGTCTCCGACGACGGGCGCGGCGCCTCCATCTGGGACACGTTCACCAGGACGCCGGGCCGGGTCGTCAACGGCCACCACGCGGACGTGGCCATCGACCACTACCACCGGTACAGGGAAGACGTCGCCATCATGGCGGAGCTGGGCCTGTCGGCCTATCGCTTCTCGGTCTCCTGGCCGCGCATCCAGCCGACCGGCTCCGGCAAGGTCAACCAGAAGGGGCTCGACTTCTACAAGCGGCTCACCGACGAGCTGCGCGGGCACGGCATCGATCCGTGGCTGACCCTCTACCACTGGGACCTGCCCCAGGAGCTGGAGGACAAGGGCGGCTGGCCCAACCGCGACGTGGCGTACTGCTTCGCCGACTACGCCGCGACCGTCCACGAGGCGCTGAAGGACCACGTGCACACCTTCAGCACCGTCAACGAGCCGTGGTGCGCCGCGTTCCTCGGCTACGCCTCGGGTGAGCACGCCCCGGGCAGGCGTGAGCCGCAGAACGCGATCAGGGGCGCGCATCACCTCAACCTGGCGCACGGGCTGGCCGTGCAGGCGATGGGCGCCCGGCGCGTCGGCGGCTGCGTCAACCTGTACGCCGTCACCCCCGCCACCGACAGCGTCGCCGATCTGGACGCGGCCCGGCGCATCGACGGCCTGCAGAACCGGTTCTTCCTGGACGCCCTGATGCTGGGCCGCTACCCGCAGGACGTCCTCGACGACCTGCCGGTCGAGACCGACTTCATCAAGCCCGACGACATGAAGATCATCAGCGCGCCCATCGACGTGCTGCTCGTCAACTACTACAGCCGCTTCACGGTCTCGGGAGAACCGGGCGGCAGGCAGTCGGCGGCGGCGGCCCCCACGGAGACGGGTTCGCCGTGGGTCGGCAGCGAGCACGTGTCGTTCGTCAACGGGGGCCGCCCGGTGACGGCGATGGGCTGGGAGATCGACGAGAGCGGCCTGGTGGAGGTCCTCACCCGGGTGGCGCGGGACTATCCGCGCATCCCGATGGTGGTCTCGGAGAACGGCGCCGCCTTCGACGACGTCCTCGCCGGCGGGCGGATCCACGACCGGGAGCGGCGGGCGTACGTGGAGGCGCATCTCGGCGCCTGCAAGGAGGCCATCGACGCGGGCGTGCCCCTCGAGGGCTATTTCGCCTGGTCACTGATGGACAACTTCGAGTGGGCCTGGGGATACGGCAAGCGGTTCGGCCTGGTTCGGGTGGACTTCGAGACGCAGGAGCGGCTGCTCAAGGACAGCGCGCTCTGGTACTCGGAGATCATCCGGCAGAATAGGCGCCATGAACCGACCGACTCTTGAGGCAGTCGCGGCTCGGGCCGGGGTGGGCCGGGGCACGGTGTCGAGAGTCATCAATGGCTCGCCGAACGTCAGCGCCAAGGCCCGCGAGGCCGTTGAGCTGGCCATCCGTGAGCTGGGCTACGTGCCCAACCGTGCGGCGCGGGCGCTGGTCACGCGCCGCACGGACACCGTGGCACTGGTGGTGTCCGAGTCCCAGTTCCGGGTCTTCGACGAGCCGTACTTCGCGGGAACCATCCGCGGCATCGGCTCGGCGCTGGCCGAGACGGGGTTGCAGCTCATCCTGGCGATGGCGCGCACCCCTGAGGAGCACGCACGGCTCGAGCACTACCTGACAGGGCAGCACGTCGACGGCGTGCTGCTGCTGTCGCTCCACGGTGCGGACCCACTGCCGGGCAGGCTGGAGGCGATGGGCGTGCCGACCGTGCTGGGCGGCCGGCCCGTCGGCCTCGACCCCTACAGCTACGTGGACATGGACAACAGGGCAGGAGCCCGGCAGGCGGTCAAACACCTGCTGGGCCTCGGCCGCACCGGGATCGCCACGATCGCCGGGTCCCAGGACATGGGTGTGGGCGTCGACCGCCTGTCCGGCTACCGCGACGCGCTGCTGCCTTCGGGCCTGCCGGAGCTGGTGGCCTATGGTGACTTCTCGGAGCACAGCGGCGCGATGGCCATGGCCGAGCTGCTGCGCACCCACCCCGATCTCGACGCGGTCTTCGCCGCGTCCGACCCGATGGCCCTGGGCGCGATGCGCGTGCTCAAGGCCGAGGGCCGGTCGATCCCGCGCGACGTCGCGGTGATCGGGTTCGACGACTCCAAGGCCGCGCTGCACGCCGACCCGCCGCTGACCACCGTGCACCAGCCGACCGAGGCCATGGGCCGGCAGATGGCGCAGTTGCTCGTGGCCCGCATCAACGGTGAGGAGCTGCGCCAGCCGGTCGTGATCCTCGACACGCACCTGGTGCGCCGGGAAACCGCCTGACCGGGCATTATCCTGGCGAGACTCCGGGTGCCCCGGAGCCGACACGAAGGGACCCCGGCCGTGCCCAAGCTCGCCGCCGACGGCTACACCGCCCAGATCAGCCGGCGCGGGGCCGGGATCTGCATGCTCAGGCACGGCGACCGGGATCTGCTCACGAGCTGGCCCGAGGACGGGCCGGCCCCCTTCTACGCGGCCACGATCCTGGCCCCGTGGCCCAACCGGGTGGCCTTCGCGCGCTACGTGTTCGCGGGGCACACCCATGTCCTGCCGGTCAACGAGCCGGAGCGCGGCCACGCGCTGCACGGGCTGGTGGCCGAGGCCGACTGGCGGATCACCGACGCCCGCGACGACCTTGTACGCCTGGAGCACACCATCCCCGTCTCCCCCGGCTACCCGTCCTCGCTCGACCTGCGGGTGGAGCACCGGCTCGGCGGCGGCGGCCTGACGACGACGGTGACCGCCCGCAACGTCGGCGGGCACGCGGCCCCCTACGGCTGCGGCACGCATCCCTGGCTGCTCGGCGACGTGCTGGAGCTGCACGCGGCGCAGGTCCTGGAGACCGACGGCGACCTGCTGCCGGTGCGCCTGGCCGACGTGCCCGGCACCCCCTACGACTTCGCCACGCCGCGCCAGGTCGGCGGCCAGGTCATCGACAACGCCTACACCGGCCTGCGGCGCGGGGAGGCGCGGGCCGGCGGCGTGCGGGTCTCGTGGGACCCGGACGTACTGCCATGGGTCCAGGTGTGCACCAGCCACCAGCTCGGCTACGAGGGCCTGGCGGTGGAGCCGATGACGTGCCCGCCCGACGCCTTCAACTCCCAGGTCGGCCTGGTGGTCCTCAGGCCCGGAGACGAGCACGTGGCAAGCTGGACGATCAGCGCAGTGTGAGCCAGAACCGTCTGTGAGAGAGCCGGCGTCAGCGACCGCCGGTGTGAGAGGACCCGCGTGGACAGCAGAACCAAGCGCCGTTTATCCGAGGCCGAGCTCGACGCGCTGGCCAGGCGCGCGCTGGGCACGGGCGTCACGACCGCGACCGAGCTGACCGACGGCTACGCCAACGCGGTCTGGCGGCTGACGCTCGACGACGGGCGCGAGGTGGTGCTCAAGCTGGCGCCCCCGCCCGACCTCGACCAGCTCAGCTACGAGCGCAACCTGCTGCGCATGGAGGCCGCCGCCTACGAGCTGGCGCTGCAGGCGGGCGTGCCGATGGCGACGCTGCTGCGGGCCGGTTTCGACGATCCGGTGCTGGGCGGCGACTACCTGATGCTGAGCGCCCTGGACGGCGTGTCGTGGAACGACGTCAAGCCCGAGGGCGAGAGCGCGCTGCGCCGGGAGTTGGGCCGCCTGCTGGCCCGGTTCAACACGGTGACGGGCGAGGTGTTCGGCTATCCGCACGCCGGGATCGTGGGCGCGACGTGGCCGGAGGCGTTCCTGGCCATGGTGGGGGCGCTGCTGGGCGACACCGAGCGCTATCCGACGCCGCTGCCGCGCCCGGCCGGGGAGATCCTGGCGGTGTTCGAGGCCGCGTCGCCCGCGCTGGCGGAGGTGACGACGCCCCGGCTGGTGCACTTCGACGTGTGGGCGGGCAACGTCTTCCTCGACCTGAGCGGCCCGCCGCGGATCCAGGCCATCATCGACCACGAGCGGGCCTTCTGGGGCGACCCGATCGCCGAGTTCGTCACCCCGACGATCTTCGGTGAGCTCTCCGAGGACGATCCGCTGCTGGCGGGCTACCGCGAGGTGACGCCGCTGGAGCTCACCCCGTCGGCGCTGACCCGGCTCGACCTCTACCGCGCCTACCTCTACCTGATCTTGTTGGTCGAGAACGGACCCCGGCAGTACCCGGAGGACGAGTACGCCAGGATCCGCGATCTCGCGACCAGGTCACTGGATGACGTGCTGGACCGCCTCGTACGCGCGGCCCCGGGGTCCGGGGGCTAGGCCGACGCACTGGCCCGCGCCCTTGATCGTGTTCGGCACGCCGAGGTCCACCGGCGCGGGGGCGTTGCCCGCGCAGGCGAGCGCGCCCTTGACCGTGGTGCCGGACAGGATCGGCGCCGTGTTGCCGGTGAGCAGCGCGGCGCCGCGCACGTCGGCGCCCACGATCGTGAGCGACGCCGCGCCGGTGACGCTGAGGGCACCGGTGACGCGGGCGCCGAGCAGGTGGAAGGCGGCGGGCTTGACCGCGTTCAGCGCGCCGGTGATCCGGCCGCCGGTGACCACCAGGGAGGCGCCGGGCCTGACGGTGACCGCCCCGGTGACCTGGGCGCCGTCGAGGCAGGTGACGCCGCCGTCGACGGTGAGCGGGCCGCGGTGGGCGCCGGTGACGGTGCGGGTGCAGGCGGGCGGCGGGGCGATGGTGGTGACGGTGAAGCTCCGGGCGCGGCCGTAGTTGCCGGCGGCGTCGATCGAGCGGTACTCGATCGTGTGCCGGCCGCGCGGCAGCTTGCCGTAGACCAGGGAGTCGATCACCGTGCCCTGCTCGGTGAACGTCCAGGGCAGCTCGGAGGAGGTGGGCCAGCCGAAGTAGTTGAACCAGCCGTCGCCGTCCACCCTCGACTCCGAGACCACGTAGCCGTCGCGGTCGTCGGAGCCGGTGAGCCGCATGGAGAACGGGCCGTTGTAGACGTAGGTGTCGCCGGACCTGACGAGCGGCTCGGACAGCTCGTACCGGGTGCCCGGCCCGGTGGCGTCGACCGTCCAGGTCAGGGTGCGCCCGCCGAGGCTGGCGGTGAGCGTGTGCGTGCCCGGCCTGAGGTTCAGCGCGCCGAGGTCGAGGTCGGAGCCGGTGTGCCGCTCGCCGTTCAGGGTCCAGGTGACCTCGGGGACGGCCGCGGCCGGGTGGGTGGTCTCGACGTACACGACGTCGTCGCGGCCGAGGGCGCGGTCGGTGGGGGTGGAGGAGACGAAGGCGGGCTCGACGCCGTCCGGCGGGGTGGTGATCGCGGTGTCCACCGTCCACGTGCGGGTCCTGGTGATGGCCGTCCTGATCGCCGGGTCCCTGACGAAGTCGGTCGGGTCGGCGACGGTGGCCGTGACCGTGTGGGTTCCCGGGGTGAGGCCGAGGGTGCGCAGGTCGAGGGCGTCGCGATCGCCGGGCAGGTCCCGGCCGTCGACGGTCCAGGTGGTGGTCAGCGCGTGGCCCACGGGGCGCATCGGCTCGACCCACAGCACGCGGTCGGCGCCGACCGGCGCGTCCACCGGCGTGGAGTCCTGGACGATCATGGTCTTGGCGGTGATGCGCTGCACCATGACCTCGCGGCTGACCTGGTCGAAGTAGTAGCCGAGCGTCTTCATCATGGAGTGCGCGCTGGGCCGCCAGACGCCGGTGGTGGCGTACAGGCCGCCCTCGTAGCGGCCGATCGGGCCGCCCGACTCGCTGGGCTCGCCCAGCCAGCGCCACCACTTCCCGCGCCGGTCGCGCATCTCCTGCTCGGTCAGCAGCGTGTGGTGGGCGCTCGACGGCTCGGGGCCGGTGTAGGGGCCGCCGGGGACACCGCGCTGGTAGTAGTCGTACTCGTCCTGCAGGCCGCCCAGGGAGTGGCCCAGCTCGTGCGGGCTGATCAGGGCCGACATGCTGTTGCTGCCGGAGGCGGTGGCGTACGTGCCGCCGGCGCCGCCGTACGTGGTGCTGTTGCCCAGGGCGAGGATCTGCCGGTTGCCGGACGTGGTGCCGGTGACCAGGTCGGCGTAGCGGATGGCGGCGGCGTTGTCCATGGTGATCAGGCGCTGGACGCTGGCCGGGTTGCACCGGCCCCAGAAGCCCATGCTGAGCGGCGTCGTCCTGCGCGGCGCGTCGAGGCCGGGGTCGCAACTGATGCCCGACTCCCCCGAGACGATGTCGACGCGGTAGACGTTGATGTAGTTCCGGTACGACTTGAACGGCTCGATCGACCACATGACGTTGAGGTGCCGGTCGGCGTCGGCCCTGAAGTCGGCCTGCTCGGCCTCCGTGTAGCCGTCGCCCATGAGGATGAGGTTGAACCGCTTGGCCGGGGCTCCGGTGACCTGGACGGGCACGACGGTGGCCGAGCCCGGCTCGACGGCGGCCGCTGCCGCCGGGGACACGGGTAACAAGGCGGCGGTCAGTGCCAAGGCCGCAAAGATACGCATGCCATGCACTATCGGGCCGCCCGGCCCGCGCGTCCATCCCGGAACGATCACGTCTCCGGCAGGTCGGTCAGCAGGATGGGCGGCTTCGTGGGCTGGGAGGAACCGCCGGCGGGCTCGACCGTGAGCGCCAGGCGGTCGTCGCGGTCGAGCGGTTCGAGCACCATGGGCGCGGACAGCCCGTCCGGCCGCCGGTCGAGCAGGCCGGCGGGGCGCGCGCCGTCCTCGTTCATCAGCCACAGCGCGTACGTCTCCGACTCGCCCAGGTCGGGCAGGCCCGACGAGGTGAACACCATGCGCCGCTGGGAGCGCGAGATGACGACCATGCCAGTGCCGCCGGAGGTGACGGGCGCACGCACCGTCTCGGCGTCGGGCGCGGCCAGCACGGCGGCCAGTTCCTCGCTCTTGGCGCTCATGTCGCTCAGGTCGCGGCGGGCGTCGAAGGCGACCACGCCGAGCACGACCGCGGCCGCCATGGCCACGGCGGTCAGCCCCGCCAGCACCTTCGAGCGCCCGCGCCGCAGGGGCACCACCGGTGCCACCTGTCCCACCGGTTCCGGCTGCGCCCGAGGCGGCGCCGGCGGCGCCGGGATCCCGCCCGGGAGGTTGAGCGTGGGCGGATCCTGGCGTTCCGGACGGGTGTGGAGCGTGGGGGCGTCGGGCGGCAGGGGGATCGCGGGCGGGCGGGCCTGCGGCGGGCGCCAGACGGTCGGGCTGTCATCACGTGGCTGCTCGATCGGGCCCTCGGGGGACCGCCGCTGGTGCGCGGCGGAGAGAAGACGGCCGCGGAGCCGGGCCGGGGGCGGCTCGGCCACGGCCTCGGCCAGCCTGGCGGCGGTCTCGCGCAGCCGGCGGACCTCCGTCCAGCAGCCCGGGCAGGCGAGGAGGTGCTCCTCGAACAGCACCCACTCGGCGTACGGCAGTGCGTGCACGGCGTAGGCGCCAGAGAGGGTGTGGAGTTCGTCGCTCATTTTCCACTCCCTAGTGTGAGAGGCGGCTCACGCATGTAATACGGCTGCTCGGGCACGCCGGATGCCGGGACTATTGTGCATTTCTGCACACATGGCACAATCTCATTAGGTGATGAATTATGGGATGTGTGATAGCGGGCGGCGGACCCGCCGGAGCGACGCTGGCCCTGATCCTGGCCAGGGCGGGCGTCGAGGTGACCCTGCTGGACAAGCACGGCGACTTCCTGCGCGACTTCCGGGGCGACACGATCCACCCCTCGACGTTGCAGGTGCTCGACGAGCTGGGGCTGGCCGGGAGTTCCTGAAGATCCCCCACCGCAGGGCGTACGAGCTCAGCATGGTCACCGACGCCGGTGACATCAGGCTGGCGAGCCTGCGCGGGCTGCCCGGAAAATACGACTACATCGCTTTCGTCCCTCAGTGGGACTTCCTCCAGCTCATCACGTCGGCCGCGACCCGCTATCCGGGGTTCCGGCTGCTGATGAACGCCGAGGCGTACGACCTGATCCGCGAGGGCGGAGCCGTACGCGGGCTGCGGTACCGGGACGATTCGGGCGAGCACGAGCTCAGGGCGGACCTGACGGTGGCCGCCGACGGACGGCACTCGGCGCTGCGCGAGCGGGCGGGGCTGGTGCCCGAGGATCTCGGCGCGCCCATGGACGTGGTGTGGTTCCGGCTGCCCCGGCACGACACCGACCGGGACGACACGTTCCTGCGGGTCTCCAGCGGCGGCATGATGGTCGCGCTCGACCGGCTGCGCCGCTGGCACCGGCCCGGCTTCCTGTGCGTCGGGGACGCCGCGCACGCCATGTCGCCGGTGTTCGGCGTGGGCATCAACCTGGCCGTGCAGGACGCGGTGGCCGCCGCCAACCTGCTGGCCGGCTCGCTCAGGTCCGGCGCGCCGATCCCGGAGTCGACGCTGCGCCTGCTGCAGCGCAGGCGGATGCCGCCGACCCGGATCACGCAGGCGGCGCAGCGGGTGGTCCAGAACCGGGTCATCGGCCCGGCGCTGAAACGGCGCTTCGATCCGTCCAGGCTGCCGCGCGATCTGACGCGCGTTCCGCTGCTCAACCGGCTGACCCGGCGTTTCCTCGGCCTGGGGGTACGACCGGAGCACGTGAAGGTCAAGGAACTTTGACCTCCCGCTGGTTCGTACGCGTATAACCGCATTCTCACAACGTGGACAAGGGGGTCGGTGGGGCCGAGTCAGTGGAATACCCTCGTATCTCGTGAGCAGCAATCTCCTGGATCTCGATACCTGGCGAGCACTCCCCGCCGCACAGCAGCCCGACTGGCCGGATCATGGCGAGCTCGACAAGGTCGTCGCCGAGCTCGGCGGCCTGCCCCCTTTGGTCTTCGCCGGCGAATGTGACCAGCTCAAGGACCAGCTGGCCGCCGTCGCGCGTGGCGAGGCGTTCGTCCTGCAGGGCGGCGACTGCGCCGAGACGTTCGCGGGCGCGACCGCCGACAACGTGCGGCAGAAGCTGAAGACGTTGCTGCAGATGGCCATCGTGCTGACCTACGCGGGGCGCGTGCCGGTGGTGAAGATCGGCAGGGTCGCGGGGCAGTTCGCCAAGCCGCGCTCCAAGGGCACCGAGGTGCGCGACGGCATCGAGCTGCCCGCCTACCGGGGCGACATGGTCAACGGGTTCGACTTCACCCCCGAGGCCCGCAAGCCGGACCCGTGGCGGCTGCTCAAGGCCTATCACTCCTCGGCCGTGACGCTCAACCTGGCGCGCGCGTTCACCAAGGGCGGCTACGCCGACCTGCGCCAGGTGCACGCCTGGAACCAGGACTTCGTGGCCGAGTCGCCGGCCGGGCGCCGCTACGAGCACCTGGCCAGGGAGATCGACCAGGCGCTGGCGTTCATGCGGGCCTGCGGGGCCGACCCCGAGGAGTTCCACACGGTCGAGTTCTACTCCTCCCACGAGGCGCTCATCCTCGACTACGACCGGGCGCTCACGCGTATCGACTCGCGTACGGGCCTGCCCTACGACGTGTCGGCGCACATGGTCTGGATCGGCGAGCGCACCCGTCAGCTCGACGGCGCGCACGTCGACTTCTTCGCCAGGATCCGCAACCCGATCGGCGTCAAGCTGGGCCCGACGACCACGCCGCAGGAGGCGCTGGCGTTGGTCGAGAAGCTCAACCCGACCAACGAGGCGGGGCGGCTCACGTTCATCACGCGGATGGGCTCCGCCAAGATCCGCGAGCACCTGCCCGCGCTGGTCAAGGAGGTCACGGCCGCCGGGGCCCGGGTGGCGTGGATCTGCGACCCGATGCACGGCAACACGTTCGAGGCGCCCAGCGGGCACAAGACGCGGCGGCTCGACGACGTGCTCGACGAGGTGGCGGGCTTCTTCGAGGTGCACCGCGCGCTCGGCACGCACCCCGGCGGCATCCACATCGAGTTCACCGGCGACGACGTGACGGAGTGCGTGGGCGGCGGCCACGAGATCGGCGAGATGGACCTCGCCACGCGCTACGAGACCGCGTGCGACCCGCGTCTCAACCGCGGCCAGTCGCTCGACCTGGCCTTCCGCGTGGCCGAGCTCTACCGCGGCTGTGTACGAGCTCACGCCACTCGGCCGGGACCTCCAGCCGGCGATGACCGAGCTCGCCCGCTGGGGCATGCGCCTTCTCGGCGAGCAGGGCGACGA
>NZ_JBFAIM010000078.1:0-64772 GCF_040654715.1 Nonomuraea sp. NPDC050643 | reverse complement strand
GGCCCTGAAAGCCGTGCTCGGCGAGGTGACCGACCTCTACAGCCCGGGCGAGCGGGCCCTGCTGAACGAACTCCTCGACCGCGCCGCCAACCACACCCCCACCCGCTGACCCCACCGGCCGCACACTCCGGCCACCTCGGTCAACACCCCAAGAACCGCGGTGCTGTCATGATCTTCGTGGCACCTTACCGATGGGATCCGTGATGTCTGCTCGCTCACTCGTGCTGGTGGCCGCCTCTCTCTGCGTGGGCGGCCTCGCGGCTCTGGTGTACTTCCACGATTCCGACCTGGTGCTCTTGAAGGAATATCTGGACCATCCGTTCGCGCTCGGTGCGCTGGCCTGCCTCCTGATGGCGTGGGCCGCCGCCGGACTACGGAGGAGGTGGCTCCGCGTCGCCTTCGACTCGGTCCGATGGACGGGGCCGAGCTCGATTGAGATCGGGGTGGCCGACGGGCGGACATTGCCCGTGGCTTTGGACCGCGCCTCGGGCAAGCCCCAGGCCACCGCCGCGCTCAATTGTTGACAGGGGCACCGCAAGCAAGAGTGCGAGGTCGAAGGCGGGTGGACGTCCTCTCCTCGATACCCAACTACCCGCATTCATCAACACAAGCGATCAAAAGGATCGATAATTATCGCTTTTCACGATGAAGTTGCTGGCCATAGCGTGCCGGACATGAACACCAGTCAGTCCAACGGCGAGCAACTCCTCGACATCAACGGCGTCGATTTGTGTGTCGAGACCTTCGGAGACCGCGCCGCCCCGGCGATCACGCTGGTGGCCGGGGCCGCTGCCTCGATGCTGTGGTGGGACGCCGAACTGTGCGAACGCATTGCCGCCCATGACCGGTTCGTGGTCCGGTACGACCATCGCGACACCGGCCGGTCGACCTGCTACCCACCGGGACAGCCGGCGTACTCCTTCACCGACCTGGCCCTGGACGTTCTCGGCGTCCACGACGCCCTGGGCATCGAGCGGGCCCACGTGGTCTGTCAGTCGATGTTCGGCGGGAGCGGACTCATCCTCGGCGTGGACCATCCCGACCGGGTCGCGTCGCTGACGTTCGTCTCGGCCACGACCGGGGCCGACGACCTTCCACCACCCTCGAGCGGGCTGGCCATGCCGGCCGAGCCTGATTCCGGCGACACGGCCGCGGTCGTCGAGTACGTGGTCGCCGGCGCGAGGGCGTTCGCCGGCGGCTCGCCGTACTTCGACGAGGCCGCGATCCGCGCGTTGGCCGAACATGACGTGGCGCGCGCCAGGAGCTACGCCTCGACCCTGGCCAACCACTACGCCATCGAGCTCGATGCGCCTGCCCGAGGCGGCTTTGGCGACATCGCGGCGCCGACGCTCGTGGTCCACGGCGACCACGACCCCTTCCTGCCGCTGCCGCACGGCCAGGCACTCCGCGACGCGATCCCCGATGCCGAACTGCTGGTCCTGAAGGGGGCCGGGCATGACCTGCCGGAGCCGGTGTGGAACGACTTCGTGTCGGCGCTGGTGCGGCACACGGACGGAGCCCGCCCATGAACCGGCTACGGTCGGCACTCTGGCTGCCGCTCTTCGACGACCTCGCCGACCCGCGGGCGGTGGCGCGCCTTGCCGCCGACGCGGAGGAAGCCGGGTGGGACGGCTGTTTCGTGTGGGATCACCTGTCCTGGCGGGCGCCGGTCCGGCAGGTCGCCGACCCGTGGATCACGCTGACGGCGATCGCGACCGCGACCGAGCGGCTGCGGCTCGGCCCGATGGTGACGACACTCGCCCGTCGGCGGCCCGCCAAGGTCGCACGGGAGACCGCGACGCTGGATCGGCTCAGCGACGGCCGCCTCACCCTCGGCGTCGGCCTCGGAAGCGACCGGTTCGCCGGCGAGCTGTCCAAGACCGGCGAGCAGCTCGACGATAGGCGGCGCGGGCAGATGCTCGACGAGTCCTTGGCGATCCTGGCCGCCGCCTGGTCCGGCGAGCCGGTACGCCACCGCGGCGAGCACTACACCGTCGACGACATCGCGTTCCTGCCGCGGCCGGTTCAGCGGCCCGGCGTGCCGGTGTGGGCCGCCGGCTTCCCGGGCAACGTCAAGCCGATCCGCCGGGCCGCCCAGCTCGACGGCTTCTTCCCGGTCAATCTCGAGCACCCGGACCAGCTCGCCGAAGTCGTCACCACCCTCACCGAACTGCGCCATGGCGAGATGTCCTCCTACGACATCGCCATCAGTCTGCCGCCCGGTGTCGATCCCGAGCCGTACGCGAGGGCCAGCGCGACCTGGTGGCTGGCGGAGCTCGACCCGGGCGTACGGCTCGACACCGTACGCGGCGTACTCCGCGACGGTCCAGCGATGTGAGAAGGCAGTCCACACAAACCGCACGCAGACCACAGAAGGTGCGGCATTCAGAGCGCTAAGCTCCCATACCGCAACAAGAACGGTACGCCCAGCGCGCCGAACCGCCGTTGCACGAGCCCAGCGATACCCGTCGCTGGGCCATCGGCGCAACCAAGCGCCTAATCGGCCATCAGGTCGAGCGCATCCACGACCTGGCCCGCGGCTCGCCGCCCGGGTGGCCACCGACCTGCTGCGCCGGCCCCAGGCAGCCGACCGGTCCAAGCACATGGTCAACAGGGCACAGATCCACCACGGCCAGGTGGTACGGCAGGCTGCTGGGCTCGGGCTGTGAGATGGCCGGGTCGGCTTGCAGGAAGGCGGGGCTGACCTGTGCCCCTTGGCCGGGACCTGGGAAAAGCGGTTGGGACTCGGCGGCATGAATCTGTTCGGGTCGGAGTCGGGCACGTCCGCTCACTGGACGAGCTCGCGAGCCGACAGTGCCCGGGGCCACCGCACCAGACCACAATGCGGGTCCAACGTCGTCTCAGCCTGTCGGGCGCCACGGACCGCGGGGGTCGGTCCAAGCCCTGAGAGGTCGTTGTGCCGCAGGGGTTCGGTGATCACGCCGGCATCTGATGCCCGCCCCCTTCGAGCGAGACAAGGCGCGTGTCCGGGACCCAGGGGGCAAGCGCCTCGCCGGGAACAGCCGATCTTCGGTGCTGTGCAGGACGAGTACGTCCGTACTGATCTCGGCGAGGCGAACTGGGCTTGGATGCGCTCCGCCGGCGAGGGCGGGACTGGTGCAGATCAGCGTCAGGGAGTTCACCCGATAAGGGTGGAGTAGTCCGATCCCGCCTCCCATCGCGACACCCACCCAGCAGTTCACGGCCGGTCATCGCCGACTGTCGCAACGCGGTCGCGACGAACATCCGGTTGCCTCGGCTGTTCGCCGATGCGGCGCGGGCCGTAGTCGTTGTCATGACTGACCGTCTCCTTCGGCGCGCGCCAGCCGTCCTGAGGAAAGTGGCCTGCAGCGGATCGATGGACGTCATTCGTCCGGTGTTGCGGCTCGGCAGCGGAGGGCCGGGCCGAGCGCCCGATGGCCTGCGAAGAGAGCGATCCCGGTGATCGCACACACCGCTCCCAGCGTCGCTCGTCCAGCATGGTTGAGCAGTACGGTGCCGACCAGCGGCCCGAACACGGCGCCGAAACTCCAAGTGGCGGAGGCGACGCCCATGTACCTGCCGCGCAGGTCCGCCGGTGCGAGGTCGGCGAAAGTGGCGCCGAACATGACGGCGATGCCGATCTCGCCGAGGCTCCAGACCAGGACCGATCCGGCATGGGCGACACTGCTGTGGACCATGACGCTCAGACCGACGCCGACACCCACCAGGAGCATGGAGACGCCCAGCACTGTGCTGGGATCGCGACCGGCGAGCAGTCGTACCGCGAGTGGCTGGCCCACGACGATGATGATCCCGTTCAGAGCCAGCACCGCGCCGTACGCAGCAGGGCCCTGACCATCCGCCGTCATGACCAGCGGCAGCGTCGCGAACGTCTGCAGGAACAGCGTGAAGTAGGCGACGTAGATCAACACCATGGTGATCATCAGTCGGTCGCGCAGGAGCCTCGGCAGCAGCGCCGGCCGGGGCTGGTTCGGTGTCGCCGGACGGGTCTCGGGAACGCGGTGCCAGACGATCAACGCCGCGACGACGGAGGCCGTGGCGTTGATCCAGAACAAGATTCCGTACCCATGCTGAGCCAGGATCCCGGCCGTGACCGTGGCGATGGAGAAGCCGAGGTTGGCCGCCCAGAACAGCAACCCGAAGGCCCGGATTCGCTGCCCTGGAGGCAGGTCGGCCACCGCAGCCGACCCAGCCGGGCGGAACAGGTCCGCCATCAGCCCGACGCCAGCGGCCGTCGCCCAGATCACCGGCACCGTATCGGCCGAGCCGAGTGCGACGATCGCCACGGCGGTCCCCAGGAACCCCACCAGCATGGTGTGGCGTCGGCCGATCCGGTCGCCCAGCCAGCCGCCGAGCATCTGGGATCCGATGCCTCCGACTCCGACCGCCGCGACCACCGCACCCGCGGTCGTCGGCGTCAAATGCTGCTCCTGGGTCAGATAGAGCACGAGGAACGACTGCACGACCGCGCCGGCTCGACTCACGAAATGCGTCGCCGCCAGGGCCCAGACCAGGTCGGGCAGGCCCAGTCGCAGGCGGGGTGGTGGGCTGCCGAGCGCTGCCGCGCCCGGAATGGATGTGTCGTAGACCGTCATGTCGCTGACCCTAGGGTCGGCCGGCACATCAAGAAAAGCGATGACTTTCGATCATATCAATCGCTATTTGCTATGATACTGCGTTATGGCTGACGTCGAGCTGCGCCATCTGAAGACCATGGCTGCCATCGCCGAGGAGGGAACGTTCGGGCGAGCCGCGGGTCGGCTTGGCTACACCCAATCGTCGGTGAGCCAGCAGATCGCCGCGCTGGAGAAGGCCGTCGGTGGTGCCGTCTTCGACCGGCCCGGAGGTCCTCGGCCCGTACGGATCACTCCCCTGGGCGAAGTGGTCTTGGCCCACGGGCGCGAACTGCTCACGAAGGCCGAGGCGCTGGCCGACGCCGTCGATCGTTTCAGGGCGGGTAACGGCCGGATCGACATCGGCACCTTCCAGGGCGCGACCAAGCTCATCCTGCCCGCCGTCGTGCGCCGGCTGCTGGAGGAGCACCCCGCCTGCGACATCAGGCTGTCCGAGGTGGGGCCGGAGGATCCGCAGATCGGAGATCTCGACCTGCTGTTCCACTACGGCCGGATCGAAGGCGACGTCGAACACGTCGAGCTGCTCGACGAGCCGTACCTCCTGGTGGCCCGCGCCGGTGTGTTCCCCGATGGCCCAGTACGGGTGGAGTTGCTCGACGATGCTCCGATGGTCGCCTGGCCTCCCACCGATCACCAGAAATGGTTGGAGCGGGCGCTCGCCCGCGCCGGCGCGCGGCCGCGGATCGTGTTCCGAACCGCGGGCCACGAAACCATCGTGTCGATGGTGCGGGCGGGCATAGGCTCGGCGGTGCTGCCCTGGCTCGGCCTCCACGGATCCGATGTCTGGTCCGACGACCGGCTCAGCATCCATCGGCTGCGACCAACGCCCGCCTCCACGTGGTATCTGTACTGGCCGACCGGACGCACCCAATCGCCACTCGCGACCCGCGCCATCGACATCGCCGTCGAAGCCGCCAACGGGCTGGCCGACCAGATGTGACGGCGGACGAACCCCGACGTGCTTGCCCTGGCAGCGATCGAGGGCCGGTCAACTGGCCGGGGCATGGCAGGGCCGAGGATGCCGCATGATGGACCAGCGGTCGAAGGCCTCACATCAGGTGCGGGCGGGCTACGGGCCCGGTGTACGACCAGGTCCACGTGCGGGGACGCCGTTCCTCGACGTCCGGACACTGATCGGCACGGGCAAGGTGGCGCCGCACCCCGGGCCGCGTCGACCTGCCGTGCCCTTCACGGGTAGGAGCACCGCCCCATCCCGAAGAGGGATGCGCATGGTGCCGGGGCGCTGCCAGAGTCGGAAGCAGGCGGCCGCTGTGCCGCCCCGATCGGAAGGACTCCAGCAGTGTCATCGAGACACACCAGGGTGGTGCGGGGTTCGGCGCTGATCGCGGGCCTCGCGCTGGCGGGCGGGCTCACCGCGACCGCTCCCGCCGTGGCGGCGACGCAGGCCAAGCTCACCGCACCGGCCCTCACCGGCCAGTACGACATCGGCACCACCGACCTCCACCTCGTCGACCCGTCCCGCCCCGATCCGTGGAAACCGGAACGGCGCCGGGAACTCATGGTCACCGTCACCTACCCGGCGGACCGCTTCGCCGAGGGCCCGCGGGCGCCGTGGCTCACGCCCGGCATGAGCACCGTCATCGACCAGGCGCTGGCGGGCGAGGACTACCTCGATCTCCCGGTCGGCTCCATCGACTGGGCATCGGCGAAGCGGAGGGCCGAGAGCGGCGTCCCCGTGGCGCACGGCGCGCCGAAGCCGGTCGCGCTCTTCTCCCCCGGCTTCGGCGGGCCGCGGGAGACGTACACGGCGATCGTCGACGATCTGGCGAGCCGCGGCTACGTGGTCGTCTCGCTCTCGCACACCTACGAGAGCGCGGCGGTCGAGTTTCCTGGCGGGCGGCTCGAACTCGCGGTGCCCGGGGGTGACAGCCCCGAATTCGAGAAGAAGGCGCTCGACGCCCGGGTCGCCGACAGCCGCTTCGTCCTCGACCAGCTCACGAAGATCACCCGAGGCGAGAACCCCGACGCGGGGAAGCGGCCACTCCCCCGCGGGCTCGGCCGGTCGCTCGACCTGTCCCGGATCGGCGCCTACGGGCACTCCTACGGCGGGTTCACCGCAGGCGAGACGATGGTCCACGACCGCCGTATCGACGCCGGGATCAACCTGGACGGCGCGATGGCGACCGCGGTCGGCTATCCCCCGGGAAGTCCATACGTGCCGGGCGAAGTCACGAAACGCGGCTTGGACAGGCCGTTCCTCCTGATGGGTGCCGAGGGCGTCGACGAGAACGGGAAACCGCTCGAGCACACGCACCGGAATCCCGAATTCGACCGCAGTTGGGCGGACTTCTGGGCGAACCAGCGAGGCTGGAAGCGGGATCTGCTCCTGCGCGGCGGCAGCACGCACATGGCCTACAGCGATCTGCAGATCGTCGTGCCGCAACTCGGCGCGCGCGTGGCGCCGGAGAAGCGTGAGGCGGTGATCGGCACCATCGATCCCCGTCGTTCGCTGGCCGCGCAACGGGACTACATCGGCGCGTTCTTCGATCTGCACCTTCGCGGACGGGACCGGCACCTGTTCGACGGCGAATCCCCGCGACACCCGAACATCGACTTCATCGACTAAGGGCCGCTGACGAGGGAACTTTCCCCGCATCGGCGACCCGGGGCGGGCTCATTGGGCAGGACGTGTTCGCCGATGCGGATCACTTCCACGGCTGCTTCCTGGCGGGGAGGGTGGCGTGCGGCCGGCGGGGTGAAGGTACAGGCCGCAGGCCTGTACGCCGAGCGCCTGGCCGGTCACGCTTTCGCCACCCTGGCCTTCGACGCCGCCCACCAGGGTGAGAGCGAAGGTGAGCCGCGCCTGCTCGAAGATCCCTTCCATCGCGTCGAGGACATCAAGGCCGCCGCGCCGGCGCCGCTGCAGCAGATCCGCCCCGACACCGCGCCGGACCACCGCGAGCAGGCCGGCACCCTCGCCCGGCACACCTTCGACGGCTGGGAGTACTACCGCACCCCCGCGGCGGCCAACCACTTCGTCCTGCGCAGCATCGACCTGCTCGCCCAGTTCACGGCCTTCGACCTGGTCCATCTCATCGCGCCCCGCCCGCTGCTGATGATCGCCGGCACCGAGGCGATCACCGGCTACTTCAGCCGCGAGGCCATCGACCGGGCCGCCGAACCGAAACGGCTGGCCTGGATCGACGGCGCCACCCACGTCGACCTGTACGACAACCAGAAGCACCTGCCCGCCGTCATCGCGAAACCGGCCGCCTTCTTCACGACCCACCTCGACCAAGCGCAGTGAGGCGAACGACGCGAAGCAACAACCCTCGCCGCGCCACCCTTTCCCGGCGCGTCTGGAACCGGCGTGGTTGCTCGATCCGCATAGCCGGGATCGACCTGATTCAGGGGAGTGCGCGGCCAGGCCGTCGAGATGGGCGTCCAGGGAGGCATTCGGGCGAGCGAGCAGCGCCCCGCCCCTTGGGGGCACACGACCGGGGCCCTGGGCGATGACGATCAAGCCCGCATCACCGTCCAGGTCGTCGGTCGCGGCCGTGACGCGACCATGACACGGCGCGGACGAGGCGGGGATACGGCTGGCCGATAGTGGACGGCGTCGGCCGGCGGGCGAGTTACGGAGCCCGCCCGCATCGGCACGACGCTGTTCGGTCGAACAGAACGTCACGGCGAAAGTGATCATGAGGAGAAGGCGTGGCTGATGACAGGCAATGGGGTCGGCGTTCGGTGTTGCGGGGCGCCGCTGTGCTGGCCGGTGCCGCCGCGTCCGTGCCGCTGCTGGGCGGCGCGGCCACCGCGCTGGCCGGCGGCGGTGACGCGGACGCGTTGTTCAAGGCCGGGGAGTTCGAGAGGGCCGGCCGCGCGTACGAGGAGATCCTGAAAAGGGACCCCAAGAACCTGCACGCGGCCCGCCGGCGCGGCTATGTCGGGTTGCTGGCCAATCGGTTCGCCGACGCCGAGAAGTACCTCAGGATGGCCCTCGCTCTGGCGCCCGGCGACAAGGACGCCAGCCACTTCCTGGCCGACTGCTACATCCGGCAGGACAAACTCGGCCTGTCCGCACCCCTTTGGAAAGCGGCCGGTGAGGACGGCTACGCGACGTGGTTCGCGGCAGTGCGCGGTGAGGCGTATCAGGTCCATGGCGAGACCGCGCGGCTGCCGATCCAGCAGATGGATCCGATGCCGCTGGTGGAGGCCTCGATCAACGGCGGACCGCCGAAGCGCTTCACGTTCTACACGGGCGCCCCGAATCTGGGCCTGCGCGCGTCGGTGGCCAGGGAGGCCGGGCTGAGCCCTGTCGCCAGTCAGAAGATCGATTTCGAGGGCGGCTCCGTATGGGCGTACTACGGCATACTGGACTCCTTCAAGCTGGGCGGCATCGAGCTGCGTAACGTCCCGGTGGGCTGGTCGGCGACGGAGTCGGGCGACGATGTCGACACCGAAAGCGACGGCCTGATCGGCATGTGGGTCTTCTACCACTTGCTGACCACCTTCGACTATGCGGGCCGGCAGCTGATCCTGCGCCGCCGGACCCCCGAAGCGGCCAGGAAGGCCCGCGCCGCCGCCACACGGGCGGGCGTCGAGCCGCTGCCGTTGTGGCTGGCCCGTGAGCAATACCTGCACAGCAGGGGCAGCTTCGCCGGCGCCGCCGGCTCCCGTACAGGGATGGTGGGCGTGAACTTCGGCGGAGTCGGCGAGATCGCCGCGGGCATGCGCGGGAAAACGGCCGAGCAGTTGGGGATCCGCACCGACCACGACCGCCAGATCGGGACCTTCGCCCACAGCCACCCGGCCGTCGTCTACCCCTGCTACCCGAAGGAGATCCGCATCGGCAACGCCGTCGCCAAGGACATCTACTGCTATACGAACCCGAACCAGCCGGTCAACGTGCCCTGGCCCTATGGGACAGGGTTCGACACGATGGGCTGGTTCTCCCATTGCTTCTGGAAGCCGTACAACGTCACCGTCGACTTCACCGACATGAACCTCTACATCGCCCGCGGCGCGGCCGCCTGATCGCCGCGACCACATAGGCGTCACGTACGGGCGCGGGGGAAGGGCGGCAAGGAGCCCGCATCAGGATTGGAACAGCACCCGGGCACGACGCCGGTCCGCGGAGACGAACAGGTACATGTAGCCCAGGTCGTCGGCGGGCGGCCAGGCCCGTAGGTCCCATTCCGCGCGTACTTCAGCCACGAACTCGGGCGCGCTGGGCGGCGTGTCATCGTGCTGGATCCAGTGCGGCTCGCCGGTCGTCAGCGGATCGACCGGTACCAGGACGTCCGACGGAAGGACCTGAGGGCCCGCGTGCAGGGCCCTCGGCCGCACCCAGTGGGGGTATTCGCCGACCGGTTCCACGATGGCGGCGTTCCCTCCTTCCTCCGCACGCCACCACAGCACGTCATCGGGGGAAACAAAGACCAGGATGAGAAGGTCGTCGTGGCGGAACTGGCCCCAGAACGGCAGGAGGTCCCCTCCTACGGGCCAGCGGGGAGTTCGTGTCCAGCTCGGCTGCCCGCCGATCCTGGTGACGGCCGCGTCTCGTTCGTCGGCCGCAGCCGGGCGCCACCTCGCCATGATGGCTCCTATCCCCCGGTCAAGCGTCCGCCTCTGCTAGGAGGCGGCGCACCCGGCCTCGCGGGCCGCGTCCTTCATTCTGTTGACCATCGTCTTCATGGGACCCTTCCCATAGGCGATGTTACGGAACGCCATGGTCACCAGCCCCCGTTTGTTCTGGTCACGGTCCCGCTGGATGACCATGGACATCGTCAGATGGTCGGGGACGACACCGGAGTCGTTCCTTTTGTAGAACGCCGTCGTCGTGTAGTTGAGAACCTGCCGGTTCGGCGTCGACAGGCACCGTTTGGCCTGGTTCTCGAATGCTTTCATGAGCGTCAGGTTGACCTGGGTGGTCACGGGCACCAGGTTCGCCCGCTGGCTGGTGCCCTTGAGTGTGGCGGCAATCATATGGCCGCCCTGATGGTTCGGCCCGCCCCATTGCCCCACCTCCTGCTCGCACTTGCTCCGGCGCTGCGTCTGCGACGTGAGATTTCCGGCCTGCGCCTGATGGGGGCGGCCTAGGTCATCCGTGGTGTACGCCCAGATGGAACGGTAGGTATGGTTCTTGGCCAGGTATTTCACGCAAGGGATGCCGGCGCTTCTCGGCGTGGCCACGGGCTGCTTGGTGCTCCTCGGCGAGGCCACAGGCTGTCGGGGGTTTCTTGGTGAAGCGGTGACGGGCGGCGGCTCGAGACGCCCCGATAACGACACCAGCGTGGCCGCCTGCCCAGCCGACGACACCGCGGCCGCGCCGGTGATCGCGATCACGGCCGCACCCACTCTGTGGGACAGTCTGTTCCACCGCATGAAATTCCCCTTCGATTACGCAGCTCATCCGGCTGCACATTCCTGAATGGAGGCCGGCAGGACGTCCGTCGCACCGTGTACGGGCCGCACGACTGCACGCCCGTGACCCGCCCCGTCGACGAAACCCAGAGAGACGGCAGAGGCCGATCGCCTCGAGCCAAGGAAGCGATGGCCTATCGCATGCCGCACGCCACCCGCCGGCCGTGCGGCCGGATGCAAGACGAGAAGCTCGCGTGCTTCAGGTTTCGTGTGGTTCGCGCAGATCCGCGAAGAAGGCCGACCCGCTTGATGAACGCTAGCCAGGTGCAGTGCGCAAACGGTGTCAAAAGGGTGCCAACCACGTGGTGTGCCCGGGTCACGCGGCTGACGTCCTGCGCCTGCGCTGCCGGTAGCGGCCTGACGACGTCCACGACCGCGCGATCGCGGGCCGGTCGAGAACGGTGCCGCCGCTCGCTCCCCTCAGCCGCCGATTCTCGCCGTAGTCTCCGATCATGCCGATCCGGTACGCCCTCCCGCCCGACGCGGACGCCATGGCCGAGATCACCTGTGCCGCGTTCGCCGAGTTCGAGGACTTCGACGTCACCCGCGAACAATCCGCCGCCAACTGGCGCCGGAATCTCCTCGGGGAGGCAGCCGCACGGCCCCGGCCGCACCACACCAGGGTCGCCGAACTGCCGGACGGGACGATCGTCGGCCTGGTCATGGGCGGCCCGGCGGATCCGGGGCTCGGCCTTGACGCCGAGATCTACGCCCTCGCGGTGCGTCCCGGCCATCAGGGCCATGGCCACGGCCGCGCCCTGCTGCGGGCGGTGGCGGCCGATCTGTCTGCCGATGGGTTCGGCTCTCTGGCGATCCGGGTACTGGCCGTGAACGACCGCGCCCGCCGCTTCTACACCGCCCTCGGCGGAGTCCTCGCGGGCGAGGTGCCCCCCGACGAGGTCTTCTACTCCTGGCCGGAGATCGCGGCGTTCCTCTGATCCGGCTCAGCGCTGAACGATCCCCGCCGCCGCAACCGCCGGTCCCCTGCCTCCGGCAAGAGACGCGCCCTGTTCGCGAGCCTTGGTCGCTGCTCAGCACCGGCGGACTCGGCTTTCCCCGCGTGATCTCAACCTCTGTAGCAGTGTTCAGCTCACGCTGCCATGATTCCCCTATGAATCACCAGCGTCGTTGGCGTACCAGCCGCAGTTGGACAAGGCGGCTGCCGATCATCATCGTGGCGATATGTGCACTGATGATGGCGCTCATTTTCCTCCCACCATATTTCGCGCCCAATAGCGCTTTCACCACCGCTGCAGAGGCCGTCCGCGCGCAGCACGAAGCACGAGGGCTGCTCCTTCAAGGACTGGCCGGGTTGGCAGTACTCATTGGTGCTTACGCCGCGTGGCGTCAGTTCCACGTGAGCCGCGAGCAGCTTCAACTGAACCTTCGAGCAACGACCGAACAACTCCTTATCGCCCAGCAAGCGCAGATCACCGAACGCTTCACCCGAGCCGTCGACCAGCTCGGCAGCGAGCAACTCGTCGTACGAATCGGCGGCATCCATGCACTGGCACGCATCGCCAGGGATTCACCGGGAGACAGCGGGGTCATCGCGGAGATTCTCTGCTCCTATGTCCGGCAGTATGCACCGGCGTGCACGCACGACGAAGCTTTGGGAACACCCACATTAGAAACAGAAATACCCCATCTGATCAAAAGAGTCCCTGATGTTCAGGCGGTGCTCACCGTGCTGAGCCAAAGACGAATCCAGCCCGACGAGCACGAGCCCCTGCGATTGATGGGCACCGACTTGCGCAGGGCGAACCTGTCTCGAGCCTTCCTGGTTGGCGCTGATCTGGAAGGGTCACAATTGAACGGTGCCTGGATGCCGGAGGCCCGGTTGGATGACGCCGACCTTACGCGTACCGGTTTGCGAGGGGCCAACCTGGCTGGAGCCATCCTTGACGGCGCCGACCTGACAGATGCGGACTTGTGCAACGCGCATCTGGAAGGTGCATCTCTGCGGGAGGCCAACCTCCGTGGCGCACGGCTCGACGGTGTCGTGGCCAATCAGGCGACCATCTGGCCGGAAGGATTCGTACCTCAGGAGCGGAACGTCGTCATAGGAGGAGGCCGTGATTTCGAGTGGTGGAGATCCGATCACTAACCTCTCGCTATTGCGCCAGGGACATCAGCGGAGGGTGAACGAGTTGCTGGCGACTGGTTCGGTAGCGGCCCGGGGTCGTTCCGATGACGTTGGTGAACGCCGCGATGAAGCCGCTGGGGTTGGCCCATCCGCAGGCGTAGGCGGTTTGGGTGGTGTCGTGGCCGTCGGCGAGGAGCACGAGCGCGTGGTAGATGCGTAGCTGCGTGCGCCATTCGTAGAAGGTCATGCCCAGTTCGTTGCGGAACAGCCGGCTGAGGGTGCGGGTGCTGGCTCCGATCGTCTTCCCGAGGTCGGCCAGCGAGGCGTTGTCCGCCGGATTCTCGTACAGCATCCGGGCAATGGCCTGCAGCCGGTCGTCCCGTGGCTCCGGCAGGTGCAGTGGCTGTTCGTGTGCTTCGCGGAGTTCTTCGACGAGGACTCGAAGGAGACGGGAGCGCGCGGAGCGGCTGTAGCCAGGTGCGGCGTCGTCGTAGTTGCGGGGGCCGGTCAGGGCGAGCAGGACCTCGCGAGCGAGGTCGGAGGCCAGGAACACGGCGGGATGGTCTGATAGGAGCCGGGCGAGGGACGGCGCGAGAAAGACGATCCGCATATCGGTGTCGCCGTGGGCGCGGTGGTAGTGGGTGAACCCGGCGGGGGTCCAGGCGACCCGGTTGGCGGGCACGATCGACGTGCCGCGCTCGGTCTGAACCGCCAAGACGCCGCTGGCCGCGTATACCAGGTGTCCCCGTGCGTGCGACTGCACCGCGCTTGTTCCGCCGGACGGCCAGAGGTGGCGCCCGCCAGACGGCCACATATGTGACGTCACACCGGCGATCCGGCGAGGTTGGCGGCGAACAGGCATCACTTGGCATCCTATCGGTAGTCGGCCACCCCCTGATCTGGTGACATTTCCTCCATACGGCGTGGTCTTCAGTCGCGCAGGGCGCCCGGCCGAACCACATGGCGGCTTGAGAGATGGAGAAACGCATGGCGACGTTCGTCCTCGTGCCCGGCGGTTGGCACGGCTCCTGGTCGTTTGAGGCGGTGGTTCCGCTGCTGGAGCGTGCCGGTCATGCCGTTCACGCCCTGACCCTGACCGGTCTGCGGCCCGACGACGGCAACGCGGCGATCGCGACCGCCAACCTCGACACGCACGCCGACGACGTGTTGCGGCTCCTCGATCGCGCCCACATCACCAGCGCGACGCTGGTCGGCCACAGCTACGGCGGGATGGTGATCGCTGCCGCCGCCGATCGCGCCGGCGGCCGCATCTCACGACTGGTTCACCTTGACGCCTACGTGCCGCGCGATGGCGAGTCGTGCTGGTCGTCAACGACCGAGCGCTACCGGCAGGTGTTCGTCGCCGGTGCCGCGGCCACCGGCTACACCGTCCGACCGCCGGACGGCGGCGATCCCCGCCGCCGTCCCCACCCCCTCGCCTCGTTCCTGCAAACGATCCGGCTCACCGGCGCTCTCGCCCAGGTCCCCCGTCGGGAGTTCATCTACTGCTCGGGATGGGAAGACCGGACGCCGTTCGCCGAACTCCGCACCCGGCTCCAAGCCGATCCCGGTTGGCAGGTCCACGACCTCCCAACCGGCCACGACGCCATGCATGAGGCCCCGGAGGCGGTCGCCGCACTACTGCTCGGCGAACGCACCGCGGATGCGTCGACGCACGGCTGCGGAAGCTGATCGACACCGTCAGCGACGATGTACCCGCAACCTCACCAGCCACATCGCCAGGAGCCTGCTCGAAGCCGGCGGGTTCAGACCGCAGTGAAGTCCGAGCGTTGTCACCGGAGGTTGATCAGGACTACGGTGGCTGACCGAGGGCCGAGTGCGATCTTGAGCGTTTCCGCGGGTCGCGGGGGCCTTCTGCACCATGATCCATCTCGTTGCTTACGGTTGGCCGTCGTTCCCCGATCCGGAATTGATCCACTTCTCCCACTTGAAAGCGAGACGAACGTGAGTAGTCGTCGCGACAGTGATGTGTACCGGTTCGGACCTCCCCGAAACAAGCCGCTGGACGATGCGGTGCCGCTCCCCGTTCACAGTCCCGCTGCGCCTGTCGCGGACATGGATCTGTACGAGGTGGCAACCCTGTCCGTTCAGCAGGACGGCACCCTCGGCTGGTCGACAACCTGCTGGCTGGCCTCCCAGGCGGATGCCGACTTCATCGCCAAGGCGTACGTCACCCGAATCGACCGGGTGTTTCACGCGGCCCACGTCTGGCACCGCGGGATGATCGTCGGCGACTACCGCCGTGACGAGAGAGGTGACCGGCCGTGACAGCCCGGCTCGTCCCCCATCGGGGCGGCGGGCTCGCGGCACCCACGCCAACGACCCCCGGCGTCTAGTAGATGAACAGCCACCCATAGGTGCTGCGAAGGCAGGTCCAGCCCGACCACTGCTCGTCCCGGTTGATGGTCTTGCCGTAGGCGGTCCCGGTGATCCGTGTGCGGAGCGCGCCGTTGGTGGTGGGCGGGCATTTGGCGCCGCCCTGGTTGTACAGCTTGTCCAGGTCGCCGCCGGCCTGGCGCAGGTCGTCACAAGCGCGCCACACGTCCATGTACCAGTCTGTCTCGGCGGTGCCGCCGTCCGGGTCGCAGGTGATGGTGTAGCTGTAGACCTCGGTGGGGCGGGAGGTGGGGTTCCACTGGACGAAGAGATCGGCCTGCGGGTCACTTGCCGCGGCGGCGGGTGCGGCGACGGCGAGCAGTGCGGTGGCGGCGAGCGCGCCGGCCAGTTTGCGGAGCATGGGATCGGCTTCCCTTCGGATGATTCGGCCTCTGCATGGAGGGCGGGACATTCCGTTCCCTGGTGTTCCATCGGCCGTGCCGGCCCGTAAGGCCGGATGGCACGAGCAGGCCAGACGACCTTCACCGCATCTCTGCCGAATACGCCGCCGCCCGGCAGACCTGCCCGTCTAGCGCTTTCTCGCCAACCGGCCCAGGCGTTCCCGGGGTGCGGCCTTGAGTTGCCTGAACCCGAACCAGGTGTCGGCCTTGGTCATCATGCCGTTCTGGGAGCGGAAGGAGCCGTTCCAGTGGCAGGTGACCTCCCCGCACTCGACGTCAGAGGCGGTGAACGCGCCCGGTGTGCCCACGCCCTGAGCGGCGCGGATCTCAGGTGGCATCCCCTGAACCATGAGCCATGCGAAGATCAACCCCACTCCGATGGTCACCCAGCCGAAGCTCCGGCCCAGCCAGAGGAAACGTGTTCGCGTCGGCCGGCCTCGCACCGTGGCCCCGGCATTCCGCCGCTTGGCCGAAGGCGGCTGGTGCTGGTCGAGCCAGTCCTGCAGCCGTTGCCCGGTCTGGTCGTTGTGGTCCCTGAGGTGGTTGAAGACGCGCGCGAGCGAGACGAACGCGATCACCGGCGAGGTGCGCAGGCGGCCGGTGGCATCCAGCCACTCCAGCGTGTCTGACGTCAGCCCGCCGGCGCCGATCACGTCCTCGATCGGGATCGTACGGCCACGCACCCACCCCCGCACCGTGATGGTCGCGGGCGTGCAGACGATCGCCAGCCGGAAGTCACGAACGGACAGGTACAGCATCGCCGGTCCCACCACGACCAGCAGGCCGTTGCCGACCGGTTCCGGCACGCGGAAGACGTCCTCGGTCAAGGTCATGACGCCCATCAAGGCGACAAAGGGCAGGACGAGGCCGACGAAGGCGTTCGCGCAGCAGGTGATCAGTCCATGGCGTAAGTGCACACGCCCAGAATGAACCCCACCGGCGCTGTGGATCAACGAGCCCGCAGTGGGGGCTGGGCCTCAGTCGGCGACGAGCCGGACCTGGTCCGCCTGCTCGCGCTGGCGGCGCAGTTCGTAGGTGCCGGGCGCGATGCCGGTGAAGGCGTGTTCGGGGTGCGCGAGGTAGGCGGTGGCGCCCTCCTCGACGGTCAGCACGCCGAGCGCCAGCGCGCGGCCGGACTGGTCAGGGCTGAAGAACGCCGCGCCGGTCGCGACCAGGAGGTGGGTGTTGGCCTGGGCCTGGCCGCGGACGACCGGGACGCCGGAGGTGGGGATCGGGGTGCGGGCCGGCTCCCTGGTGACCGGGACGACGGCGACATCGCCCTGGAACTGCAGGCCGGACAGGACGGGGATCTCGGCCTGCCGGTCGAGGTGCTCGTCGACGGTGACGCCGAAGGTGGCGATGGCCTGCTCGATGGTGGGCATCTTCTCAGGGCTCCTCGAAGGTCAGGATCGGCGCTGTGCCTGGGCGTACTGGGCGGGGGTGAGGCCGTAGGTCCAGGCGGCGGCCTCGATGGGGTCGGTGCAGTCGGCGGGGACGGTGAGGCCGAAGCGGCGGCGGGTGCCGTCGCGTTCGACGGTGCCGTTGGTGCACAGCAGGACGCGTACGCTCGTGGGGTAGACGTCTGCGGGGACGTCGTGCAGGGTGAGCGTCTGGCCGGGGTTGCCGGGGTCGGGCGCGGCGGGCCCGACCTGGGCGAGGCGGGCCTCGATGACGAAGCGGTCCCAGCCGCGGCGTTCGATGGCACAGCGGCGGATCTCGGCGTTCGGCTCGCGAATGATCTCGTCGGCGGTCAGGGCGTCGTCGATGACGGCCCGGGGGACGTGGGTGCCGTGCCAGAAGTGCAGCCCGAACCCGTCGGCCCAGGTGACGGCGGGTCCGTCGGGGCAGTGGAGCCGGCGCCTGGCCAGGTCGCCCTCGCCGACCTGTTCCTCGCGCAGATCGTCCGGGGGCGGGCACAGCAGGACGAAGTCGCGGAACGGCCACCACCACCAGGCGGCGGGCGCGGACCGGTGGCCCGGCAGCCAGGCCCGCCACAGCAGGCGGATCGCGCCGCGGATCGTGTCCTGCCGCACGCCGCCCACCGCCGCGTCCACCGCCCACCGCACGGCCGCCTCCGCGGCCTCGGTGACCGTGGCCCGGGTGCCGGCGGGCGTGCCGCGCGGCGCGGGGTCCGCCGTCGCGGCGATCTCGGCGTGCTGGGCGGTCGCCGCCGCCCCGTGCACCGGATCGCCCGCCACGCCGGCCGCCGCCGCGTGGACGGCGTCGCGTACCGCCTGCCCGATCGTCTGGCCGGCCGTGGCGTCCACGGCGCGGTGGACCGAGTCGAGGACGCGGGCGTTGCGGTGGCCGGTGGCCAGGCAGGCGGCGATCGGTGCGGCGAACGCGCCGACGAGCGGTGAGGGCACCCACACGACCCGCTCCGGGAACGGGACCCCGATCTGCCGGTAGCAGGCGCGGGCGGCCGGCTCGAACGCCTGCCTCTCCTCGGCGGGCACGTCCTGCCCGTCGGTCGCCGGACGGGCCGGACCCGGTGCGCTCACAGTGGAGACCTCCCATGCCGGCGGCCTGGCTCCGCTTCAGGACGCCGCGGTGTGTACCGGTGTGTACCGTGCCGCGCGGAGCTGTCGATGCCCGCGATCATGCGTCCGGTGGGGCCGAAACGCCTGCGGGCAAGGTCGTTTCGGCGGTAGTTTAACGGATCTTTGACTTGACATGTCAACGGTGATCCGTACATTAGTTCGAATGGAAGTCATGGTCATCGAGGAAGCTTTACGGGCTCGTCCCGACGACCTCGCCGCGTGGCACGCCTACAGCGACCGGCTGCTGCGGCAGGGCGACGCCAGAGGCATGCTGATCCGCCTTGAGCAGCGCCTGACACGCACCCGCCCCGCCGATCGGCCGGCCGTGGAGCGCGAGATCGCCGACCTGGTCGCGGAGCACGAGGACCGATGGGACGACGGCCTGCCGGGCAGGGCGCGGGTGCGGTCACGCCGGTACGGCTTCGCCACGGAGGTGGCCGTCGAGTGGTCGGACGATGTCCGCGAGGTCGTGGAGCAGGTGCTGCGCGCCCCGTTCGTCACCACGCTGCGGATCACCCCGAACGCGGCGGCCGAAGACGACGAGGAGTGGGACGACGAGGACGGGTACGACGACGAGGAGTGGTACCTGGTCGTCGACCGCGGCGAGCCGCGCCCGGGCCGCCTGGACCTGCGCGCCCTCGCCGGGCTGGACCTCGGGCGGCTCATCGAGCTCGACCTGTCCTACCTGAGCGTCGGTTTCGACGGCGCCGAGCTCCTCGCCACCCTGTTCGCGTCGGACCGGTTGCGGGCACTCGACCTGCGCTACTGCCGCATCGCCGACACCGGCCTGGCGGCGCTCGCGGCCTGCCCGCACCTGGGCGGGCTGCGCCGCCTGCACCTGCAGCGCAACAGGGTGAGCGCCGAGGGCGTGCGGTCGCTGCACAGGTTCACGGAGCTGACGGAGCTCGACCTGCGCTACAACGACCTCGGCGAGGCGGGCGCGCAGGCGCTGCTCGCCGCCCCGTTCGCCGGATCCCTCACCCGGCTGTGGCTGTACGACTCCGACGTGGGCCGGAACGGCGTACGACAGCTGGCGCAGGCCGCGAATCTTCCGCCGGGGCTGCGGAGCATGTGGAGGTGCGTGTGAGCATCGAACTTCGGGACCGGTTCTTCGCCCTGTCGGCCGGGGACGCCCCCGCCGAGGAGGTCGCCCGGTATCGGGCGGAGGTGGAGGCGACCGATGCAGGACCGGCCGCGACGGTGGACGGGCTGGAGGTCTGCTGGCATCCGTCGGCGCGGTTCAAGGCCGTGCGCTTCATCGACGCCGAGCTCATCGACGAGCGGGTGCGGGAGCTGTTCGCCCGGCCCAGCGCGGACGCTCCATACCTGGCCGCCGTGTTCGCCGATCCGCACGAGCTGTCGTTCCGCACGTTCGAGAACATCGTCCCGCTGGACCGCCTCCTGGAGGCCGTGCCGCTGGAGATGGAGCTGACCGGGCCGACGGAGCACGCCGAAGGGGTGTTCTCGTTCTCGCTGCGCCTGCCGGATCAGGCCCGCGACCGGCTGACGCGGCTGGACGACATGAACCTGTACGTGCCGCCGCTGAACGCCGCCTCCCGGGGCGGCGAACGGTTCATCTTCCACTCGGCGCTGCTGGCCGAGGCGTTGACCGCGGCAGTGGCCGACGCGGTGGCCGACTCGGTGGCCGACGCGCTGCCGGCGTCCGTGGCGGAGGGGTTCTCGCACGTGAACCCGGTGTTCCGGTGCAACGGGTTCGAGCCCGGTGACGCGAATTTCCACCTGCATCGGGACACGCCGTACTACGACGCGACGCGCCGGCACATCTCCCGCTACACGCTGCTGCTGTACCTGACCGGCGGCACCGGCTCGCCGGCGCTGGACCTGGTCGGCGGCGCCGCGATCGGCGAGATCGGCGCCTTCACGTGTGTGATCTTCGACCAGCGGTACGAGCACGAGGGCGCCCCCTACCGCGACGGCCGCAAGGTGTTCCTGCGCACCGAGCTGATCTTCACCGCCGGCGAGGTCACCGAGGCGCCGGAGATCGGCGCGCTGTTCAGCAAGGCGTGCTACCTGACCGGCGAGAGCGTGTTCGCGCCCGAGCTGGCCCGGCACGCCGACGCGTACTACGACCGGGTGGCCGCCGCCCACTGGGACGGCTGGGGCGAGGGCCCCGCCCGCGAGACCTTCGTGCACAAGGAGTTCCGCGGGGTGCACTTCGTGACCAACGGCTACGACTTCTGGTTCCCCGCGACCGACGCGCTGCCACCGGCCGAGTGCGCGGCCATCACCCTGCTCGACTACTTCAACTGCAAGCTCGGCGACACCGCGTTCCGCGCGCTGTGCCGGACAGAGGCCATCGAGGCCGAGGACGCCCGCTGGATCCCGGAGTTCCTGCGGGACAAGCACGGCCACTCGGTCATGACACGGGTGGACAAGTCCGCGTTCTTCCCCGAGCCGGAGCGGCCCCACGGCGCGATCTGCTGCCCGTTCCACAGCTCCGGCCACTTCGACCCCACGCGCTTCGACGAGGTCGTCAAGCTCTACACCGACGCCCAGTCCTTCGCCCAGGCGCACATCCTGCCCGCGCCGATCCTCATGCTCGGCGAGGACGTCGCCCTCGACCCGGACCGGTTCGTCATCCAGGACGGCCTCATCCACGTGCTCGGCAAGAACGCCCTCACGCCGGTCAACTTCGCCGCCTGCTGGAACGACGAATCCATCCCCGAAGACTACGTGGTCGTCGCGGCCAAGGTCGGCGTGGAGCGGTTCCTCGTACCACCGATCATCTACAACGAGTCCGCCGGCTGCCGCCACCTCAGGTTCGACTTCTTCCGCAACTCCTGGATGGTCGGCCACCAGCGGGCCACCGTGCCCGTTCCCAGGATCACCGAGCTGAGCTGGGCCGATCCCGAGGACAGCCAGGCCTGGCGGCGCGAGGTGGACGACTCCCTCATCGACGACGAACACCCGCTGGAGCCCAGCGACCTGTGGGACGACGACGAGGACGACGACTGGGACGACGAGGACGAGGAGTGAACGGCCGGAGCCTAAGGTATCGGCTGCGAACCGGGCGGCTGCCTGGCAGATGGGTACGCCGGGCCGGGCCCGTGGCGGCGCGGCAGCGTTCGGCGCGGCGATTCGTCTACGCGGGCTTGCTGGTGACCCTCGCGGCGGTCATCGAAGTGCCCGGGCTTCGGCAGGAGGAAGTAGGCACCTGACGGGATGTCCACGATGTCCGGCCCGGCCGCCACGTAACCGTTCCGAGCAGGCGCTGGATCAGTGCGGACGGCGCGTTCACAATCACGGCCAGAGCCCTCCACGCTGAGAGGCGGTCGATCGTGATCGTGTACAACCCGAACGACCCGGAGCTACGCGCCGACCCGTACCCGACCTACCGGCGGCTGCTCGACGACGTCCCGCTGTACCACCACGAAGCGCCACCGCGCTACTGGGCGCTGTCCCGCCACGCCGACGTCGCCTCCGCATGGCGGAACTTCGAGCTCTACTCCAGCGATCACGGCGTGGTGATCGAGCAGTGGGGATCGGACGCGCACCGGACCATGTCGTTCCTGGCCATGGACCCGCCCGGGCACACCAGGATCCGGGCGCTGATCTCCCGTGGGTTCACGCCGGCGCGGGTGGACCGGCTGCGGCCGCGCATCGCCGAGCTGAGCAGGGACTATCTGGAGCCGGTGCTGGACAAGGGGACGTTCGACTTCGTCACGGACTTCGCGGCCATGATCCCGGTGGACGTCATCTCGGAGCTCATCGGCGTGCCCGTGTCCGACCGGCCCATGCTCCGCCGCCTGTCGGAGGCCATCATGGAGCGCGAGGACGTGGACGGCAATCTCACCGGCAAGGTACGCGACTCCGTGACGGGGCTGGCCGCGTACTACACCGAACTGGTGGCGGAGCGGCGGCGGCACCCGCGCGAGGACCTGGCGAGCGCGCTCCTGGCGGCGCGGATCGACGGCGACCGGCTCGCCGAGGGCGACGTCGTCTCGACACTGATGCTGCTCGGCACCGCCGGCAACGAGACCACGCTCAAACTGCTGGCCACCGCCTGGCGGCTGGCCTGGCAGCATCCCGGCCAGCGCGAGCGCGCGTTCGCCGACGTCGACGCGTGGGTGGAGGAGAGCCTTCGCTTCGAAGGCCCCTCGCAGTACACGGCGCGGCGGCTGACGCGCGAGGTGAAGCTGCACGGCCGTACGATGCCCGCCGACTCCATGGTGCTGCTGCTCATGGGCGCCGCCAACCGCGACCCGCGGGTCTTCCCCGATCCCGACCGCTACCTGATCGGCCGGGACACCTCCGCGACACTGGCGTTCGGGGTGGGGCGCCACTTCTGCTTCGGCGCGGCGCTGGCCCGCCTGGAGGCGCGAGTCGTGCTGCGCGAGGTGGCGGCGGCGGTGTCGCCGGACTACGAGGTGCACCTGGAGCACGCGGAATGGGCGCTCAGTTCCAGTGTGCGGGGACACTCGCGGCTGCCGACCACGGTCACCCGCCGAGCCTGAGCCTCTACGTCAAGGTCGGTACGGCGCCGCACTCCGCCCACTCGATCGTGACCCCGGCCAGGCCCCTCGCCCATCGGCCGGAGATCTCACCGAGCCGCGCGGCCCGCACAGGCGTGCGGCCCAGGCCGATCGCGTAGCGGACCTGCCCGGGGCCGCTCTCGAACGGACGCGGCCAGGCATGAACGCCCCCGGCCTCCTCCAACTCGGCGAGCAGCTCCAGCATCCGCCCTCTGACGCGGCCGAGCGTCGCGTCGAGCTCCGCCGGACGATCCGAGCGCACGGTCAGCACCGCCCAGGCCGCGTGCCGACGGTGGAGGAGCGGCAGGGCGGGCAGTTCCGCGGACCAGCCGTCCTCCGTGAGCTCCCATGCCCGGTAGAGCTCCTGGGTGAGCAGGTCGAGGCCGCCTGGAGTGACGTGGCGGGCGCAGTTGCGTAAGGGAGCGCTGGGCGTCATCACCACGACGGGGGCCGGCTCCCGCGAGGCGGGGCCGAGGGCGATCGGGTCGCGCCAGTTCCAGGCGGCCCACGTACCGAAGAAGCGCCCCAGCAGGGCGCCGTCGGGGAGGTCGCCGCTCTCGCGTACGGTGTGCGCCACCATGACCGTCCAGGCCAGCCCCGGCAGCCCGCCGAACGGGGCAGAGTCGAGGCCGCGTGCCCGGGCCCAGCGCTTGACCTGCCTGGCCAGGCAGGCGAAACGGGCGTGGCCCTGGCCGACGGCGGCGCGGATCGCGTCCGCGTCACTGACCGCGCTCATGGCGATCGCCGCCGCCTGGCCCAGCTCGGCGCGGCGGGCCACCGCCTGCCCGGGTGGGACGGGTCCGGTGGGCACCACGGTCAGGTCCACGTCCAGGCCGGCCGTGCGGAACCGCAAGCCCGGCACCCGGGCGCCCGTCACCTGGCGCAGCCGGGCCAGGCCGGGCAGGGCGGCGCGTACTCCGGCCTCGACCTCGGACAGGTCCGTCTCGCCTGGCAGCGCCGCCACGAGATCCAGGTCCGCCTCCGGAAGTTCACCGCCCATGCGGCGGGACCCGGCGACGTACACGACCCCCGGCCGCAGCGCCTCCTCCAGCCGCCGCACCACCCGATCGGCCAAGGCCGCCCGGCCGGGCCGGTCCTCTTCGCGGATCGCCGGTTCGGGTTCGCCGCCGTTCGGCTCCTCGGGCTCTTCGCCAGGCATCGGCTCAGGGAGCCGGTGGATCTCGCCCGTGCCCAGGACGATCCGCGCGCGGGGCCGCATGGGCTCGCCCGCGCGGCGCGACAGCAGCACGAGCTCCCCGACCCGCGCCGTCATCCCGGGCAGGCGGATCACCTCTTCCGTACGGCCGAGCGTCAGGTGCGGAGTGAAGCCCTCAGGGCGCCCCGTGCACCGGGGGAAGCGTCGTTCGAGTGCGTGCCGCAGACGGGCCCAGGGCGCCAGGTCGCCGGCGGCGGGGTCGAGCCAGGCGGTCACGTGATCGCCATGCCGGAACGTACGCACCCCTTCCAGCCTGGCGGTGAAGGGCTCGACCTCGGCGGCGGCCACGGCCAGCAACTGCTCCGCCGCCTCGAAGTCCGACTCCGGCACGAAGCCGAAGAGCAGGTTGACATGTGGCGGCCAGCGGTCGATCTGCGGGTCGTGCGCGCGGCGGACCTCCTGGATCGCCGGCCACAGCTCCCGCGGCGGTATCCACGCCACCGCCGTACGCGCCGTCGGCACCACCTCGAGCAGCCCGTCCGCCTCGCCGCCGGAGACGTCGAGAACCGCTTCCACGCCGTAATGGTCGGAGATGTACAGCCCCTCGGGGTCGGGCGCGTCGCCGTGCAGGGTCGCCGACAGCACCCGAGGCCGGCCACGGAGCAGGATCCGGTCCAGGCGCGCGGCCCGCCCGGATCGGGAGGAGATCGCCGCCAGCGGGTTGACGACGGGGTCGAAGGTGGGGGTCTGGTCGGATCCGTACGCCTCTGTCCAGGCATCGCGCAGGCCGAGCGCGGAGGCGGGAGTGTCCGTACCGTCGTTGAAGTCGCCCAGCAGGATCAGGTCACCGTCCACACCGGCCAGCCCCTCGGCGATCCCGGCCAGCTCGGCGCGCCGCCTGGCCGCGCCGTCACGGGAATGGTCGCTGGTCAGATGGGTGACGGCGACGGTCAGGGGCCCGGTGGCGGTGTCCACGACGATGGCGGCCACCGACTTGTGCGGGCCGAGCTCGTGCCGGGCCGCCTCCCGGACGGGCAACCGGCTGAGCAGCAGGAGGCCGCCATCGTCGACGTCCTGACCGTGCGGGTCGGTGCCGAGGGTGTGGTGGGCGCGTACCCAGGGGGTGGCCAGCAGCATCCACAGCAGGGCGGGCTCGACCTCCTGAAGGGCGATGACGTCCGCGTCGGCCTTCTCCAGGGCCGCGAGGAGGAGGGGGCGGCGGCGGGCGGTGTCGATGAGGTCGCTGTCGTAGCGGTCCCACAACGTGTTCCACGTCAGCACGCGCGGAGCCGCGGGCATGGCGCGCGCGTGCGCCGCAGGTCCGGTGTGCGTGCGTGCTGCGGTGGGCCGCCAGCCGGCGGCCGGGTCCCAGGCGTACGGGGTGCCGGCGGTGAAGAACGGGGGCCGCAGGCGACGCGGGTCTCGGGCCCGGCCGGCCTCGCAGGTGTCGAGGCGGTCCAGGCCCGTGGCGCGGTCCCAGACCAGCTCACCGTCCGCCTCGACGAACAGCACCCGGTGCCAGGGGATGTCACCTCCCGGGGTGAAGACGGGCAGCGCGACGCGCTTGGGGCCGGCGTGACGCTGGCCGACCCCCAGGACGAACCGGGACGGGTCGAACCGCGGGTCCCAGCGGATCCGGTGGTAGACCTCCTCACTGGTACGCATCACGCCTCCCGCCCGGCCAGGGCGCCGTCCACGTCGTCGACGGTTCCGCGCGGGCCGACGTACCAGATGCGATGGGCCTGGCCCGGATAGGGCGGCACGAACCGGCGTGTCTGCGCGGTCAGCACGTGGGAGGGCACCGGATGGGCGCGGTGGGCGTTGCGCCGCCGCAGTTCGTCGTCCTCCACCAGCATGACCGCGCACGTCGTCAGCGCGTCGCGGCGGCGTGCCACGGCGTGGACCAGGCCACGCTGGTGCGGGTTGAGCGAGGTGGCATCCCACACCACCGTGCCACCGGACGCCAGGGCGGCATCGAGCCGATCCAGCCCTTCGCCGAGCACGTCGCGATTGGCCCCCTGGTCCGCTCGCGAGCCCCTGGCGGCGCGCAGGTCGTCCAGCGACAGGTACGCGTCGATCCCCGGCAGCCCGGCCGCGAACACGCTCTTCCCACTGCCCGACGGCCCGACCAGGTGCACCAGCCGCGGAAACCGCCCCGAACGCCACCGCCAGGTCGCCGCCACGGCCTCCTCGGCCATCGCCACCCTTCCCCTGGCCCAGGCGTCACGCGTCTCCGCCCAGCACCGGTCGGCCGCCCCCTCACCGAGCCCGGCCAGCGCCTCGCGCAGACCGGCCCGCAACGGCTCCAGCGGCGCCGGCCCGAGCAGCCCGGCGTCCTCGGCGTGCAGGGCCGACCATTCGACCTGCTCACGCTCCTGATCGTCCAGGCTCCCGGCCGCCGCCACGGCGTGCAACACCCCCAGGTCGGCGGCCAGCGCCAGCCGCCTCAGCCCGGCACGCCGCCCCTCGTCCGGGTACGGCCTGCGCAGCCCGCCGGACAACCCGACCAGGTCCGCGACCCGCCGCGCCGGCCGCATGCCCAACGGCCCCGCCAGCCGCGCCCCCACCTGGGCCCGCGGCAGGGACCGCAACGCCACGGCCAGCACACCCGCCAGCCGGGCGTCCCCACACCGCCCGATCCCATCCAGCCGAGCCGCCACCTCGGCCACCGCCTCCGGAGCGTCGGACCCCATGTCGGCTCGGGCGTCGTCTCGAGCGAGGTTCACCGCGGCCAGCAGTGCGCTCACGTCGGGGTCCGCGCCCGAGCGCACCGACCACAGCGCCGCACCCAAACCGAGAACGTTCGGCACGACGCCGGCGTGCATCCAGTGCGTATCGGTCTGTACGTGCCCCCGGCGCACCCACTTGGCCACCCGCCCCGCGAACTCCTCCCGCCCGAACCCCTCCACGGCCCGCACCACATAGCCCTCTTGCCGCTCCGTGTCCAGCCGCAGCCCCCGCAGCGCCCGCTCGTCGAAGACCCCGCGCCACAACACCGCCGGAACCGGGATCCCCAGCTCCCGCAGAAAGGCGACCATGCGATCCCAGCTCAGGCATCTATCGCCGGCCCAGACCGAGAACCCGTAGAAATAGCTCTCCAGCTCCTGGTAGGCGATGGAGTGCCGGGCGTACATGTTCTCCCCGCACACCCGCCACCCCGCCGGGATCCGTCCGCCGACCCGCCCCTGCAGGCCCTTCACCCACGCACGAGAGGGATGGTGGGCCGAGTCCAGCGACCGGGCGTGCATCCCGTCCGGATAGAGGGTGGTGTTCTCCCCGTCGAGCTTCTCCGTGACCACGACCTCGCGCCCCCGCAGCCCGGACAGCCCTCCCGCACGAACGTCGTCCGAGGTCACGCCGGGCGACCAGGGCACGTGAGGGGTACGCGGATAGTGCACGCGCATGATCCCTCCCCCGACGCCCGTTGCGGCCGGAGTCACTGTACAAGCGGCGAACAGGGCGCCTCCATCGAATATCATCCGAGCGCCTTTACATTGTAGATTTTCATAGCCGCCCACCATCCGCCCTCCCTTGGTTGCACCCCCGTGCGCACGGGCCCGTTCGGAGTCGTGATCACATGGCTGGAAAAGGATTGGACGGTGTGCTGCTCGGGCTTGTAGCTTGCAGTCGACCGTGACACCGCCCGAGGAGGTGAGCCCCATGAACGCTGTATCGATGTGGGTGCTCCCCCTTTCCGTCACGGCCGGGCGATTGACGTAGGTGTCGCCGGGAGCGCCTCGACAACAAGGCACTCCCGAAAGGCAACACCTATGCACTCTCAGCAGGTCACCGCCGAGCCGCCGTCCGGCGCCGAGCGCGCGCCCCGCACCTTCGATGTGATCATTGCCGGGTGCGGGCCGACCGGTGCGATGCTGGCCGCCGAACTGCGGCTGCACGATGTGCGGGTACTCGTGCTGGAGAAGGAAACCGAGCCCGCGTCGTTCGTCCGCATCGTCGGTCTGCATATCCGCAGTCTCGAGCTGATGGCGATGCGCGGACTGCTCGAGCGCGTTCTCGAACACGGAAGACAACGTCCGGTCGGCGGTTTCTTCGCCGCCATCCCCAAGCCCGCACCCAAGGGCCTGGACTCCCCGTACGCCTATCTGCTGGGTATCCCCCAGCCGGCCATCGAGCATCTGCTCGAAGCGCATGCGATCGAACTGGGTGCGCAGGTCCGGCGCGGTCGTGCGGTCACCGGGTTCGAGCAGGACGACGAGGGCGTGACCGTCGAGCTGGCCGACGGGGAACGGCTGCGTTCGCGCTTTCTCATCGGCTGTGACGGCGCGCGCAGTACGGTGCGCAAACTGCTCGGCGTCGGCTTCCCCGGCGAGCCCGCACGGAACGACACGCTCATGGGCGAGATGGAAGTGGGGGTACCGCAGGAGGAGATCGCCGCCAAGGTGACCGAAATCGGCGCGACCCATCAGCGATTCTGGCTCCGGCCCTTCGGCAAAGGGATCTACAGCGTCCTGGTCCCCGCCGCGGGAGTCAGCGACCGTGCGGAACCGCCCACCCTCGAGGATTTCCAGCAACAGTTGCGCACCATCGCCGGAACCGATTTCGGCGTGCACTCCCCGCGCTGGTTGTCCCGCTTCGGGGATGCCACCCGGCTGGCCGAACGTTACCGCGTCGGGCGGGTGCTCCTGGCCGGCGATGCGGCGCACATCCATCCGCCCATCGGCGGGCAGGGACTCAACCTGGGCGTTCAGGACGCATTCAACCTCGGCTGGAAACTGGCCGCACAGATCCGCGGCTGGGCCCCGGAAACGCTGCTGGACACCTACCAGGCCGAACGTCATCCGGTCGCCGAGGACGTGCTGGACAACACCCGCGCCCAGGTGGAACTGCTGTCCACCGAACCGGGCCCGCAGGCCGTGCGCCGGCTGCTCACCGAACTGATGGACTTCGACGAGGTGAACCGCCATCTGACCGAGAAGATCACCGCGACCGGCATCCGCTACGACTTCGGCGAGGGCCCCGACCTGCTCGGCCGCCGCCTGCACGACATCGACGTGAAACAGGGCAACCTCTATGGTCTGCTGCATCGCGGACGCGGTCTGCTGCTGGACCGCACCGAACGCCTGACCGTCGGCGGCTGGTCGGACCGGGTCGATCACCTCGCGGACGCCACTGCCGTACTGGATGTTCCGTGCGTCCTGCTGCGCCCCGACGGCCACGTCGCCTGGATCGGCGACGATCAGCAGGACCTGGACGACCACCTCGCCCGCTGGTTCGGCAAGCCCGCCACCTGATTTCGCCTGAGCCACCGAAAGGCCCGTGAGGATGATCGGAACGGCCAGTAACGACTGACCATCGGGAGGCTGGAGACGGCATCAACCGTGGTGCTCTGACGCCAGGGCCGGCCTGCGAGGAGGGCCGGCCGCCGAGTGACGACCGGAAGACGGCGGAAGAGCACCACGGGGTGGATCGGCGCAGGCGTCGAGTTCGCCGCCGACGGTGGTAGCGCTGGTGATCGACGGCCGGGCCGGTATCCCGGTCGGCCCTCAACGCAGGGTCGAGGTCTGGTTCACGTCACGCCGGTAGGTGTAGAGGATGAGCCCGTTGTGGAACTTGCCCACCTTGTCGTACAGCGCGCGAGCCGGGGCGTCTTCCAACGTGTTCCAGTAGAGGCCTGGGAAGCCGTGCTCCTTGGCGTCCCGCGCCACCCACTCGATCATTTCCGTCGCGATACCCCGCCGCCGGACTTCCGCGTCCACGAACAAGTCCGCCATGTAGCATCTCCCGGCGTACCAGACACTGGCGTGGAACAGGTAGTGCGCGATAGCGACCATTCTGCCGTCCAGCCAGGCGGCGATCCCGCGTATCTGCTCGTCGTCGAGCAGGCGTCGCCAGGTCCGTTCGTAGTCGTCGTCGCGGCGTTCGACCTCGAAGTACGTGTCCTTGCCGCGGGCCAGCGATTCCCAGCGGGCGCGGTCGGATTCGGTCAGTAAGTTGATCTCCATCATGGCGCCCATCCTGCCGCACGGTCTGGTCTGCGTTGGGTTCCCCGATGATCGGCTCCGCCGTGAGCGCCGGGTCTCGTACGGACTGGAAGCCCTGTGCCCGCCGGCCTGCGGACGAGGTCATCGGGCTCGGGTCTCGCCGGGGCCCGGTCCTTCTCCCTCACGGTCGGAAATTCCGCATCATGGGAGGTCGGTATTCGACCATGTGATCACTCCGTATCTGACGCGGACGTGATCAACTGATCGGGGGCGATCTTGGGACGTCGTGAGCAGCCGCTGGATCCGCTGGCGGGACCCGTCGCCCGCTTCGCCTCCGAACTGCGCAAGCTCCGGCAGGACGCGGGCGGCCTGACCTACCGGGCGATGGCCAGGCGCGCGCTGGCCGAGGCGGCGCGCGACGCCACCGTGCTGGTGAGCCCCATGAGCGCCGCCGAACTGCGGGAGGCGATCATCAAGCCGGCCGCCGGGACCGGTCTGGTCGTGGAACGGGAGCTCACGGCGCGGATCATCGCCGAGGTCGAAGGGGAGCCCGGCGGCCTGCCCCTCATGGCGCACGCCCTGCTGGAGACATGGCGGCGGCGCCGCGCCAGGACTCTGGCCCTGGCCGCGTACGAGGCATCCGGCGGCATCCACGGCTCGATCCCGCATACCTCGGAAGACCTTTACGCCGGGCTCACCACCCGGCAGCAGGGGCGGTTGCGCCACCTGCTGCTGCGCCTGGTCAACCCCGGCGATGACGCTCCCGACACCCGCCGTCCCGCCGATCGCGCCGAATTCGCCACCGACGACGCGCAACCCCTGCTGGAACGGCTGGCCGAGGCCCACCAGGTCACCCTCGGAGAGGAGCAGGTGGAGCTGGCGCACGAGGCGCTGCTCACGGCCTGGCCCCGATTACGCGGCTGGATCGACGAGGACCGCGAGCGGATACGGCTGCAGCGCCGCCTGACCGGGGCGGTGTGCCGCCGGGCCGGCGGCGGGTTGCCGGAGGCGGACTGGCGGCCCTTCTTCGCGCGGCTCCCGTACCAGCGGACCTGCCCGGCGACGGAGAGCGCCCTGAACAACTGACCGGGAGGGTTCTTCTGAAGCTCCCCGGCATTCCGCGCATGCCGGTGCGCCCGCGGTGGCTTCCTGGCTCCGTAGGCGATGATCACTCCGGTGTTGGCTTGGCCGCCATCCCCAGGCCGGGCTCTTGTCCCGCAGCGACCGAAGCCGGGACTTCCTGGGACTGATCGGCGACCGCGGAAGGCGTCCAAGGCCCCGCCGTGGACGCCCCGCCCACCGGGTTCAGGGGATGTACATGAGGAAGTAGTAGCCCGCCAGACGGTACCGGTCGCCCCCGTCCCAACGGCAGGGGCCGAGCCCGGTGAACTGGCCGTTCTCAGCGGCGTCCTGGAAGCCCACATCGCAGGCGTCCATGGTCTCGTAGCGACCGGACCAGTACCAGTCCGGCGGCAGCGGAGAGAGAGCGTGCCTTCCGGCCGAGGCTGACGTGACGCCGGCCTGGTCGTTGACGGTGGCGGAGGCGGAGGTGGGTGCGGCGCCGGCCAGGATGGCGGCGCCCAGAGCTGTCGCGAGCAGAGCTGCGGCGGATAGGCTGCGGATCTTCACGGGGCTCCTCACGGTCGGGTGAGAGGACACCTTCAGATCAGCACTGATCGCCGGGGGTGGGAAGTACTCCGTTTCCATATTTCGGCCGTATGGTCCCTTGATTGGGGCTACTTTGTGCTGGCGGCTTTCCAGGGTCAGGAGCGGATCTGCATGCCTTCCGCCCCAGGCAAGATCATCTCGCTCTGACCTGCGAGAAAGGCCAACCAATGGAGCCTGGTGGGTTGGCTCCGGTGGCCAATACTCGGTGTCGCGGCAGAGCCTCACCTGCTAGAACACTGGCATGGCTGATCGCAGCATCGTCGTGGTCGGCGCCGGCATCACCGGGGCCTCACTGGCGTACCACCTGGCCGGGCGCGGCCGACCCGTCACGTTGATCGATGCGGGCCTGCCTGCATCGGGCGCCACCCGCGCTTCTTTCGCCTGGATCGGACGACCGCTCGCCAGCGACCTACCCTCGGCACCGCTGCGCTACCTCGCGCTGGACGAGTACCGGCGGCTGGAGGCTGAGCTTCCCGCATTGTCGATCCGCTGGTCGGGTTCACTCAGCTGGGACGGCTTCGACGAGACCCCCGGGCCGCACACGGACGATGCCGGAGTGCTCGAACCGCACCTGCTCGATCCCCCGGCCGTGGCCGTCCATCGCCCGGAGGACGCGGCGTTCGACCCGGTCGCGGCGACCGAGCTCCTGGTCGTCGCCGCGCGCGACCGGGGCGCGCGGTTGCTGACGGGGACCCTGGCGACCGCTCTCGCCCACCAGTCGGGCACGGTGAGCGGGGTCCACACGACCGCCGGAGTCGTTCCCGCTGAGACCGTCGTCCTGGCCGCCGGTACCGGCGCCGTCGCCCTGTGCTCCGGGATCGGCGTCACCCTGCCCGTCGAGCCGTCGCCCGCCGTCCTTGTCCGGTTGCGCGCAGCACCGGGCCTGGTCCGGACGATCGTCGCGACGCCGTCGCTGGAGGTCCGGCAACTCGACGACGGTACGGTCCTGGCCCCCACGGCGTACAGCGGCGAAACGGACCAGGCCGCGCTGCTCGAGACCGCCCGACGTGTCCGCGACCGGTTCGCTGCCTCCTTCTCCGGAGCCGGCGGCACGAAGGTCGTCTCCGTCGAGATCGGCTGGCGCCCGATGCCCACCGACGGGGAACCGATCATCGGCCGGCCTGCCGGCACCCGAGGTCTGTACGTCACCGTGATGCACTCGGCGATCACCCTGGCGGCTGCCGCCGGCCGCCTTGCCGCCGCCGAGATCCTCACCGGGTCACCAGCCCCCGAGCTCGCCGGTTGCCGACCAGACCGGTTCCACTGATTCCCCAGCGACGACCTAACCAAGCGAACGTTACACTCTGGCCGGCCACCTGACACACCGGGGCTTGGGAGCCTGACGCACATCGATGCCCCGAACCGACCACGGCCGAAACCTTTCCCAACACCCCGGCAGCCCCCGCTGACCAACAGCTCCGATTGCCAAAGCCGAAGACGTGGACGAAGTGCACAGGGGGTCGGCTGTGACCGTGGCTTCGTGCAGCAGGCGTGATCCTCCGCGAGAGCGAAGCCTGCCTCCTCCTCAACCGGATGACTCATCTCACCGGACTCACGGCAGACTGCCGCCGTGCACCAAGTCACCGGACTGGGAAAACCTGGAATGAACGCGGGTTTGGATCGTCGGACCGCCCGGCGCGGCCGGGGGCTCCTTTGACCACTCTTGCCCTGCTCGTAACCCCTTGCACCGAGCATCCCCGAGATCCTGGAGTCAGGCACGCTCACAACCACCCGCCGGGGGAACCTTCGTGATCGCTGTGCATGCTGTCGCCGCCGTCCTGATGGCCACCATGACGACCACCGGGACGACCGCCTGCGCCACGCCGCCCGCACACATCTACGAGTGCGGCCAAGCCTCAAACGGGCTGGGCGTCACCGCGGCCAGCACCAAGGACCAGACCACCGCCTGTGCCACCGCCGTACAGGTGGCGAACACCTACATCGCCAATGCCGCCGCGCCCGATCGCGACGACGTCCTTTCGGAGATCACTGTGAGCGGCACCTCGTGGGCCTGTCAGGGCGTCCAGGACTTCGGTGACGTGAACAGTCACGGGGAATGCGTCAAGTTCGACGATCCCACCGAGACGGTGGCCCTGTCGTCGTAACGACGACCCCGGTGCATCCCACCCCAAGCATGGGATGGCCTCGAAAATACCTTGACGAACGCCGCGCTCAATGACGTCGGAATATTCTGGCTGGAAAAGGCAGGACAGCTCGCTATTCCGCTGTCGGCCGAGAATTTGTGAGGCCTGGGCGGGACACTCTCTCGCGCGCCTAACCGCGTGGCCACGCGGTTAAGCGCGCGAGGGGTGCGCCCACGTTCTACAGCCCGCCGATCAAGGAGACAGCGTGCCGCCGCAAAGTGGCGGCTGCCGATCGGACCGGCCGTTTCGGTAAGGCCATCGCGGTCCTTTCGAAAGCACCGCGTCGCCTATGCCGCATGAGATGAAGAACGTTTACGGATTTCCGTTGTAGACCTGAAGGACGACCGAGGTCGCGTCGCCGCCGCTCCACGTTAGGTAACCGCTGTCGATACGGGCGTTCGTATCCGGCAGGATCACCTGGTTGAACCCTTTGCTGGCGCGCGCCTGGTCGCCGGGGCAGCCGCAGCCGCCCTCGCGCAGGATCACCGTGCCGTGGTAGCGGATCGCGCCGCCTGACATCAGGTCCGCGTAGGCGATGATCTGCGTGTAGACCTCCTCCTCACAGCCCTTGCCGTCGTCGTAGATCAGTTGCTGGCTGGTGGTGACGATGTCGTTGTCGAAGAAGAGGTGATCGCAGGTCGGGTTCCTCCCGAAGGTGTCGTCGTCCAGTTGGTGAATGCTCCCGGACACGATGACCCGCCGCGAGGGCTCGGCTGATGCCGGCCCAGCCACACCCACTACTCCGACGCTCGCCATCAGGGCGGCGAACATCGCCGTCACTTTCCTCGCCGTGGTTTTCCGCATCGGGCGACCTCCCTTTTTTGAACGAGCGCGGGGCCTGTTTTCCGCGCTCGAGCTTCGTCATTCATTTAATTCGGCAAAGCGTCCGCCTGCATCCGATTTAAATCCGCACAATTGCTCCGAATGCGGAAAATACTGGATTTGCAGGCCGGACTGCGGTGGCTGGCAGGTCACGCAACGAGGCGGCCGACCTCGGCGAAGTCAGCGGCGCGGGCCAGTGCGGCCAGTTCGTCGATCGGCCACCGATATGCCGGCGTCACCTTGTGGCGGCCAGGTCCAGGGCGTCCATCGAACCGACTTCGAAGCGCGGCTCCGGATACGCCTCACGGGCAAGGTCGATCATCACCGCCGACAGGTCGAGGCCCGGCGTCCCAGCTCCGGCGTCCAGATGTTCAGGTACAGGCAGTCCTCGGACTTGTCCTGCGTGCGGAGGTCGAACATGGCCGGGATGAACTGCGGGCGCGCCGGCATCGAGGGTCGCCTTCAGTCGCCGGCCAGGGTCCCGCCCAGAGGGGTGCGCTCGTAGCGTACGGATTGGCCGGTCCGCGTCCGCGTGACCAGGCCAGAATCGCGTAGCACGGCCAGGTGGCCCCCGACCGCGCCCAGGCTGAGACCCAGTTGCCGGACCAACTGCGTGGTCGTCGCCGGCACCGCGAGCGCCCGCAGCACCTGCGCGCGGTGCGGGCCGACCAGCCGCGCCAGCGCCGCCGAACCGCCCTCCGGGGGCGGCGGCCCGAGCAGGTTCGCGACGCCACGCGCCGGATACACCAGGGCGTACGGCCAGGGCGGCTCGACGTAGCTGATGAGGGTGCCGAAGACGGTCGGCATCAGCAGCAGCCCCTTGCCGCCCAGCCGGTGCCGCTCCCACTCGTTCCGGGGGCCGGTACGCACCTCGATCACACCGTCGGCCCCCTCGGAGCGCCAGCCCACCCGCGGATCCAGGTCGGACAGCGCCGCGGCCCAGCCGTACATGGCGAGGTGCCCGGCGCGGTGCACCAGGTCGCGCTCCAGCACCGTGCGCAGCCTCGGCCAGTCGGGCTCCACCAGCGCGTGCCAGGTCGCCTCGATCGCGTCGGAAAGCTGGGTGAGCACGTCCGGGGCGGCCAGGATCTGCTGGACGTGGCGCGGCGGCGTACGCATCCCGGCCAGGTTGCGGGCGATCTCCGCGCGAACCTGGCGCAGCGGTGTCGCCCGCACCACGGCGAGTTCGACGGCGAAGTCGTCGCCGGGGCCCGAAGGCGGAGGATGGATGAAGTCGGCGTTGTAGCCGCCGCGGCGGAACAGCGAGGTCAGTGCCCCGACCGCGGGCGTCTCGGAGAGGAGTCGCGCGTACCGCGGCGCGATGCGTTCCGCCCAGGGCCGCAGCGGCCCGGCCGGCTGCTTGCCCGACGCGACCCGCAGCGCGTTCATGGCTTCACCCAGCGGCGAGATCGCGTAGCGGGTGTGCGCCACGTCGACCGGCCCGACTTCGATGGCAAGCATCTTTCGCCTCCACGCGAAAGCTTAACGCCTCCGCCCGCCCCGCCCCGAAACTGGCCCGCATGACGACGTTCCAGGCCGCACCGGCGCGGGCCACCTACCGCGAGGTGTTCGCGGTAGGCCAGTTCCGCGTGCTGTTCACCGGCTACACACTCTTCCTCGGCGGCGAGACGGTGAAGATGCTCGCGCTCTCGGTGACCGTCTACGCCGGCACCGGCTCGCCCCTGCTGGCCGCGCTGGCCTACGTCGCCGGCTTCCTGCCCTACGCCCTCGGCGGCACGCTGCTGCTGGCGTACGCCGACCGGTGGCCGCCGCGGGCCGTGATGGTCGGCTACGACCTGGTTCGCGCCGCGGTCGCCGCTGTGCTCGCCGCCGGGCTGCTCTCCCCCACCGCGATGCTGGTGCTGGTGTTCGTCACCGGCATCCCCAGCGCGGTCGCCTCCGCGGCGCGCAGCGCGCTGCTGCCCGAACTGCTGGACGGCGACCGGTACGTGCTCGGCCGGGCCGTGTTCTCCATGGCCGCCGGCGGCACGCAGGTGCTCGGCTTCGCCGTGGGCGGGATGCTGATCGCGGCGCTCGGCCCGTACGGCGCACTCTGGATCACCGTGGCGAGCTGCCTGCTGTCCGCCGCGCTGCTGCGCCTGCGGCTGACCGAGCAGCCGCGCCGCGACACGGCCGCAGGGTACGCGGTACGCGAGACCTGGCGCGTCAATCGCGAGCTGCTGCGCCGGCCGGCGATCCGTTCGCTGCTGCTGGCCCAGTGGCTGCCGCCCACGCTCGTGGTCGGCGCGGAGGGTGTGCTCGTCCCGTACGCCGTCCAGATCGGCATGCCGGACTCGGCCGGGCTGCTGTTCACCGCCGTGGCGCTCGGCATGCTCACCGGCGACCTCGTGATCGGCCGGCTGGTCACCCCGGAGCGAAGGGAACGGCTGGCCGGGCCGCTGGCACTGCTGCTCGGCGCGCCGCTGCTCGGGTTCGTGCTCACGCCCGGGCCGCTCATCGCGGCGCTGCTGCTCGCCGTGTCCGGGTTCGGGGTCGCGTACCAGCTCGGGCTGGCCCGGCGCTTCCTTGAGGCGGTGCCGGAGGCGAACCGAGGCCAGGCCTTCGGGCTGGCGCTGACCGGGACCATGACGTTGCAGGGGCTGTTCGCGGCCGGCGGCGGGGCGTTGGGCGAGGTATTGGCGCCCGGCCTGGTCGTCGGCGCGGCGGGCGCGGCGTCTCTGCTCGCCGTATTGGGTCTCTGGCGCGTGTTCGCGTCGCCGAGCGTGTAGCGGCGCCGATGCCGGAAGAGGGTTTGATCAAGGTCGCCTCTGGCTGCTCGGCTGTTCCCCGGCCCCGGAACCACACCGGGCTGGTCAGAATCCGGGCAGCGGGGACGTCCGGCTCGTAGCGAACGCCCCGGTCACCGTTCCGCAGCGGCCAGTCGAGGCCATCGGCCACTGTCAGTCTGACCAGCGCCTCCCCCGGCCATCTAGCGTCGGCGGGGTTAGGCATACTCCTCGCCGGCTGGAGTCAATCGCCTGTAGAACGGGATGTGGGCCTGCGCAGCAGCCACTGCCCGACCGTCCGACGCGGGGGCCGGACCACCACGCGGCCGTGGATCAGCTGACCGACCAGCTCCACTCGCAGAATGACCGGCGTATCAGGATTCGTCAGAGCCTGAAGGTGCTTGACCCTGCTGTGTACCAGCAGCAGACCATCGGTGTCGACCACGATGCCCGGCCTCGTGACCAGTGTCAGGGCCTTCCCCGTCATGCCCACGTCGATCCGCAACGTGTCGTGCGTGATCACTGCGTCAGTGAAGTCAAGGGTCACCTCGCAGTACGTCACCGCGAGCTCCAGCCTCCGCGGCACCACCCAGCGCCCGACACGCTCGACCGCGCCGCTGAAGACCTGTTCGATCCGAACTAACTCCTTGGCCTCTACTCCAGCTCCGCCGACCGTGGCCGAAACGGGCGGCAGGTCAGCGGTGAGCGCGGTCAGCTCGCTCAGAGTCCGAGCCGACAGGGCGGCTTCCAGACGTTCGTCCAACTCGTCCGCGGTCAGCAGGCCGTCTCCCGCCGCGATGCGCAGCACGTCCACCACCCGGTCCCGATCCGCATGAGAGGCTCGCAACACGGGCGACGAGCCGGGGTCGGTGTGCTTCCCGGTGGGCGGTATCTCTCCCGACATGCTTCCGTCCTGGTGCTGTCGAACCTCTCCGTGCGACGCGGGCAGCGGCGCGAGTAGAAGAATAACGCTATATCGCGACATAGATCACGCGGTCCAACGCCTGCACGCCCCGCGGAACCTCGCCGGCTCTCACAGCATGTTGTGTGGACCATCACCAGCCGGGCGGCCGGAACCCGGAAGACGCGCCGGCTTACCTTGCGCTGGCCGGGTGCGGAGACGTGGACGGGGCCGGTGTAGGTGTGGCCTTGAGGACGTGGGTCATCTGGTTCCGGCGGCGCCTGCCGCAACGAGGCCCAGGAGGTTGTCGTGGATCTCGGCGAACCGGGCCCGCACCGCTTCCGCGGCCTTGGCGACATCGCGCTCGGCGGGGTCGCGAGGCCGTTCGAGCAGCAGGCTGACGGTGTCGGCGAGGGCGGTTTCGGGCTCGTCGATGCTGAGCGGGCCTGCGACGTCGGCGTCGTTCATGACGGTGCTGAAGCCGACCAGCACGGCGTGCAGGGCGTACATCTGCCTGGACAGCGGGAGATCGTCGCGTACGATCCCGTGATCCCGCAGGATCGTCACGACCGCGATGCCCATCGCGCTCGTGGTGGCCTCGGCGAAGCGCTCCTGGTCGGCGGGGCGGTGGAGCAGTTGCCGCAGGGCGCTGTCGTTGCTCATGAGCCACCGCAGCCACGGGTTGCCCAGTGTCGTGCGGATGAGCAGCGGGGCGAGACGGCGGGGCAGGATGGACTGCGGGTCCTGGGCGATCTGGTTGTTGATGGTCGCGATCCAGGCCAGTACCTCGCGCGCGGCCAGCCCCACGAGCAGGTCTTCCTTGGTTTCCCAGTACAGGTAGACCGTGCCCTTGCCCACGCCCGCGGCCGCGGCGATCTCGGCGATGGTCACCTTGCGGACGCCGTGTTCGAGGACCAGCTCGCGCGCGCTGTCGAGGATTCTGGCCGCCTTGACGGAGTCGTGTTCGATCAGCCGGCTCACCGTCGTGGTCCCTCCCGTACGCTCTTCGGCGGCGTGATGTCACGTGGGTTCACGGAGGTGAACCCTACCGTGCGGCGGACCCCGGGGCCGGGTCACGTCAGGGCGATGTCGACCGTCTTCATCCGGGAAGCCTTGCTGCGGTGCTCGGCCTCCGAGAGGAGCGTTCTGCCGAGGGTCGTCCCCGCCACATGGTCGAAGACGAACCGGATCCCGTACTCGGTGCGGTCGGCCGGTACGAAAAGCTTGCGCATGGCCATGCCGGAGCCCTGGTGGAATTCGATGAAGGGGCGGAGTTTCTCCTCCCAAGCCCGCAGCGCCCGCGGCACGTCCCCGGGATACCGCTCCAGCATCGTGCCCAGCATGTCGGCCCCGGCCAGGCCGCTGGAGGCCCCCATCCCGGAGTAGAGGGTCAGGCACCACGCCGAATCGCCGACGAGCACCACCCTGCCCTGGTGCCACGTGTCGAGGCGCACCTGCTCGGCGGTGTCGAACAGGTGGTCCGGCGCCTGCTCGAACTGGTCGAGCAGCCAGCCGAGCGTCGCACCCGTGGGCTCCGGGCCGAACACCGCCCGCAGCGAGTCGATGGCGGGCCGGGTGAACTCGCCGTCCACATCGTCGGTCCGGTAGTTGAACAGCACCGTCGGTGGCCGGTCGGCGAAGGCGAACACCCATGCCGACCGGCCCAGCTCGGACATGATGATTCCGTCCGTACCCCGGAAGCCGGGGACCGGGCCGGGCAGGGAGCACGCCGCGAGCATGTAGCCGAGACGGTGGATGCGGCCCTCATCGGGCCCGAACGCCAGCCGGCGCACGGTCGAGCGCAGGCCGTCGGCCCCGACCACGAGGTCGAACCGTTCGGTGGTCACCGTGCCCGCGGCCCGGTCCTCGATGTCGACCTGCACGCTTTCGGCGTCCTGGCGTAGCGCGGCCGGAACGCGCGAGTACCGGATCTCCACGTCCTCGGGCAGGGCGTCGAACGCGGCCTGCTCGACGTCGCCGCGCACGACCGGGCGTGACTCGCCGGCCACGGCCTCGGCGAAGCCCATGCCGCGCCGCCGGCGGCCCGCGCGATCGACGTTGTAGTAGGCGATGTCCGTCGAGAAGCGGTTCGGCACCTCGATGCCCAGGCGCTCTGCCGCGGTGATCCCGGTGCCGAAAAGGGTGAGGAAGTAGCCGCCGCGGCGGCGTTCGGCTGCTCTCTCCAGGACGACAACGTCCCAGCCCGCCTTGTGCAGCCGCAGCGCGGAGGCGGTTCCGCTGACGCCGAGTCCGACTACAAGAGCCCGCTGTCGCGGGGTGGTGTTCGTCTTCATGCCCCGACTATACTCGCTGACCAGATTGGTCATCCGGTCAGTCTGCCCAACATGAACGGAGTTCCCGCCATGCCAACCGTTTTCGTCCACGGCTTCCCTGAGACGCCGGAGGTCTGGGAGCCACTGCTCGACGAGCTCGAACGCGTCGCTCCCGCTCGGCCCGGCCCGATCCGCCTGTCCCCGCCCGGTTTCGGGGCGCCCTTGCCGGCAGGGTTCGGTGCGACCGTCGGTGATTACCGGGACTGGCTCATCGGCGAACTGGAGCGTTTCGCCGAGCCCGTCGATCTGGTCGGGCACGACTGGGGCGGCGTGCACACCCTCAACGCGGCGATGGCCCGCCCGGACCTCGTACGCAGCTGGGTCAGCGATGTGATCGGCCTGTTCGACCCGGACTACGCATGGCACGAGTTCGCCCTGAGCCAGCAGGCGCCGGAGAGGACGGGACCGGATCCCGCCGTCCCGCTCGGCCCGGACCTCGCAATGCGGGTCGCGATGCTCGTGAAGTTCGGCATGAGCGAGCCGGTGGCGAAGCGGGTCGCGGCCGGCCAGGATGAGGCGATGGGGCGGGCCGCGTACGCGCTCTACCGATCAGCCGCCCAACCGGTGATGGCCGAGCTGGGCCGGAACCTCGAACGCGCGGCGCAGCGGCCGGGCCTCGCCCTGCTCGCCACCGAGGACCTCTTGGTCGGGACCATCGAACAGCGGTCCCGCACGGCACGGCGAGCCGGAGCCGGGACCGCGACGCTGGACGGGCTCGGCCACTGGTGGATGACCCAGGACCCCGGCCGTGGCGCCCAGGTGCTCACCGAGTTCTGGGACTCACTGGACCGCTGAAGAGAGACTCACCGTCCGTCGGAGGCTAGGAATACGGCGCGGCACCATGCTGTTCACGCCCATACGTTCAATTTTCAACTTCTGACGGAGGGACTATCTCATGGCCATCGTATTCATGCTCGTCATGAGCCTCATCGTGGGCGGCTTCCTCACCGCCGCGATGGCCGCTCTCGTGCTGAGCGGCATCCGAGACCGCCAGTGGCCGGTCCTGTGGCGGCGGCGCGTGGTCTACCGCGGCTTCATCCCGCGCTGACCGCGTCACCCCTCCCGAGGCCCGGCCCTTCCGTCACCCGCTGACTCCCTGACCGTCCTCGTTGGTCGTGGAGCGCGACCTGCGTGGCTGCTGAGTGGCGGTCGGGCTCGGGCAAGGCCGTCCACGGAGGGCCCGATCCTGGACGATGCCTTGGCCGCGGCAGAGAGCGATCTCAGCAGCGGCCACCTGACGTCACACCCCCTCCCCCACCATGGAGATCACGCCCATGGCCGCCCTTTAGAGCCGGACGGCTCGTACGTCAACTACAGCGCGCGACCCGGGTCACGGAGGACGGCTTGTAGACGGCGGCGTAGAACTTCTTCTTGCCCTTGGTCTTGGCGTTGACCGTCATGCAACGGGACTTGGACGCCTTGTCACCGACCGAGCCCTTCCGTACAAACGTGATCTTGACACTGAGCCTGTGACTGCAGTGGTTGTTGAAGTAGATGGTCGCGCTCGTGTTGCCCTCGCCCCAGGAGAAGTTGGCCCACTTGCCGCTGGGCTTGGAGCACCTGACGCTGTCGCGCTCGACCGCCGTCGTGGCCGCACCGGTCTGAGCCTGTGCGGAGGCGGCCGTCGCCGGGGTCAGCAACAGGGCCGCCGTGGCAGCGGAGCCGAGCAGAACGGAGGGCCAGATCCTGCCTGCCCTGCCCCAGGCACTCGGCTGCAGGCCGGTTGCACGTCAAAGGGCTCGTGTGGTTCGCGATCTCGTGACTTGACCACCGTCACAACAATGTGAGGAACGCCAGGACTTGGGGTGGCCGTGATCGTCACCGTCTTCCCCTTCGCCACCTTCGTCGGCGGTGGCCAGCCCGGCTGGGAGGGCACCTCTGCGCCGCTGGCGGTTTGACCGGGGCCGCCGAAAAAACTTCGAGCATGAGCCGTGAAGGATGTCGAGAACGCGGTGCGGGCTCCGTCCCAGGGACACCAGCGGCCACGAACCGGCCGCACGACGAAGGAGTCCCAGCATGACAATCCGGCGGATGGACAACGTCCTCATCGTCGTCGACGACCTTGACGCCGCCATCGCGTTCTTCGTCGAACTCGGCCTGGAGCTGGAGGGCAGGGCGCCGCTCGAGGGGCGTTGGGCGGAGCAGGCGGGGCGTGTCATCGGCCTCAACGGAGTCCGGCAGGAGGCCGCGATGCTGCGGATCCCGGGCGGCGCCGGCGGAATCGAGCTGGCGAGGTTCCACACGCCGAAGGCGATCAGCACCGAGCCGAAGGACGCGCCGGCGAACACGCTGGGCATCCGCCGCGTCATGTTCGTCGTCGACGACATCGACGACGTCATCGCCCGCCTGCGTCCCCACGGTGCCGAACTCGTCGGCACGCTGGAGCAGTACGAGGACAGCTACCGGCTGTGCTACGTCCGCGGCCCCGAGGGCATCGTCGTCGGCCTGGCCCAGCAACTCGGCTGACGGTCCGTCGCGACCGACCAGGGCAATCCGGCTCGCGCCCGCAGCAGCCGGAGACGACGCTTTCCCGCCAACAGCGACCACCCCCTACCGCGGCTCAAAAAATAGATCATGGGAGAAATCACAGTGGAACCGAACAAGGTCACCGAGGTTCTGAACCGGCCGCTCAGCCAGGAACTGCTGGCCCGCGACGTGACCCGCCTGGCGTACGTCGCCAAGGACGGCACACCCCGCAACATTCCGATCATCTTCGCCTGGAACGGCACGGAGATCGTCGTGTGCACGCCGAAGAACGCCCCGAAACTCCAAGCCCTGCGCGAGAACCCGATGGTCGCCCTGACGATCGACACCGAATCGCACCCGCCCAAGATCCTGCTCATCCGCGGCCGGGCCGAACTCGACTCCGTCGACGGCATTCCCGACGAATACCTCCAGACGACCACCACCTACCAGATGACACCCGAGCAACGAATCGAATGGGAAGCGGAAATACGTTCCCTCTACCACGACGGCATGGTCCGCATCGTCGTGACCCCCACCTGGGCCAAACTGATCGACTTCGAGACCACCCTGCCAAGCCCGGTCGAAGAACTGATCCGGCAACGGGAAGAACGCCAGTCCGCCTGAGCGCCGCTCCAGTTCCTCCGGCATCGGATCCACCACGGATGTTCCGTATCAGCGGACCTCGACAGATATTCGAAAGGCAGTCAGTAATGCGAAAGCTCATAGTGCAGCAGTGGGTCACCGTCGACAACATCGCCGCCGAGGAGGACGGCGGGCTCAGCTTCGTGTCAGGAGAGCCCTTTTCCGAGACCACCAACCCCGCGTTCAAGGAAAGCGTGATGGGGTTCGTCGACGCGGTCGACACGCTCATTCTCGGCGCGAACACCTACGCCCAGACCAAGGACTACTGGCCGTACACCGACGAACAGGGCGAGTACGGCAAGAAGCTCAACAACCTCACCAAGTTCGTCGCCTCAACGAAACTGGACGACGCCCCCTGGGGCGACTTCCCCGCCGCGACCGTGACCCGCGACCCCGCCACCACCATCCGAGACCTCAAGAAGCAGAACGGCAAGCACATCTGGCTGTGGGGAAGCCTGACCCTCATGCGCTCCCTGCTGAGCACCGACGTCGTCGACGAAATCACCCTGCTCATCTGCCCCACGTCACGCGGCAAGGGAACACGCATCTTCGAAAACCGGCAAAACCTCAAACTGATCGAAGCCACCGCATTCGAAAACGGCATCGCACTTCTACGCTACGCGATCAAGAAATAGGCCAACAATCCCGCGCCTTCGAAGCGTCGCTGGTGGAGAAGGTGCTGGACCAAGCTCGAGCGCGTGAGCCCACGGGGGTGCGGCCACAGCACGGCGGCAGGAGGACACCGCAGTGCGAGCCGCCGAACAACCCCCGTGGCGGGATCAGGACCCGATCACGCCTCAGGAGGCGCGGCAGGACACGTCACGCGTGGGCATCTCGCCGTCGACCAGGTGGCTCGTGGCGGTGTTCCACGCGCAGGCGTTGTCGCCGAGGACGTAGGCGCCGTGGCCGCCGGCGTCTTCGCTCACCAGGCGGGCGCGGTCGCCGAACTTCTCGCGGAACATCTCACCGCCGCGGTGGGGAGTGGGGACGTCGCGCCTGTTCTGGACGAGCAGGATGTTGGCCGGGCCGTCATCGGTGATCTTGACCGGGGCCTCGGCCGGCTCGTGGGGCCGGTAGGCGCACGGCGTGCTGTTCGCGACGGCCGCGCCGTACAGCGGGGACCGTTCGCGGTCCTGGGCCACGGCGCGTCACTTCTTCGGGCCAATCGGTGTCGTTGTTCTCGATGCGGCTCAGGCTGGAGGGACTCATAAGGGCGCGTTCGGCGAGATTGTCCAGAGACCAGCCGCGGGCCTGCCGCAGGCTCCGGATGCGCATGCGGACCGCGGCGTCCAGATCGCCTTCTTGCGTCATACGCAAGAGGTTATTCGATCCATGCAAGGCCGCGTTACGGTCCACGTATGAACAGCACCGAAACCCATCCGTTCCACCCGCACCAGAACCACACCGGAGCCGACGCCGACGCCGTCGCGATGGCCGAGCTCCTGGAGCTGGATGCCGAGGTCCTGCGGGCCTACCTGTCGGAGCTGACCGGCTGGCTGGGCGAACTGTCCGACCGGGAGCCCGGTCGCATCGTCGACCTGGGCAGCGGGACCGGGACCGGGACGTTCGCCCTCGCGCGGCGTTTCACGCAGGCCCGCATCACGGCTTTGGATCTTTCTCCCCAGATGCTCCACCGGCTCTCGAAGAAGGCATCCGCGCTCGGCCTCTCCGACCGGATCCGGGGCGTCCGGACGGATCTGAACGAGGGCTGGCCGCAGTTGGAGACCAGCGACCTGGTCTGGGCGGCTGCCTCTCTGCACCACATGGCCGATCCCGACCGCGTGCTGGCCGGCGCGTTCGGCAACCTGCGGCCGGGCGGCCTGCTGGCCGTCACCGAGATGGACTTCTTTCCCCGGTTCCTGCCCGACGACATCGGCGTGGGGCGCCCCGGTATGGAAGCGCGCGTCCACGCCACGCTGAACCCGGGCCCGCCCGTCGACTGGACCGAGCACCTGGCCCGCGCGGGATTCGTACGGGAAGCCAGGCGGCCGTTCGTCATCGATCTGCCCGCCCCGCTGCCGGCCGCCGCGGCCCGTTACGCGCAGGTGTGCCTGCGGAAGCTGCACGCCCACCTCGACGGCCGGCTGCCCGCCGACGACCTGGCCGCGCTCGACGCGGTCCTCGACGGCGACGGCCCTCACAGCGTGCTGCGGCGCGACGACCTCACCGTCCGCACCACCCGCACCACGTGGGCGGCCCGCCGCCCCTGACCCCGTGCGGCCGCACGTCGCCACCCGCTCGCGCCGGCTTCGGGGATACGCGTGCACGTCCTGCCGGACGCCTCGGCCACGTCGATCGCAGCCACCCGTCCGTGGGCGGCCGTGACAGGACTGCGCGGACCGATCAACCGGGCAGGGGTTGTTCGGTCCAGATGCATTTGCCGTCGGCGGTGAAGCGGGTGCCCCATCGCTGGGAGAGGGCGGCGACGAGTTGGAGGCCACGGCCGCCTTCGTCGGTTTCCGCCGCGCGGCGGATCCGGGGCGTGGTCTGGCTGCCGTCGGAGACCTCGCACACGAGGGTGCGGCTGCGCAGCAGCCGGAGCCGGAGCGGGCCCTTGGCGTGGCGGACGACGTTGCCGACCAGCTCACTGGCCACCAGCTCGGTGGTCATCACGAGGTCTTCCAGATGCCAACGGCCGAGTTGCTCGCGTACGTGCTCGCGGGCCTCACCGGCGGCGATCGGGTCGTCGGGCAGGGGCCAGGAGTCGATGTCCTCGGCGGCCAGCCGGTGCACACGGGCGATGAGCAGGGCGGCGTCGTCGCTGATCGGTTGTTGCGCGCCGGGCAGCATGGCGTCGGTCACGGCGTCGCACAGGTGATCCAGTTCGCTCGTATGTTGCTCGGAGAGGAGCCGGGTCAGCTCGGCCATGCCGTCGTCCATGTCACGGGTGGGCGACTCGATGAGACCGTCGGTGTAGAGCACGAAGAGGGCCCCATCCGGCAGGTGGAGCTCGGCCGTGGTGAAAGGCGGCTCGGCGGCGCCCAGCGGTGGGTCAGGGGTCGTTGGCCGGACCCGCACCGTACCGTCGGGGTGGACGATGGCGGGTGACGGGTGTCCGGCGCTGACGAAGACGCACTCGCCGGTCGTCGGGTCGTAGACGGCGTACAGGCAGGTGACGTAGGTGTCCTCGCCGAGGTCGTTGACCAGGTCGTTGAGGTGGGCGAAGAGTTCGTCGGGCGGCAGTTCGAGGTCCGCGAGGGCGCGCACGGCCGTACGCAGGCGGCCCATGGTGGCGGCCTGGGACAGGCCGTGGCCCATGACGTCGCCGATGACCAGGGCGACCCGCTCCGCGGAGAGCTGGATGATGTCGTACCAGTCTCCGCCGAGTTCGGTGCCGCCGGCCGGCAGGTAGCGGGCGGCGGCGGTGATGGTGGGCAGGGACGGCAGGTCGCGGGGCAGGAGCAGATGTTGCAGCTCCTGGGCGCGCAGGTGTTCCGCGTCGTACATGCGGGCCCGCGCCAGGGCCTGCGCGATCAGGCCGCTGAGCGCCGTGGGCAGCGTGCGCTCTTCGCCGGTGAACCGGCGCGGAAGGTCGAAGGCGATCACGCAACAGCCCTTGGGGTGTCCGGGGACCACCAGCGGGAGCAGTGCCCAGGCGTTCATGCCCGAGCCGGCCGTCAGGGTGTCGGGGCCCGGGTGTCGCCCATGGTCTTCGATGAAGGCGGGCAGGCCCGTCTGGAGCACGTCGGTGAGGATGGACTGGTCGGTGGCCGTACGCTGCTCGATGCGGCCGAGAACGTCGGGAGGGTAGCCCGCGGCCCCGACGACGTGCAGGCGATCGTACTCGACCGTGACGATCACCAGGCCGGCGGCGGCGAAGAGCGGCAGAACCCGCTTGGTGAGGACCCGCACCATGTCTTTGACGGTCACCGCCTCGCTGAGGGTGGAGGTCAGCTCCTGAATCCAGGCGGCCCGCTCCGCGGCGGCGTGCTCGGCGGCGATGCGCTCCGCGTCGCGGATCCGCTTTTCGGTGAAGTCCGCGAGATAGAGGGTCAGGCCGTCCGGCACCGGCACCAGGCGCACGTGGTACCACCGCTGGTCGGTCGGCCACCGTACGTCGAAGCTGGCGGGCGCACGCTCGGCGGCGGCTCGAAAGCACCGTGACCGCAGCTCGGGCACGTCGCCCGCGGGCAGGTCCCACAGCACCCGGCCGTGCAGGTCGCTGGAGCCCAGGAGGCGCTCGGCGCCGAGATTGACGAAGATGATCTGCCAGTGGCGATCCACCGCGAGGAACGCATCGCTCATGTACTGCAGTGCGCGGCCGGCCGACTCCCTGGCGAGGCGGCTCTCGGTGGTGTCCCAGACCGTGCCGACCATGCGGACCGGCTCGCCGTCGGTGTCCAGGATGAGGCAGCCGCGCGCGTGCATCCAGCCGGTGGTGCCGTCGGGGCGGCGGGCACGGTACTCGACCTCATAGACGCTCCTGGCGCGGATGGCCTCCTCGGTCGCGGCCATCACCCGGGGCAGGTCCTGCGGGTGGACGATGTTCACCCAGGTGTCGATGTTGTGTGGGGCGGTGCCGGGGTCGACACCCATCATGGTCATGGCGGCTTCGTCCCATTGCAGGTCGCCGGTCCGGATGTTCCAGTCCCAAGACCCGATTTTGACCGCTTTCAACGCCTGCTGGAGGTGGGCGTCGGCCTGCCAGAAGCGGTGCGTGCCGCCCGACTCCGGGGTGGAGGTCTCGAGTCGTTCGGCAAGCCAGCCGGCCAATGACCGGAGGAACAATTGCCGTTCTTCCGGCAGTTCAGCGGAATCGTCGGTCAGGACGGACATGACGCCAGGGGACGCGTCGGAGCCGTCGAGCGGGACGGCCGTCAGCATCACCGTGCGGGACGGGGTGGCGGCGAGCGGGACGGGGCGGCAGGTGAGCTCCCTGGCGTCCAGCGCGTGCGAGATCACGTCGCGGACATCGCCGCGGGTACGCAGCTCCGGCGGGGGCAACCCCGAGGCGACCACCAGGCGCAGCTCGCAACTGCCGACGGGGCCGCGCCAGTGCACCATCCCGCTCAGCGCGTGCACATCGGCGAGCGCCTGGTCCAGCGCGTACTGCAGAACCTCGATATCGCTGAGGCCGGCGCATGCGACCGCGAGTATGCGCAGCCGTTCCTCTTCCGAGGCGGCAGCGGAGGTTTCCCTCGTCCCCATCACATCGCCCCCTTCTCACGTTACCCGGTGCCTGACCTGCTCCCGCGGGCGACAAGACTCCTGTGGTCAAACGAGAAACAACGGAGCACAAAATCGAGCCCGCTTTCATGCGACCTCGAATGCTTTGGCAGTCGCCGCGAGAGCTTTGCATACGGATAGGCCAAGCGGGCTCCCCTTTGGCGCTATCTTGGCTCTCGGGTGGCGCCTCACGGAACGGATTGTTCAGATTCTCGGCGAGCGAGCGGTGTCGGCCGCGATGAGCTGCAGGAGCTGGCCGACGCCGCCCTGCGCAACTGGCCGCTCTCCTGAGAAGCGCCCGGTTCCGGGTGGTGGGTCGCACCACGGCGTCCCTACTGGCCGGCTGCGGAGGTGACGGCCGGGGTGGTGATCCAACTGTTCAGCAGCCGCAGTGCTTCGGCGGTGCCGGTGGCCGGTTCGGCGTTGTAGACGCACAAGGTCTGGTCGGGGTCGCCGGACGGCTGGAATGACTCGTAGGCGAAGTGGAGTTCGCCCACGACGGGATGGAGGTAGCGCTTGGTGCCGTTCGTACGGCGCAGGACGCGGTGGTCGTTCCACCAGGTGGTGAACTCGGGCGAACGCAGGGTGAGCTCGCCCACGAGGTCGGCGAGGCGCCGGTCGTGCGGATGGCGTCCGGCTTCGAGCCGGAGCACGGCGACGGTTTCGGCGGCGATCTGTGCCCAGTCTCCGACGCGTTCGCGGGCCTCCGGGTCCAGCAGGTAGTAGCGGGCGAGGTTGCGCTGCGGGACGGGCAGCGTGTCGAAGTCGGTCAGGACGGCGCGTGCGAGGCGGTTGGCGGCGAGCACGTCGGTGCGGCGGCCGAGAATGAAGGCGGGGACCTGCTCCAAGGTCTCCAGCATGAGGTGGAGGCCGGGGCGGACCCGCTGCGGAGCCACCGGGGCACGGCGGCGCGCGGGTGTGGGGCGTGTCAGCAGGTCGGTCAGGTGTTCGCGTTCGGCGAGGTCGAGCTGGAGTGCGTCGGCGAGGCCCTCGACGACCTCCGGGGAGGGGATTCCGGCGCGGCCCTGTTCGAGGCGGGTGTAGTACTCGGTGCTCACGCCGGCGAGGCGTGCGACCTCGTCGCGGCGCAGGCCGGGGACCCGCCGGGGGCGACCGTCGGCGGCCAGCCCCGCCTGGTCGGGGGTGATCCGGGCGCGGCGGGAGCGTAGGAAGCCGGTGATCTCGCTGCTACGGTCCATAGGTCCAGTCTGGCCTCGGGCGGCGAGTGGTTCGGCCCGGCTGGGTGGCCCTGCCAGTACCTGCCTGCTCAGGGCATGCTGCGGCCCCTTCGGACGGGGGTCGGGGATGGTGTGCTGGATGCGTGGCCGGGCCGATCGACTCGTGACCTGGCCCTCCATCCACCTCAGCGAAAGGCCGTGTGCCGTGGAAGCGCTTGCCAAGTCCCTGACCTCCCGTGTGGCCGTCGTCACCGGTGCCTCCAGCGGCATCGGGGCGGCTGTGGCCGAGCACCTCGCCCGGCTGGGGGCGCGGGTAGCCGTTCTGGCGCGGCGGGTGAACCGGCTCGATGAGCTGGTGTCCCGGATCGAGAAGGACGGCGGTACCGCTCTGGCGATCGCCGTCGACGTGACCGACGCGACGGCGGTACGGTCGGCCGCCGCCCGCGTGAAGGACGAGTTGGGCGGTGCCGACCTGCTGTTCAACAACGCCGGCATCATGTTGCCCGCGCCGATCGAGGAACTGGCCGTCGAGCAGTGGCGGCGCCAGATCGACCTCAACGTCACCGGGCTGACAAACGTCGCCGGCGCGTTCGTCCCGCACCTGGTCGAGGCGGCGGGCGAGCGTGGCGTGGCCGACATGATCAACACCGGGTCGATCGCGGGGCAGAACATCTTCCCCGGTTTCGCGGTCTACAGCGGCACCAAGGCTTACGTCGCCCACTTCTCCCGTACGCTCCGGGCCGAGCTGGGGGCGAGGAACGTGCGGGTGTCGTGGCTGGAGCCGGGCATCACGGGCACCGAACTGCAGGGGCACGTCACCGATGAAGGCGCGCTCCAGTGGCTCGACGGCACCAGAGACACGATGGAGTGGCTCACGCCGCAGGACATCGCCGAGACCGTGGGCTTCATCGCCACGCTGCCGCCGCGGGCGAACATTCAGCAGGTCACGGTGATGCCCACGCGCCAGGTCAGTTGACGCCGGCCCGAGCCCGGCGGTTTGCTCGCCGGCTCATGCCTCCACCGTGGTCCGGGCGGCCGGCTCGTGGCGCGGGGCGGCGAGGTCATGGGCGGAGCGGGTCAGCCAGATCATGATCAGGACGCTGGCGACCACGCCGAGGGCCTCCACGGCGCTCCCCTCCTCCGGGAACGGCAATGCCGCCAGCGTCAGGAGGAACGGCGACACCAGGCCGGCGATGCCGTACACGACGGTCATCGTCCCCCAGCGGTCGTCGTACCCTTGGGCCCGCAGGACCAGCGCCGTCCAGGCCAGAGCGGTCAGGCCGCAGATCAGCTCCGCCCCGCCCAGCATGGGCCAGCCGGCGAGGTCGAACACCTCGATGACGGTGAAGCCGCCGTACCCCAGCACGCCCGCGCCCCGCATGTACGGCCGGTCGCCTCCCAGCACCCGCATGAACAGCAGTACGACCACCCACATCACCGCGGAGTCGATCACCGTCGGCCCCGCCCAGATCGACGCGGTGACGTGGAGCAGCCACGTCGTCGACGCCGAGGCGTACAGCGCCACGCGCAACCGCCGCGTGTCCCCGTCGTGATGCTGATCGTCCCGGTCGGCCTGGCCTTCTACCTGAGCCTGACGGTCCTGGTCGGGCGGCGGCCCGGCCAGTGGCCCGCGCAGGATCTGCCAGATCCCCCATGCCCAGGACAGCCCGGCCAGGACCAGGAGGATCAGGTTCTGCCCGGTCGCCGCGACACCTTCGGGCACGGTCGTGAACAGCGTCATCCACCACAACGGACCGAGTTCGCCGGAGATCAGGGCGACGACGATGGCGACCGTCAGCGCGGCGCCGTACAGGCCGGTGACGAGCAGGGCGGGCAGGGTGGAACGGTGACGACGTAACACGGGACGTTTCCTGGGGGTTCGGAAGGGATGGAAGCGAACGTCTCACCCTACAATCGATCATGAGGAGTGGCGCGCCAGGCGGGGGCGTGCGTCCACGGGCGGGATCGATCTGGGACGTCATCCCAGGCAGGTCCTGACAAGCTCGGGGTGGCCCGGGAGAGAACGAGTTCGCCACACCTCTGGACTGTGCTGGATCCGGGCTCGCGGTCTGGACCTGACCGGCGCCGCAGGAGCAGAACGAAGGCTCCTCCGTACGAGGTGTCAGAGCTTGATCCCTTTGATGATCTTCGCCAGTTCCGGGACGAGGGGCGTGCCGGCCATCACGGTGACGACGACTCCCTTGCGCTCGACCCAGCCCGCGTAGCGGCCGTCGCCCAGCGCGCCGTCGCCCTCCCGGATGAGCACCTGGCGCCCGCCGATCCTGACGGTCGTCGTGCCGCCGGAGAACCTCCCGAACTCCAGCGGCGCGTTCTTGAGCTGCGCCAACCGGCTCGCCTTCGGCCAGCACACCACCCTGACCCACAACGACCGCTGCTTGGAGTCCGCGTTGGCGCGCTCGTCCCCCCACTGGTAGCCGTACTCGGTGATGCCGTCGTGCTTGCTGATCACGACCCCGCCGTAGGTGAAGCCTTTCGGAATGTGGTTGACGCGGACGCCGTTGATGGCGGCGGCGCCCCTCGGCGGCTGGTCGACCTTGTCGTCGTTGGCCTGCTTCACCTCCGCCTTGCTCGGCAGGGGGCAGCCGGGGCGCTCCGCGGCCTGAGCGGGCAGGGCGATCAGAGCCGCGGCTACGGGCAGCACGGACAGGGCGGCAAGCTGCTGAATCTTGTTCATGTCCAGGTTGGATGCGACCGGTGTGACAAAGGTTCAGCGGTTCTTGACCGTGAAATCGGCCGCAACCTGTCGGTCATTTTCATCATCAAACCGGAATGCGGCGAGCGCGGGACCGGCCATGTACGGTGACAACGGCTGGTCCCGATGATCGATGGATCGTGTTACGCGGAGTCCTGGCAGAGAATCGTGAACTGCGCGAACCACACCTTCCCGCTCTGCCAGGACACCTCCTCGAACGGGTTGCAGTCCGTGAACCCCTCCTGCGCCGCGCTCGCTCTGGCCGCGCTCTCACCGTTGGCCAGCGCGGTGGCCTCATCGAGGCCGACGCCCACTTCGGTGAACATCCGGCCGGTGACGGTCGCGGAAGCGGTGGCGGTGGCGGTGGCGGAAGCGGTGGCGGTGGCGGTGGCGGGCAGCGCCGCGCCTGCGGCGACGCCAGAACCGGCCAGCGTCGCGGCGGCCAGCGCGAGCAGCAACCTCTTCGTCAGGGATCTCATGACATCTCTCCTGTGGCTCGATCAGCGGGGCCTTCAACCAGAAGGCGTGCCATGCCGTTCCACGGTGTGCCGCCGCCCGGCTGGGGCGAGGCGTACGCGTACCGCCGGCACGATCAGGATCACGGGGCAGGGAGCGTGTGCAGCACCATCAGCCGGCCCAAGCCCGGGATGCTTCATTTCCGTTCAGCCGCCACAGATTCCTGAGATTCACGGAGCTACGGGAGCGATCACTACGATGAGATATTTACTCCAGCCGGCCTGGTCGCCACCGACTTCCTTACGGACAAAATCCCGAGCCTGGACGCCATATGAGTCGCTCGATTCGAATGACCGGATGGTCAGACTTGTATGGTCCCAGCGCGTGGATTCCATTCTCGTGTACGTTGCCCCTTCTCCCGTGAACACCCATCCACGCTGCTGAAGCCTACTCTTGCGACACGCATTCCTTCTTCGGAAGACCCTGCCCCGGTGTCGAGGACCAGAATTTCGTCGAACTGAATGGTGTTTTCGAACATGAGGTCATCCTGGGTCTGCGCCCTGCGAAATCGTGGGATCGCACAGGAGACGCTGATCCGCGTTGGCCGACTGCGGAGCGACGTCGCGCTCGGCCAGGTGCCGGCTCGCTCCCCCGGCCGGGCTTGAGGAGGCTCGGACGCCCTGGGATCACAACTCCCCCGACGACGATCGGCTACCCGGCCGGAGCGCTGGCCGCCACGGTGGGCGGGGCGAGGGCGAGGGCGTCTGTCAGGGGGCAGGCTGCTCGTGCAGGTCGACGTTGGGGCGGTGCTGGGCGATCGAGGTCAGGGGCTGCTGCTCCCGCTCGTCGACGACCGGCTCGTAGCCGTTGCGCTCTCGCCGACGTTGATCACTGGCGGTAGCGGGGTCTTGGCCGCCCGGGGAGCGACGGATGTTCGATTGTTCACGGTAGTTCGGTCGGCCTTCCTCGCGCCGGGCGAACAGGGAAACGTCGAGGTCACGTCCCCCCACTCCTCCTGGAGGAAGCAGCATGTACCGAGCGCTCACCGCTGTCACGCTGGCCGCCGGCCTTCTCCTGACCGCGTCCCCGGCGTACGCGCACAACGACCCCGGGCCCGGCCGCGGGCCCGGGCAGGACATCGGCTCGGCCAAGCACACGAAGCGAGCCTGCAGCGGCAGGCGGTGCGACGGGCTGGACCCGATCGTTCAGGGATGCAACAGCGACGCCCGCACCACCTTCCGGCTCTCCACCAGGCGCGGACACCTGGAGCGCCGCTACAGCCGCCTGTGCAACGCCTCGTGGGCACGGATCACCAACACCACCCCGGGAACCTGGTTCTACGTGCAGAGCTGTTACGCCTCCTACTTCAGGCCCTTCCAGGTGCCGCCCGGCTACGACAACGCCTATACCGACATGGTGCCCGGATCCCGGGACATCCGGGTGGGCAACCTCGCCGACCACGGCCCCTGCTGACGGCCTACGCGCAGCGGGTACGGGCGATCGGGCCGTCGCCCTGCGGGGTGCGCACGTACGCCTCGGCGTACACGCAGCCCGAAGTGGTCGTGAGCATGTTCCCGTAACTGCTGACGTCCTGGCCGCTGAAGGAGCTGGGGGCGAACACCTGGTCGGCGGAGCGGTAGACGGCGATGTGCACGACGCGGTCGGAGCCGTGCGGACCCAGGACCTGTCCCCAGCTCGCCCGGCACGCCGGCTGGTGACGCAGGCGCAGGCGGCCGAACTCCGTGCCCTGCGGCAGCCGGACGGACACGTCGTCCAGAGTGATCACCGTCGCGGCGACCGCGGGGGAACCGCACTCGGCGCGGATCGGATCCATGCCGTCGCCGGGGTCGTCAGGGTCCGGGGGCAGCACCTCGGCCAGTTCCCGCCACTCCCCCGTCTTGGTGGGCGGGGAAGTGGCGGAGGAAGCCGGTTGCTCGTCGGGGATCAGCGCCCGGATCAGGACACCGACGATTCCGACGATGACCAGCGCCGCGCCGATGAGCGCGTACAGCCGCAGGCGGTTTGCGGGCGAACGCACCGGAGGTACGGGCTCAGCCGCGGGGGCGGGTCCTGTGCTTTCCGCGGCCGGAGGATCCTGTACGCGGGCGGCGTCGGCGACGAGCCAGCTCGATCGCCAGGTGGCGGGATCTTCACCGCAGGCTTGGACGAATGCCTCGGTCACCTCCCACGAGGGCAGTTGATCGCCCGACTCCGCCTTGGACAGGGTGCTGGGCGCGTATCCGGCCTTGTCGGCCAATCGCCGGATGGTGAAGTTCCTGCCGGCCCGCAGTTCGCGTAACCGCAACGCGAAACGTTCGGCTTCGGTCGAGCCACCGAGTGGCTTCTGCCGTCGGCCCATGCCGTCCCCTCCCCTGCCGATGCCTTCGGGGCCTCTCCGATCTTCCTCGAACGGCGACCACAAGCAAACCCCGGAAAAGCCGTCATAGCGATGACCAGGAGCAGGACGCGGATCACGGCTTCGGGGAACGGCTGAGCAGGAAGTGACAGGCGTTCACGCCGGTGTTCGAGGTCGAGTGCTGTCACGGCTGACCGGCCAGGAGCGCTCTGACGCACCAAGCCCTCCACCAGATCCGCAGGAACTCTTCGCGCCCGCCACGCGTCACTACTCATAGTTACTGAACGGATTCTGAGGGTGAGCGGATGATGGTTCGGCGGCGCGTCCTGGTCATCGCGGCCGTTCTTCTGGCCGGCGTGGCCGCGACCGTGCTCGTGCACCCCCTCGGTGAGGAGGTGGCCGAGCGGTGGGTGGCGGTCACCGGGCTCGTGTGCTCTCTCGCCGCCCTGGCCGTCAGCCTGATCGGCCTGGCCCCCAAGGCCCCGCCCGCCGAGCGCGTCGACGGCGCGAACCGCGACCTGGCCAGGGCCGTCAAGGAGCAGTGGCAGGCCGAGTGGCGGTTGCGCCGGCTGCAGGACCCCTGGCCGATGCGCGTGCGCTGGGACGCCGCCGATCCGCTGCTGTCCGACCACGCCGGCAACGTTGGGTGCGATCGGCTCGACGGCGAGTTCGGCGACATCGCCGGTTTGTTCCGCCGCCTGCCCGGCGGGCGCCTGGTGGTGCTCGACGGCCTCGACGAGATCCCGCCGCCGCTGCGCGGCGAGGCCTTGCGCAGACTCAACAACGAGCTGGACGCCGGCGCGCCCGCGCTGCTGACGTGCCGCACCGAGGCGTACCGGGAGATCGTCCGTGAATGCGACGTCTTCACCGCCGCGGCGGTCATCGAGCTGCTCCCGCTGACGCTGGACGAGGTCGCCCGCTACCTGAACGGCACCAGCCGGCGCCACACCGCCTCCGCCTCCACGAAGTGGCAGCAGGTGCTGAAGGTCCTGGCCGCCGAACCGCAGGATCACGTCGCCCGGGTGTTGTCGGAGACGTTGTCCGTGCCGCTGATGGCCGCGATGGCCCGCGCCATCTACAGCGACACCGGCGCCGACCCCGCCGAACTGCTCGGCCCGCGCTTCGCCGACCGGGCCGTGCTGGAGGCGCATCTGCTGGACGCCTACATCCCGGCCGGCTTCGCGCCCGCGCCCGGCCTGCCCGGCGCGGCCCGGCCCCGCTGGACCGCCGCGCAGGCCACCCGCTGGCTGGCCTTCCTCGCGCGGGCGGCCGAGCGGCGCGGCAGCAGGTGCATCGCCTGGTGGGAGCTGCCGGACGCGCTGCCCAGGGCCGTCCGCCTGCTCCCGTCCGGGCTGCTGGCATGCGCGGCGGTCACCGCCGCGTGGTGCCTGGCCCACCCCGTCCTGCACGTGACGCGGTCACTGGTCGGGATCGTGCTGTACGTGGCGGTGCTGGGCGTCGGGCTGAAGACGCAGCCGATCCCGCGCGCCCGCGCCGTGCTGCTCGGCGGTGCGATCGCGGGGCTGCTCACCGGGCTCATGCAGCAAGTAGGTGGGCCATCGATCCGGCTCAACCCCAACGGGGCGGGACCGATGCTGACCGTGCTGCCCGACCTGCCACTCGCCGCCTACTGCGCGGCCGTGGTGACGAGTGGGCTGATGACCGCGCTGATGCTGGGAACCGCCAGGATCGGCAGCAGACCCAGGCCACTGACGATCCCGTTCAGAGTGTCCGGCGGCCGGCGCGTTCCGGCGGACAAACCGGCGCAGGTGCTCGACCTGGCCAGGGCCGCGGGGCACGGACTGGCGCGCGGCGTGCTCGGCGGAGGCGGTTTCGGCCTGATCGCAGGACTGTCCTGTGGCGCGGTCGTCGGGCTGCGCGGGCAGGAGTTCGTCCCCCCGTTCATGGAGTCGTGCAAGTTCGGGATCTCGATGGGGCTCATCCTCGGGTTGGTCAGCGGGCTCGTCGGCGCGCTCTACCGGTGTTCGGAGCGGTCGGCCGACACCGCCACCGCGCCCAGCCCTCATTCGAGCCTGCGCGCCGACCGGTACGCCGCCTTCGGCCGCGCACTGCTCGGTCTGCTGTTCCTGTGGCCTCTCCTGCTGCTCGCCGCGGCGCTGAGCGGGGCCGGCATGATCGACGACCGGGTCGCAGGTGCGCTGGTCATCCTGCTGTTCGTACCGCTCGGGCCGCTGGTGATCCTGCTGGCCGCGTGGGGGCGGTTGCTGGCGGCGCGGCTGTGGCTGTGCGGGCTGGGCCGGCTGCCCTGGCGGCTCATGTCCTTCCTCGCCGAGGCCCACGAGAAGGGTGTGCTCCGTCAGGTCGGGGCGGTCTACGAGTTCCGGCACATCCGCCTGCAGGAGCGGCTGGCCCACCCCCATCGGCTCTCGTGCCACTTGGCCGGCGACTCCTCGGCCGTCGGCAGCAGCACCGTCTAGGTCGGCTACCTCGGCGGACGGCGACGGCGTTGGATCGGATTCGGGCGTCGCCGAGGCCATCGAGCCGCCGCACGCTCGCGCTAGAAGTGCTTGACGGGGTCGGGAGGCTGCGGAAGGTCCTGGGCGAGCAGGACCTCCAGCTCCTCCTCGGTGAGGAGATGGACGTCGCACAGGATCCGGGCTGACCGGTGCCAGCACGTCCGTGCCTCCTCCTGCCGTCCGAGATCGTGCAGGGTGTCGCCGAGCCCCCACAGGCAAACGGCCTCCACCGCGCGGTGACCGGCCTTGTGGTGGAGGTGGACCGCCCTCCTGTATCCGGCCTCGGCCTCGGCGAGCCTGCCGGCGCGTCGGTAGGCATCGGCCAGCGTGTCGGTCGCCCCTCCCTCGCCATAGGGATTGTCGAACTCCGCCCAGAGCTCCAGGCTTTGTCGGCCCGCGTCGATCGCGTCGGCCAGCCGGCCCATTCTGATCAGCACCCCGGCCCGGCCGTTGAGACCGATCGCCTGGGAGTCGCGCAGGCCGCTCGCTCGGGCCGTCGCTATCGCCTCGTCAAGCGTGGCGAGCGCCTCGTCGAACCGCTCCAGCTTGCCGTAGGTCGTGCCGAGGTTGTTGAGGGTGCCCGATTTACGCAGGGGCAGACCTGCTCGATCCCAGCACACGAGGGCGCGCTCGAACTGCTCGACCGCAGGCTCGAAGCGACCTTGGTTCTTGTGGATGCAGCCCAACTGGTTGTGCCCACGGGCTTGGCCCGCCCAGTCACCGGTCTGGACGGCCACCTGCAGGGCCTGGTGATGGATCCTGGCAAGATCAACGAGCCAGCCTCTGTGGCTGAAGGGTCCGTTGAGACTGGCGGCGAGGCCTTCGACCGTGCCGGGATCGTCGGTGCGGGTTGCGGCCTGCCGGGCGACGGCGATGAGGTTGTCGCGCTCCAGCTCGATCCAGTCGATCGCCTCCTGTGGGGTGTCCAGCCGAAGGCCCGGCCGGTCGGCGCGAAGGTTTCTGACGATGACGGAGGCGGGGTTGAGCAGAAGGCTGGCCGACCTGGCTGTGGCGAGGTAGTGGTGCAACGCGCGGCGGGTGGCGGCCACCCGATCGCTCTCCTGGACGATGTCGTCCGCTTGTTCGCGGGCGTAGAGGCGGACGAGGTCGTGCATCCGGTAGCGGCCCAGCCCCGCCGATTCGAGGAGCCGGGCGTTCAGGAGGCGGTCGAGCGCGGCCTCCACCGTACGCTCGGGCCGGTCGGCGAGAGCGGCGGTGGCCGCTGGGCTGTGGGTGGGCGCGTCGAGGAGGCCGAGCAGGGCGAACAGGTGGGCGGCGTCCTGGCCGGCGGGCTCCTCCTGCAGGTGATGGAGACTGACGGCGATGCAGGCGCGGACGGCCAGGTCGGCGTACGCCAGCGTGTCCAGGCGGCGGGTGGCGTCGGCGAGCCGGTCGGCGAGGTAGGACAGCGTCCAGTCGGGGCGGGCGGCCAGGCGCGCCGCCACGATGCGGAGGGCGAGGGGCAGCCCGCCGCACAGCCGGATGATCCGCCCGGCGGCCTCCGGCTCGGCGTGGACCCGGCCGGGACCGGCGATCCGGGCCAGCAGCGCGGTGGAGTCGGACGGGTCGAGCCCGGACAGGTTCAGCCGGCTCGCCCCATCGACCGAGGTGAGCACCTGCCGGCTCGTGATGACGGCCGCGCACCCCGGCCCGGCGGGAATGAGCGGGCGGACCTGGCGGGTGTCGAGGGCGTTGTCGAGGATGATCAGCACGTTCCGCGCCGAGGTGAGGGATCGGTAGCGTGCCGCGGCCTCGTCGACCGTGGCCGGTACGGCGGAGCCGTCCAGCCCGAGCGAGCGTAGAAGCCGGCCGAGCGCCTCGATCGGCGACAGCGGCCGGAGACCCTCGGTGGCGCCGCGCAGGTCGATGTAGACGACGCCGTCGCTGTAGCGGTCGGCGACGGCGTGCGCCAGGTGCAGGGCCAGCGCGGATTTGCCGATCCCGCCGGGACCGCCGATGGCGACGATCGCCGGCGCGCCGGCCCCCACCTTGGTGAGCGCCTTGTCGAGCCAGGCGAGCTCGGCATCGCGGGCGGTGAAGGCGCGGGTGCCGGCGGGCAGCTCGGCCGGGGCGACGGCGTCGCCGAGCGTGGCATCCTGCGCGGGGACGGTCAGATCGAGGACGGGATCGCGAACGAGGACCGCCTGCTGGAGACGGCGCAGCGCGGCACCCGGCTCGATGCCGAGCTCCTGGATCATGACGCGGCGAGTGTCCTGGTAGACCGCGAGCGCTTCCGACGACCGCCCGGCGCGGTACAGCGCCAGCATCAGTTGCGCATGCGGTCGCTCCCGCAGCGGGTGCGCCTCGATGTGGACGCTCAGATCCGGTATCACCGCGTGGTGATCGCCCGCCGCCATCCGCAGTTCGACGTGATCTTCCACAGCGGTGAGACGTTCCTCCGCCAGGCGGGTGGCCTCGATCTGGGCCCACTCCGCCGACATGCCCGCCAGGGCCTCTCCCCGCCACAGGGTCAGAGCCTGCCGGAACGACCTGTCCGCCGTGACGATCTCTCCTCTGGCCCGGCCGGCACGCGCTTCGCGTATCAGCCGGATGAACAGGTGAGCATCGACGTGATCAGGCGGCACGTCCAGGCAGTATCCACCCGGCGCGGTCACGATGACCTCGTCGAGCGCCCGGGGCGCAAGGAACTCGCGAAGCTTGGACACCACGATGTGGAGCTGCTTCGGCGCCGTCGACGCCCGGCTCTCGCCCCACACGTCGGTGAGGAGCTGCTCCGTGGTGACCACCCGACCGGCGCTCAACGCCAGCCGGGTCAGCAGGCCGATCCGCCGGCCGCCGGTCAGCGGCAGCACGTCGCCGCCTGCCGTCAGCTCCCAGGGCCCCAAGATCTTGATCGCCAGTTCCATCGCACAACCCTCCCAAGGCAGGACAAGGGTCTCACCGGTCCTGACTGTTTTACAGATGTTATTGACACTCCTGACTATCGTTTGTCATCAAGAACGAGCCATCGGAGGACATGAACCCCACCCTCTACCCCGACGAGCCGGTGGCCGGCCCCTGGCAGGCGACGGCGGTCGGCGACGTGATCCGGATCCTGGTCGACGCCGCGGGCGACCCGCCGGGCCGGCCGCGGATCGTGGCGATCGACGGTCCCGGTGGCGCCGGCAAGACCACCATCGCGGCGACGCTGGCCGGCGGCATGCCGTACGCCGCCGTGGTGCACACCGACGACGTGGCGTGGCACCATTCCTTCTTCGGCTGGACCGACGTGCTCGTCGAAGGTGTCCTCGAACCGCTGCACCGCGGCGAGGCCGTGTCCTGCCGACCGGCCGCCTGGGCGCGACGAGGCCGCGCCGGAGCCATCGACGTGCCCGCCGGCCTTAACATGGTGATCGTGGAGGGCACCGGCGCCGCCCGTCGTGAACTGACGCCCCTGCTCGACGCCGTCGTCTGGGTACAGGCGGACCTCACCGAGGCCAGGCGCCGCTGCATGGCCCGCGAAGGCGGCACTCAGGCCGCACGTGACTTCTGGGACGAATGGATGCGGCAGGAGATCCCCTTCATGGCCGGCCACCGGCCATGGGAGCGGGCGAACCTCGTCGTCGCCGGAACGCCGGCGGTCCGCTACGACCCCGCCCACCACCTGCTGACCGCGCGTCCTCCGTCACGAGCCGCCTGACAGGCCACGCTTTCGGCGCGCGGCGCCGGGTCCGCACCGGCCGTCGGGACGGGGCCGCGGAATGGCCGGAAGCCCGGCCCCGCCGGCAAGCGCTGTCGCAGCTCACCGGTGAAGCCAGGCTCCCTTGAGGTCTCCGTCCGCGTCGGGCAGGCTCAGTCCAGCCAGCGGCCGACGCCACGCACGGTGACTTGAAGCAGTTCTGCCGGATTCTCCGGGTCGGGGTAGTAGATGGTCATGGTGGTGCCGGCCGGGAGCAGCATCTTGATGGCTTGGATGCACCCTGCCACGGCCTGTCGCTGCCGGTCAGGCGCCGTGTTGGGCAACGGCACCGCGTCACAGACACCGCCAGGGTTGTTCATGACCAGCCGTAGCGTGTTGTCGCGTAGCGCCACCTCCCGCGTGGCGACGCGATGAGCGAGCTGCGTCTCGAGGTGCCACGCCGGAGGTGCCATGGGCACCCCGAACGTCTGCCTGTACAGCAGCGCGAGGCGGTCTTCGAGGGCCGCCAGGTCGTCGTGCAGCCCGCTCTCGACCGTGTATCTCGCCCAGTTCTGGAGATCGTCGATCGGCGGAAGATTCGCGATCGGCAGTCCGTTCGCGTCGAGCACCCGTCCGGACGCGTCGACCATATAGCCCTGGTTGTTCTGCAGCTTGATCGACTCACTCACGCTCCTGAGCTGTTCTGCGGCATCCGCGTAGGGGCACTGCCCGCCCTGGACGCACTCGAGCGGAAGAATGCGCAGGAGCGATGTCGCGAGGTCGCTCTCATAGATCGCCCAGATGATGGTCCGATCGGCCAGGTGATGTTGCAGGTACATCGGGCCCAAGACCGAGTTGTACTCGGCGAACCGGAGCTCTTCCGGGATGAGCGACTCGACGAAGGTTCCCCTCCACTCCTTCGAGTATTCGTTCCAGTCGGGATCTTCGCTCAGATCCAGGGCTCCACTGATGCAGTCCGAGAACGCCTGCCCCGCGTCAAAAGGGTTTCCCTTGGGGGCGCCCCTGCAGTCGTTGACCAAGGAGTACTGGGAGGCGGCGTTGATCAGGTCCAGCGCGGTCAGGCCGAAGTACTCTTCGGCGAGACGATGGGTTTCGCTCTCCCGGTCGCCGATCCCCCTTGCCGCGAAGGTGAAGAGCGGGCTCATGACGAGGGACATGCAGGCGTCCTGGGCCTTGCCGACGAACTGGTTCCTGCAGTGCTCGATGTTGTCCTTGGCGTAGCCCTCCGGGTCGTGAAGGGGCCCCTTGGGGTCGTTGAGAATCTCCTCCACGCGAGCGTTGCAGTCGTGGTATCCGGGCAGGCCGTCCTCGGGGCCCCACTCACAGGCTTGTTTCCACACGCTCTTGAGCTCACGCAGACGACTCTCGGCCTCTGTCCGATAACTCTCGAACACCTGGGCGGCGATGAGAGCCGCGTTCGACGCGCTGTTGCCGGCCCGGACCTGCGCCGCGTACGCGGTGTCGTAGGCGGCGAAGGCGCTGGCCGCGTCCTGTGCCGCCGAGACGGCCGAGGCGCGGGCCCAGCGTGCCGAGAGGGACGCCTTCCTGGCCGACTGCTGGGCCTGCTGGGTCGCGGCGGCGGCGGTGCGGACGGCGGCCGCGGCCCGTTCCGCGGACGCGGCGGCGTCGCGTGCGTGGGCGACGGCCTCGGTTGCGAACGTCCGCGCCTGCTCGGCCGCTCTGCCGGCGGCGTTCGCGTACCCGATGGCCTCCTCCGCCGCGCCGCGGGCTCGTGCCGCCGCGGCCTGCGCGGTGCGCGCGAAGTCGACGGCGTGCTGCGCGACCTGCGAGGTCTCGATCATCAAGGATGAGGCGATGTAGTTGTGCGTCGCGGTCGCGTAGTCGCGTTCGGCCGCGCGGTGCCGTTCCACCTCCAGGAACTCGAGTTGCATGGCCGTCGTGCCGGCGAGAGCGACCTGGGCGCCGTTCCGCACCTCGGTGCCGTTCGAAGTGTCGCCGGCGATCGCGCCGACCTTCGTCCGGATGTCGATCGTGTAGGCGGTGTTGTACGTCGAGTCCAGGAACTCGTCGAGGGCGTCCGGATCGTCCGAGCGCAGGGCGTTGTTCGCCGCTTCCTCGATCTCCGCGTTGCCGGTGCTGCGGGCCTCGGCGAGGATCCGCCCGATCCGCGCTCGTAGTTCGGCGGCCCGCTCGGGGTAGGCCGGGTTTTCGAGGAACTCGATGACGGCTTGCCGTCCGTCATCGAGGGCGTCCTGAGCAGCGGCTCTCATGGCCGGGGAGCTGGTGACCAGGAGACCGGTCAGCGTGGTGCGGTCGTCCTGCTCTTCGGCGGCGGCGAGCCCGCGCCTGACGAAATCGAGGACAAGGAGGTCCTCGTCCTCGCCGAGAGCGGCCACGGCCGCCGAGCTGGTCCACGTACCGGGCGAAGTCGCGAAGTAGCGAGCCACCTGCCGCGCCTTGCCGACCGCCACCGCCTGATCGGTCTGCGTGTTGGCGGCCTCGGCGATCAGCGCGTCGATCGCGGGCGTGTGATAGCGAACCATCGGCGCCCCGAAGCTGCGGGCGTCCCCCAACCTGGCCTGGGCGGCTTGCGCACTGACGTGCCTGGCGAAGGACAACTCGAGTTTGAGCTCATCCTGGAGTCGTTCGGTGTCCGCCTCGCGCGCCGATTCGTAGACGATCTGGGCCGTTTCGGCCGCCTGTATCGCGTCCTCCGCCGCACGGAAGGCATTGTTCGCGTGCTCTGTCGCCAGCTCGGCCGCGTTGACGGCGGATCCTGCGTGCGCGGCCGCGCTCGCCGCCGCGCTCGCCGCCTGCTCCGCATAGGACACCGCACGCGTCGCGGCGTCTCGCGCCTTGCCGGCCGCGTCCTGGGCGATGTCCGCGTGACGCACCGTCTCCGCGGTGGCGCGCTTCGCCTCTGCCGCGCTTGCTCCCGCACGCGCGGCGGCGGCGAACGCGGCCCTGGCCTCGGCGCTCGACGCCCCCGCGTAACGGCCGGCGGCCTCCGTGATCAGGAACTCGAAGGTGCGGCTCTCGTCGTACAGCGCGAGTTGGCGTTGCAACCGCGCCGCGACAGATCGG
>NZ_JBFAIM010000077.1:40368-65247 GCF_040654715.1 Nonomuraea sp. NPDC050643 | reverse complement strand
GCCCAGCCCGCCCCGGCGGCGGCCGTCGCGGACAGGACCAGCAGGCCGACCGGCTTGGCGGACGCGCGCAGCGGCAGCGCGACGATCCGTGCCCGCAACCGCACGAGCAGCAGCACGGCGGTCAGCGTGATCCCGGCGGCGTTGGCGGCGGCGATCCCCGTGACGCCCCACGACGGCCGGGCCAGCGCGGCCGTCGCGGCCAGGCCCGCGGCCATCGCCAGGGCCGGATACCAGCAGGCGCGGGCGCCGCAGAAGTACGCGCGGCATACGACGCCGACCACCGCCTGGCCGAGCAGCCCCAGCGAGTACACCTGCATGATCCGCGCCGTGGCCACGGTGTCGGCCTCGGTGAACGCGCCGTACCGCAGCAGCACGGTCACGATGTCCTGGGCGCAGACCAGCAGCACCGCCGTGGCGAGCAGCACGATCGCGGCGGCGGCGACCAGGTCACCGAGCAGCGTCCGGCGTGCTTGACCGCCGTCTCCGGCGGCGATGGCGCGGGCGAGCCGCGGGAAGCTCACCGTGGCCGCGATCAGCGACACGACCATCGCCACCTGGGCGATCTTCTGGCCGTAGTTGAGGTGCGAGATCGAGCCTTCGGCCAGCGACGAGCCGACGTACCTCTCGATGAAGACCTGGCACTGGCGCGCCAGCGTGAAGACCGCGACCGGCACGAAGGCGCCCCACGGCAGCGGCACGCCGCGGGCGGCCCTGCGGGGCCACCCCAGGCGCAGGGCGAACGCCGGGGCCTGGACGAGCACCATGCCGACTCCGCCCGCGGCCACGCCGATCGCGGCCCCATAGGCGCCCTGGCCGCTCAGCGCCCCCACGCAGGCCACGATGCCCGCGTTGTAGGCGAGGTAGATGGCGGCCGGCGGCGCGAACGCGTGATGCGCGCGCAAGGCCGCGCTCATGTATCCGGCCAGGCCGAACGTCAGGATCGTGATCGAGGTCAGGCGCATGCAGTCGACGGCGAGGTCGGCCCTCGGGATGGCGGGGGCGAGGGCGCCGACCAGCCACGGCGCGCCCACGGCGGTCACCGCGCTCAGCGCCGCGAGGGTGAGGCACAGAGCCGGCAGCGTCGACGACACCAGCTTCCGCGGGTCGTCGCCCGCCTCCATCGCCCGGCTGAACAGCGGGACCAGGACGAAGGCCATCGCTCCTTCGATCAGCAGGGGCGCGGCGGTCTCCGGGATCGTCCAGGCGACGAGGAAGGCGTCGGTCTCGGCGTCGGCGCCGAAGGTCGTGCCCAGCATCAGGTCCCGGACGAAGCCGAGCACGGAGCCGAGTCCGACCAGCAGGGCGGTGACGCCGATGGCCTTCATCGCGGGCGAGGTGGCCGTCGTCATCGCGTACCGCCGACGGCGGTGGTGACCGGCCCGAGGCCGGGCACCGGAGGTGTCTCGCGGCGGGCCACGAGTGACAGCGCCAGCCCCAGCGCCACGGACATGACCAGCGTCGGGGCGCCGCCGATGTCACCGTAGGCGAAGTCGACGAGCTGCCAGGCCAGGAGTCCGGCCGCGATGAGCGAGCGTTCCCGTACCGCCCACCACGCCATCGCCCCCAGGCACCCGGCCAGGGCGGCCAGCCCGAGCAGCCCCTGCTCGCTGAGCGTCAGCAGGTACATGTTGTGCGGGGAGAGCAGGGGCCGGCGCTGGTAGCCGTTGACCGGGTCGTCGGTGTCGCTGCCGGAGGACAACTCGATGGGCGCGTACGTGTCGCGCAACTGGGCGAACCTGCGCGGGCCGGCCCCCGTCACCGGGTGGTCCCGCCACATGTCCACGGCGGTCCGCCACAGGCTGTACCGGTCGCGCAGCGACTGGTCGGGCTGTGACACGGCGGAGGCGACCGAGTCCAGCCGCCGTCCCAGCACATCCGCCCCCGTGCCCACGCCGAGGGCCAGCACGATCGCGCCCGCCGCGCCGGCCAGCACGACGCGGGCGGCGAGCACGCGGCTGTGCAGGAGGAGTACGACCAGCGCGGCGCACAGCAGAGCGAGCCAGGTGCCGCGGCTGAGCGACAGCGCGAGCGGGAGGCAGAGCAGAGCGGCCCCGCCCAGGGCGGCGGCGCGGCGCCGGCCCCGCAGGGTCAGGCCCGCGGCCAGCAGGATGATCGTCCCGTGGCTGACCACGCTGGCCATGCCCATCACATCCGGCGCGCCGAACGTGCCGACGGCCCGCACCTGCTCGCCCGCGTACGACGCGCCGGTGCCGGTGAACGCCTGGACACAGCCGACGAGGCCCTGCACCGTGGCCGCTCCGACGAGCGCCCCGCCCACGATCAGCGTGTCCGTACGGTCGCGGACCGTCACCCAGACGGCCAGCGGAATGACCACGAACACCTGGATGTACCTGACATATCCCGGCAAGCTGGCCAGCACGTCGGACGAAGCCAGTGCCGAGATGCCGGCCGCGGCGGCGACGGGGGCGAACACCAGGGCCCTGGCCGGCAGCCTGTCCGTCCGCGAGCGGGTGAGCAGGACGGCGACCGCCACCACCGCCAGCACGGCCGACGCCACGTCGGCGGCCGTCATCCGCAGGCCGGAGGACAGGTCGTCGTGCCTGACGGGCAGGCAGGTCAGGAGCACCAGCACGGCCGCCGGCAGGCTGGGCCGGAAGAGGGCGCCCACGCCTAGCTCCCGCCCTGGCGCAGCAGGCACCACACGGTCCGCATCATGATCTTGACGTCGGAGCGGAGGGTCCATTCGTCGATGTAGTAGTTGTCGAAACGAGCGCGGTCCTCGATCGAGGTGTCACCCCGCAGCCCGTGGATCTGAGCCCAGCCGGTGATCCCGACCGGCATCCGGTGCCGCAGGTCGTAGCCGGGGATGGTCCGGGAGAACTCCTCGACGAAATGGGGGCGTTCGGGCCGGGGGCCGACGATGCTCATGTTGCCCTTGAGCACGTTCCAGAGCTGCGGGAGCTCGTCGGCCGACGTCCTGCGCAGCGACCTGCCGATGGGGCCGACCCGGTGGTCGTCGGCGATGCTCCACAAGGTCGCGGACTCGTGCGGGTCCGCGGACCTCATCGTGCGGAGCTTGATCAGCTCGATCGGCCCACCCCTGAGACCCACGCGCTGCTGCCTGAAGAGCAGTTTCGGGCCGACCTCGGAGCGGACCATCATGGCGCAGACCGCGAGGATCGGCGCGGTCGCGACGATCCCGGCCAGCGCGACCGCGACGTCGAGCGCGCGCTTCAGGGGCCAGGAACCGCGGCGCTGCGCCTCCGGACGCATGCGGAGCAACGGGAAACTACGCACGTGCTCGCGCAGCGTGACGAAGTCGACGATCAGGTCGTCCGGCTCGGGCGCGAGATACACCTCGCAGCCCAGCGCCCTCGCCGTCCGTGCGAACGACCGCTGCGCCGTCCCCGCGATGACCACCGCGCGCACTCCGTGGGCCTGGACGACGTCGGTGACATCACTCGGCCTGCCGAGCACGGGCAGGCCGCGGTTCTCGCCGGCGCCCTCGTCGAGGAAGCCCACGGGAAGAAGCCCGTGCTCCGGATGGGCGAGCAAGCTGGCCGCCAGCCTGTGACCGTGCGCGCCCGCGCCGATCACCAGGGTGGGGACGGACCTCCCGCGCTCACGGGCCCTGCGGACCACGAGACAGAGGACGCTCCTGCCGCAAAGGGCGAGAAAGGTGAAGAGCAGCGCGGACAGCGTGACCTCGGTGAGTGACGCCGTACCCCAGAAGGCCGCCAGGACGGTGACCAGACCGGATCCCGCGACCCAGAGGCCACGGTCGAGGCTGGAGGGCACGACCCGCGGCGCGTAGACACGGCCGATGCCGTTGAGCGCGAACACGACGATCGCCGCGATGGCGATTCGGGTGATGTCCTGTTCCGCCTGGGCCGCGGTGAACGCCATGCACATCACATCGACGCACACCAGGCCGAGCGGCTGGACGGCCCGCCGATGCCCTGACCTCTGGGCTCCGGCCCGCCATGCGAACGGGCGGCCGCCCCGGATACTTACAACCACTGCCTCTCCGGAATAGCTAGTTTGACCAGGTCAACTGTTGATCAGCCGACCCGATCGGCGCGAAGGCCGATGCCTGCCCTCCTGTGTTCTCGCCGCCCGCTCGCGGACGCGTCCGCGAGCGGGCGAAGGGGCGCCCGCGAACGTGCCGCCGGCTCTGCGCGGGCCCGCCCGCTCACGTGGTCGGTCGCGCAGGTGGCGCCGGAGCGGATCCGCTCACGGCCTGACGATCGCCGGCCGGACCCGACCGTGGTGCTCCCGGTCAGCGGTGCGGCGTCAGCACACGGCGGCGGTACGCGGTGCGGTGCCGCCGGGCCGGCGGTGTCCGCCTCGATCGCGCGGCATCATGGGTCCGCATCACTGCCCCGAGACGGCGGTATCGGCCGATCGGCAGCCGGTCAGCCGAAACGCGGCAGGCGCTCCGGCAGCGGCAGACATCGCTCGTGCTCGCGTGCGAGGAACCTGGGAGCGGCGTGCGCGGCCACGCCGACAGCCGGGATGAGACCGGTGGCGGCCGGCGCGCGGCCGTCCTCCAGGATGCGATCCAGCACGGGAGTCCTTCGGTTCCAGAGAGATGCGTCATCACCGAAAGTAGGTTCACGCAGGCGGTTGCGTCACGAGCCACCCCGCATCGGCACAATCAAGATTTCTTGGTCGAGCGCAAGTGAACCTGTGGCGCGCATCGGACGTCCCGATCACGCCCTCGCCCGGCCGACGCTCGAGGCCGCACCTACCGGAGCTCGCCGGCGCGCCCGGGAATGTCCGCCACGGACTCCCCCGTGATCTTGGGCAGCCTACCTTTCGCCGGCGGCATCGACTTCGCCGGCGACGCGCCGAAGCCGGCCACCGACCTGATGCGGGCCGGCCGGCGGCCCGCCGAGACACGCACGCTCGGGGAGCCGTCCGGGGCCCCGGCGTGGAAGACCATTCCCTCCTACCACCTCGCCGCACGCAACGATCAGGTGCTCCCCGTCGCGGCACAGCGGTTCATGGCGCGGCGGGCCGGGTCGAAGATCCACGAGGTCGGCGCCTCGCACGTCGCGATGATCTCGCAGCCCGCGACGACCGCCCCGACCATCAGCGCGACGAGCACGAACAGCCAGCCGCGGAAACGGTGCACGTTCAACCCCATGGAGGCGGCCGCCTCCTCCCCGCCGGCAGCAAGTTCAGCGGGCGCGACACGCCGAGCAGCGTCACCGTGCCGAGCAGCACCGCCGCTCCCGGGATCGGCACCAGGCCCCAGGTGGTGCCGCCGAACCCGCCCAGCATCCAGCGCATCGCCGACTCTGCCTCGCGCGGGTCGTCCGAGGTGATGACGAGGTAACCGGCGATCGCCGAGAGCACCTCGGCGGTCGCCACTCTTATGCGAGCTTTCACCAGCCGCCGGCGGGGCGCACTGACGCGACCAGGAGCAAAACCGCGGAAGCGCCACCAGGGCGTGTATCGAAAGCGCCGGTCATAGCTCTGAGGCAGGGGAAAACCGCTACTTCAGCGGTGGATGTGGCGAGTACGGTGTGGCTGTGGCCGGTGATCGCGTGCGGCGGCGGCTCACGGAGACAGACGCGCGGACGCGAAGGAGCGAATGGTGCCAGGCGCTGTACTGCGAGGGGTGACTCTGGACTGTGCCGACCCGCAGACGCTGGCGGGCTTCTACGGTGCACTGACCGGGATGCGCGAACTCTTCAGTACGGACGAGTTCGTCGCTCTGACGGACGACTCCGGCTGTGATCTGGGGTTCCAGCGGGTTGACGGATACCGGGCTCCGCAGTGGCCGGGTCAGGACGTGCCACAACAGTTCCACCTGGATTTCCGCGCTGACGACCTCGATGCGATGGAAGAGCTGGCCCTGGAACTCGGCGCGGCCAAACCGGACCATCAGCCCGGCGACAAACGCTGGCGGGTGCTCCTGGATCCGGCCGGCCACCCCTTCTGCCTGACGTCTTCCTGACATCACGCCATGCCCTACGGTGATGCCGCGTCCGCCGGTGAGATCGACGGCGAGCCGGACCGTCATGCGGTGGTCTGCGCCGTGGACACCAGCCGTGGGCGATGCGACGGCTCTCGTCATCAGGAGCATGGCGTCAAGGTGATTCAAGCGCAGCATCCGGACGCGGGCCGGGGTGTTCCTGACGCTTCTCCCGCGCACAGGACGCCGTCCGTGCCGGCGTCCTGGCGAGCCGGCAACGTCAGAGTTTGGCGACGTAATACATGTTGCCACCTGGCTGGAGGATGCCGGCCAGGGTGGAGGCGCTGATGGTGTGCGTGCCGCCGGTCGGCTTCCACGGGTCGTAGACCGTGATGGTGCCCGCCGTCTTGTCGTAGCCGTAGGCGATGATCGCATGGCCGACCTTGGTGCCCTTGATCTTGCCCTTGTTCCAGGGCAGCTTCTCCATCCACACTGCGAGCACCGGTGCCCGGTGCAGGTCGCCGATGTTCCCGGAGACTCGGTTCATGAGCACGATCGGGTTGCCGTCCGCGTCGGTCGGACTCGTGTATCTGTAGCCGCGCGACTTGACGTAGGCGTTGATCACCGGCAGGGCGTTCGAGCCCTTGGTGCCGCCAGAGGCGGTCGTCTTCATCTTCTTGGCGAGGGTCGACTGGCTGACGGTGATGCCGAAGGTCGACAGGCTCATCGAGGACGAGGCGGGCACACAGAAGTAGTTGGTCTGCTGTCGCTGCCCCTTGAGGCTGAGTTTGTACTTCCGTGGCGTGAAGAGGCCCCTGGGCGTCGCGGTGGAGGTCGGGGACGGGGTCGCGGTGACGGTCGGGGACGGTGACGGGGTGGGGGATGCGTAGGACGGAGACACAGCGGTAAAGCCCAGGGCGCCCATGGCCGTGGCAAGAGCGATGCCGGTTCTCGTTCCACGGTTCTTCACTTGATCACTCCACGCACTACACAACGACTGACAGTGGTCAAGGAACGTAGTTGATCTGCCATGAGTGTGCAAATGGGTGCTCATGGTGACAGAACAACGCAAGGGACGGGCATACGGACCGCCTGGGCCTCCGCCGGCACCGCGTGACCGGCATCCGCTCCACCGGCTTGACGGTCAGCCCGCTGCTGCGCCGATGGCTGGTGCGTGCCGGAATGTGGCGGTCCCCTGAGGTGGGCTCTCCCCTTCCGAAGGGCGAGCCTCAGAGACATGGGGAGGTGCGGTGGCCGCCGTGTTCCCGTCCTTCCGGCGATCATCCCCGCCTACCGCCTGCCCCTGGCCCGCCTGGCGGCTCCGGCACGAGAGGGCCTGCGTCAGGGGGTGGCGGCGCGGAGGAACGCCTCGGCGAAGGTCCGTGAGACCTCTTCCACCGGCGGCAGTACGTCGTCGCCCAGCGCCTCCCGCAGCGCGGGGCGGAGCAGCATGTGCCCGGCGAGCGGGCCGACCATGAGCTGGATGAGCAGCGGCAGCGGTATCGGCCGCAACCGGCCGGCCTGGATCTGTGAGGTCAGCAGGGTGCCGAGGCTGGCGAACATCCTGGGCAGGTTGGCCTTCAGCATCCGGGCGGCCGTGCCGTCGGGGCGGCTGAACAGGTCGCCGAAGATGGCCGGCAGCACCCGCGGCTCCCGCGAGAACGCCTCGACGAGCGCGCCGTAGACCGCGTGGACGGTCTCCTCGATCGAGTGCGGGGAGCCGGCGGCCAGCGTCTCCAGGCTGAGCACCGGCACGTAGCGGTCGAACATGCAGGCCAGCAGGCCGTCACGGCCGCCGAAGATGGCATGCAGGCTGGTCGGCGAGCACTGCGCGGCCGCCGCGACGGCGTCCATCGTGACCGCGCCGAGCCCGTCTCGCGTGATCAGCACGGCCGCCGCCTCGATCGCCCGCTCGCGGACCGGCGGCCGTCCGCCGGGATCGACGCCGGCCCGCCGCACCGCCTCGTCGAGCAGTGTCCGGGAGCCGCCGAGCCGCCTCAGCAGGGTGCTGCGGGAGATGCCCGCCGCTGCGGCGATCGCGCTCAGCGGCACTTCGGCCACGTCTTTGCCGAGTTGCGCCGAGGCCGCCAGCGCGGCATCCACCAGGGCTTTGTCCACGGCGTCCAATGGTACTGCTTCCTATCTGAACCTCATATGTGTATCGTCTCCAGTAGAGTTTCATCGAACGATGAAATCCTCCAAGGAGCAGCCATGATCGATGTGATCGGCGCGGGCCTGCCGCGTACCGGCACCACGTCCCTGAAGGCGGCGCTGGAGCGGCTCGGCTTCGCTCCCTGCCACCACATGCAGGACATCGCCGCCCATCCCGAGCAGGCGCAGCGGTGGCGGCAGACCCTGGACGGGCCGGTCGACTGGCCCGCCGTGCTGCGGGGCTACCGGGCCGCGGTGGACTGGCCGAGCGCCCACTTCTGGCGCCCGCTCGCACAGGCATACCCCGACGCCAAGGTCATCCTCACCGTGCGCGACCCCCACGCCTGGTACGCCAGCCTCCGCGACACCGTCTTCGCGCTGCTGCACGACCCCGGCGCGGCGCCCGCCGAGCTCCAGCCCGTGGTCACCGGCATACGACCGTTGCTGGACCACATCTGGCGCGACACCTTCGGCACGACACCGGCCGACCCGATGCCCGAGGAGAGCCACGCCGTGGAGATGTTCCGGCGGCACACCGCCGACGTCACCGGGGCGCTCCCCGCGGATCGCGTCCTGACCTACGAGAGCGGGCAGGGCTGGGGGCCGCTGTGCGACTTCCTCGGCGTGCCCGTACCGGACGAGCCCTACCCGCACCTCAACGACCGGCAGGCCGCCCGCACCCGCCTGCGGGAACCGAGGTGAACCTCCGCGTCCTGCTCACCCTGCACGCCCTGGTCACCTTCGCCGCGGGTGCGGTGCTCATCGCCGCCCCCGGCCTGATCCCCGGCGCGGTCGGCGTGCGCGTCACGCCGGACGCCTACCTCGTGTGCTACCTCCTGGGAGCCGCCGAACTGGCCATGGCGTTCCTGTCGTACGCCGGCAGAGACCTGCGGGATCCCGAGGCGGCGCGTCTCCTCACGTGGACCATGATCGTGTTCCACGCCTGCACCGCCGCGGTCGAGGCGTACGCGTTCGCCCGCGCCACGGCTGACCCCGCGATCTGGGCCAACGTGGCCCTGCGCCTGGCGGTCATCGCCCTGTTCGGCCAGTACGGACTCCGCCGGAAGGAACAGTCATGACAGTCGACGAGAGCACCGGCGTCCTGGTGTGCGGCGGCGGCCCGGCCGGCATGATGCTGGGCCTGCTGCTGGCCCGCGCCGGCATCGGGGTCACCGTGCTGGAGAAGCACGGCGACTTCCTGCGCGACTTCCGCGGGGACACCGTGCATCCCGCCACCGTCCGGCTCATGGACGAGCTCGGCCTCGGCGACGGCTTCCGTGCCCTGCCGCAGAGCCGCCTGGGCAACCTGGCGCTGCCCGCGCCCGACGGGAGCATGGTGACCTTGGGCGACTTCGAGGCGTTGCCGGAGCCGTACAACTACGTCGCGATGATCCCGCAGTGGGACCTGCTGTCCTTCCTCGCCAAGGCGGCCGGCGAGGAGCCCGGGTTCACGCTGCGCATGAACACCGAGGCTACCGCGCTGCTGCGCGACGGCGAGAAGGTCACCGGGGTCCGGTATCGCACAGCGGACGGCCGCGACGGGCGCATCCGCGCCGAGCTGACGATCGCCTGCGACGGCAGGCACTCCACGCTGCGCCGCGACGCGGGCCTGGTGCCCAGGGAGTTCCGCGTGCCGTTCGACGTCTGGTGGTTCCGCCTGCCCAGGCCGGCCGGCGAGCGGGAGGCGCCCGCCGCCGTGACACCGGTCGCGCGGGGCCCCGAGGCGCTGATCTCGCTGGCCCGCGACGACTACTACCAGGTGGCGTACTTCACCGCCAAGGGCTCCGACGCGCGGCTGCGGGCCGAGGGCATAGAGCGGTTCCGCGAGCGCGTCGCCCACCTGCGCCCGGACTTCGCCGACCGGGTCGGCGGGCTGGCGAGCATGGACGACGTGCACGTGCTCGACGTCCGGCTCAACCGGCTCGGCCGCTGGCATCTCGACGGGCTGCTGCTCATCGGCGACGCCGCGCACGCCATGTCGCCGGCCGGCGGGGTGGGCATCAACCTGGCCATCCAGGACGCGGTGGCCGCCGGCACCATCCTGGCCGGGCCGTTACGCCGGCACGCCGTCACCCGCGCGGATCTCGCGGCCGTGCAGCGGCGCAGGTACCGGCCCACCGTGATCGTGCAGAACGGTCAGCGGCTGCTGCAGCGGGTCATGTTCGAGAAGCAGTTCGCGGGCAAGCGCTCCGGGCCGCCGAAGTCCATGCTCTTCCTCAGCCGCGTGATCCCCGGGTTCCGCAAGCTCCCCGCCCGCTTCATCGGCTTCGGACCCCGCCCGGAGCACGCCCCCGGCTACGCTCGCCGATGAACGGGAGGCGGCTCCGGGAACACGGGCCGGCTTCATCGGTGGGTCGATCGGCTGAGCGCCGAGGTGGCGGTCGGGCGGCTGGCCAAGGGGCTGGCCGGGCTCTCAGCAGGCGAGCGGGACGTGGTGCTGCTGGTCGCGTACGGCGGGTTGAACCACGCGGAGGTGGCCGCCGTATTGAAGATCGCTGAGGGGACGGCTGAACCGGGCCAGGACCAAGCTGCGTGTGACGGTGGGGGTGGAGGCGTGATGAGGAGTTCGAGTTCATCGACCGGGTGACGCCGGACGGCCCGCCACCCACCCCGCAGCAGGTGGCCGCGGTACGCGCCCGGCTCACCCGGGGCCGCCGCCCCTCGCTGGGCGGATGGAAGGTCATGGCGCTGGCCGCGGCGGCGGCGTCCGCGTCGCGGCAGACGACGAAGGCGACCACGTTGGCCGGCCCGGTGGTCGCGGCGGCGAAGCCGATTTCCGGGTGTGTGGACAGGGCGTGGGTGACCGTGGCCAGCGCGGCCGGGGCGATGGTGAGCCACAGCATGGCTTCGGTGGTCTGGTCGAACAGCAGCGGGTCGATCTCGACGTCGAAGTAGAGGATGTTGGCGCGGCGTAGCTGGTCCAGGCGGCGTCGGACGGTGGTCTCCGACCAGCCTGTGGCACCGGCCAGGTCCGGGTAGCCGGCGCGGCCGTCCTTGGCGAGTTCCGCGAGGAGCCTGTGGTCGGCGTCGGTGAGCTCGACGGGGTGATCGGTGCGGGGGCAGGGTGTTGACGCGGGCCGCAGGTCGTCGATCTGGTGAGGGCTCAGGGCGGCGGTGCGGCCTGGCCAGCCGGTGGTCCCGGCCACGGCGCGGAGCAGGCAGTGCGCGGTGACGGCCGTGATGCGCGGTGTGCGCGGCAGTTTCTGCAGCAGCAGGTCGCCGTCCTTGGCCGCGCCGCTGGTCCGGGTGATGCAGGTGATCTCGGTGCCGCCGGAGATGAGGCTGACCCACGAGGTGTCCTGGCGCGGCGCCAGTGCGGCTGCCACGGAGGTGGCCGCGTCGGGCGTGCATCGCAGGCGGACCAGCCAGTCGACGTGGCCCAGAAGCCGGCCGTGGGGCAGGCCCACCACCCGCAGGGCCCCTGCTGAGCGCAGCCGTCGATACCGGCGGGCGATCGTGCGATCGGAGGTGCCCAGGACGGTGGCGATGTGGCTGAACGCCGCGCGGCCGTCGATCTGCAGGGCGTGCACCAGCCGCCGGTCGAGCTCGTCAAGCGTGAGTGGATCCACCGAAAGACCGTAACAGTGTGTCGGATAGCGCCATGTTCGGCGCCCCAGACGCCTGCCGATCGGGCTGTCTGCCAATCTCTCCGCGACATCGCCATCGTGAAGAGGTAAGGGATCATGCGTAAGTGGTCGCCGTTGCTGGCCATCTCGTTGAGCACGTTCATGCTGCTGGTGGACCTGACCATTGTCAGCGTCGCGGCACCCGCCATGGCCGGCGCGCTGCATGCGTCGTTCGCGGCGTTGCAGTGGACCATTGACCTGTACGTGCTGGTGCTGGCCGCCCTCATGATGGCGGCCGGGTCGATCTCGGACCTGCTCGGGCAGCGCCGGGTCTTCGTCGCCGGCTTGGTGATCTTCGCGGTCGCCTCGCTGGCCTGCGGGATGGCGCCCGACACCGGCGTGCTGATCGCCGCCCGGGGCGTGCAAGGTCTGGGCGCCGCGGCCATGTACGCCACCAACGCGGCACTGCTCGGCAGCACCTACACCGGCCGGGACCGATCGGTGGCCTTCGGCGTGTGGGGGGCGGCCAACGGCGCGGCCGCGGCGGCCGGGCCCATTGTGGGCGGGCTGCTGACCGAGCACGTGGGCTGGCGAGCGATCTTCCTGGTCAATTTTCCGGTCGCCGTCGTCGCCGTATGGATCGCCCTGCGCGCGATCGCCGGGGCCCGTGGTCCGGCAGGCGGCCGGGTGGACCTGCCCGGGACGGCCGCGTTCACCCTCGCCGCCACCCTGGTGGTCTACGGCCTCATCCGCGCTGGTGAGCATGGCTGGACGGATCCGGTCACGGTCGGCGTCCTGGTCGCCGGAGCGGTTGCCGCCGTGGCTTTCCTGCTGGTGGAGCGGGGCCGCACCCATCCGATGATGGATCTGTCGCTGTTCCGGCAGCCGTCCTTCTCGGCCCTCATGTTCGCCGGGGCGGCGCTGACGGCGTCCGCGTTCGCCCATCTCGTGTTCGTCTCGCTGTGGGCGCAGTCGGTTCTCCGCGACGGTGTCCGCTGGACAGGCCGGACGTGTGCTGGCCGGCAGCGGCTCATTCGCTGACCCGGGCGCCGTGGCCAAGGAGCTGACCGGCGGCGCGTACCCGGAACTGCTCGCCCAAGCCTCCACCGGCACGCGATCGGCCGTGGGACACCTCCTGCGCAGCGCCTACGCCTCGGGGCTCGATGGGGTCTTCCTGCTCAGTGGCATCGTCGCCGTGGTCGCCGGCGGCGCGGTGCTGGGGCTGGTACGACACGCGCCGGCCCGTTCCGAGCAGCCTTCGGCACCGGACACCGTCGCCGCGGAGGGCCTTCATGGCTGAGCACTCCCCATCACACGACCGCTGGCCACTGCCGGCGGCGAGTTCCGCACCCGGATCGGTTCTCCCCCTCGGCCCTGACCGCCGTCTCGAGGCACCCGGCGCCGCCACCGGCCGCGACGATCTGATCCAGATCAGACCGGTTCGCCGGACAGAGCTTCCGCTCCTGCGAGACATCGAGCGCGCCGCCGGGCGTTGGTTCCTCGACATCGGCATGCCGGAGATCGCCGACGACGAGCCGCTGTCGCTGGACGAACTCGGCCGCTACCTCGCCGCCGGCCGGGCCTGGGTCGCCGTTGACCCCGCGGACGTGCCGGTCGGCTACCTCATCGCGGACCTCGTCGACGGCAATCTCCACATCGAGCAGGTCTCGGTACATCCACGCAGCGCACGCCGCCGTGTGGGACGCCGCCTCATCGACCACCTTGCCTGTCAGGCGGCAGCCGCCGGGATACCGGCACTCACCCTCACCACGTTCACCCACGTGCCGTGGAACGGCCCCTACTACGCCCGCTGCGGGTTCGTGCCCCTCGACGACACCCGCCTGCCACCCGGCCTGCGCGCCGTACGCCGCCATGAGGCCGCACACGGCCTGGATCGATGGCCCCGCGTGTGCATGCGCCGAGACCTGTGAGACCAACCCGCTCCGCGTCGAGCTCCGTGTTGGCCGAGCCTGACCGGGTCAGCCTGCGAGTTGCTTCTGCAGGGCCTCGGCGTCGTGGATGGCCGACATGTGCAGGAACTTGCCGTCGCGGATCCTGTAGATGGCGTACTCGACGATCTCGATCGACTTGCCGGTGGGAGCCGCCCCGAGCCACTCCTTGGCCGGGGTGCCGGTGTTGATCAGACGGGCGGCGAGGCTGTCGCCGTTGATGGCGAGCTCCTGGGTCTCCCAGTGGAAGTCGGGGACCGCGTCGACGATGCCGTTCAACTGCGCGACGACGGCCGCGCGGGAGCTCGGCTCGCTGTGCAGGACGATGGACTCGTGGACGAACTCGTCCATGCGGTCGAACTCGTGCGCGTTGAGCACCTCGATGTAGCGCTGGTAGAAGTCGCGCAGGTCGATGTCGGACATGATGACCTTTCTGCCGGATGGTGATGACGCACGACGCCATCGTTGAAGGGGGCAACCTTGATCCCGCGACTTCTATTCCAAGCGGTACATAAGTCGGTGCGTCGTGAGAAGAACGCCTCCTCGCCGAGAGAGCGATCCGGTAAGCGCGGCCGACGTGGCCCTCGGTGAGGCTCTGCGCGGATGCGTGTCGGACGCCTGCGCATCCTTCAGGTCGGCGCAGTCGCGCACCCGCTATGGCTGCCAGCCGCGCAGTGCCGTGTCGGCGATGTCCTGGAGTTCGTCGTGACCGAGGCCGCCGGCGGCCTGGACGGCGATGCCGTACGCCACCGTCATGATGTACCGGGCGAGTCGCCTAGCGTCGGCGTCGCGCGGGAGGTCGCCCTCGTCGACGGCGCGCTGGAAGCGCTCCTCGAGGCGTAGGCCCGCATCGTTGCGCCAGCCGACGAGCAGATCGTGCGCGGGTCGGCCTCCGTCGCTCGCCGCCAGCGCGCCCTGCACGGTCAGGCATCCGGCAGGGCCTTCGGGCAGGGTCGTGGTCCGAACCGCTCCACGGAGGATCGCCTCGGCCACCCCTCGTGCGGTCGGCTCCTCCAGCGCGCGTGTCGCGTAGGAGGCCGGCCCCTCGACGTAGCGCTCCAGCGCCCTGCGAAAAAGCTGTTCCTTGTTGCCGAAGGCCGCGTACATGCTCGTCTTGGTGATCCCCATGGCCCCGGTCAGATCGGAGAGGGTCGCCCCCTCGTATCCCCGCTCCCAGAACACCTGCATGGCGCGCTCCAGCGCCTCGTCGATGTCGAATTCCCGGGGCCGGCCCATGACAGTGTTCCGGGAGTCACCCATGCCACAACTGTACTCCTCAGTACCGATCGGCATTGAGCAGCAACGCGTCGTCGGCCGTCGGCGCGGCCGCCTGATGCTCAGCCGGCGGCGAGGATGCCGTCGAGCAGCACGTCCAGAGCCCAGTTGGCCCGCTCCGCGCCATCGCCGGAGACCAACTCGTCGCCGAGGCGCGCGATGTTCGGAGCCTGGGCCGGGTCCACCCCGGCGATGGCCGAGGCGATGGTGGCGATGTCGCCGCTCGCGTGCCGGGAGGGTCTCGGTCCGCTGTGCTCGACCGCGCTGGCGGTGGGGAGCAGCAGGAGCATGTCGACACCACAGGCGGCGGCCTTGTCGGTTCAGGTGTTTGCCTTGTCGTTCGTAGCGCGGAGGACGCGGAGCAAGATCAATGACTTTCAGGGGTTTCACGATAAGCTTCCCTCGCCTCCCCCTGGGGGGCTGCTGCTGGTGACGTCATTCCCCCAAGGGCTCGATGGAAAGGGCATGGCGGAAGATGTTAAGCGGGTCCCAGCGGGATTTCACCTCCTGGAGTCTCCGATAGTTGTCCTTGTAGTACAGCGTCGACCATGCAACCCCTGACTTGTTCCAGCGTGGGTCGGCGAGATCCTTGTCGGGATAGTTGATGTAGCTGCCGTCATTGATTGGGCCCGATGTCGGTACGCCTCCGGTGTCGGCGTACATGTCGTAGTAGAACTCCCGCAACCAGCTGATGTTCTTGGCGTCGTCCTGCGGGGTTGCCCAGAAGGACTCGTATGCCACTTTCAACACCGAGTCGCGCTGTGCCACGGCGGTGGCTGAGGACGCGACCGCGTTCACCCTGCCGCCGTAACCGATCAGCAGCATGACGCCCTGCGGATTGTCGAAGTCGGACCTGGACAGGTGTCTGTAGGCAGTGGATATTTGCCGATCGGTGAAGGACTTACGTAAATACGCCGCCTTCATCTTGTAGCGGCGAGTCAGCATGTCACCACCGTCGCGGTCGCCGGGCCAGACCGTGGCGTGCAGCCAGGGCACGATGCTGGGCTCAGGCGCAATGGGAGTGACTCCTACGCCATCGCAGATGGCCGAGACGTACTCGTCGTACCGCCGCCGGCCATCCCGGGTCGTGGCGTCGCACTGGATGAAAAGGGCGAGAGCACCAGCCGACCGGTGGGTCACGGCGAGCACGCTGTACAGACCTGCGTAAGGGGAATCCGGATCGCTGTTGCGTTCGTGCCAGGTGCCATGATTGGAGATCAACCGGGCGAAGGACCGCGCGTCCATGCTCGACCATGGCCAGACGATCGTGCTGATCAGAACCGATGAAGGCGGTCGCGGGAGAACAAGAGCGGGATCTGTGGCGATGGCACCTGGTGAACGCATCCAATACTTGGTCACCACGCCGAAGTTCCCGCCGCCTCCACCCGTGTGCGCCCACCACAGATCTCTGTTCGGATCCGCGTCTTCCCGGGTCGCGACCACGGTGCGGGCGCGACCTGTTCTGTCGACGACGACCACCTCGACGCCGTAGAGGTGGTCGACCACTGAGCCGTGCCTACGGGACAACGAACCGTAACCGCCGCCGCAGAGATGCCCGCCGACGCCGACAGTCGGCGCTGACCCGGCCGGTATGGTGACGCCCCACCGCTTGAACAGTGTGCGATAGACACCGTCCAGCATCGCGCCGCTCTCGATCGCGAATGCGCGGCGCCTGGCGTCGTATGAGACTTCGGCCATTTGCGACAGGTCGACGACCGCTCGTACCGACGAATTTGCCCAAAAGTCTTCCGCGCAGTGTCCGCCGCCGCGTACAGCGATTCTTTTCCCGGCCGAGACCGCCTTTTCCACCGCGGCCACCACCTCGTCGGTTGATGTGGCGACGTGCACGTAGGTCGGCGTGCCGACGAATCGATGGTTGTTGCCCCGCACGAGATCGGCGTATCGGAGGTCGCCGGGGGTGATGTCATGTGGGGGTTGAACGCCGTGCACACGCGCGGCTATTGCGGCGGACGCCGATGGGGACGAGGCGAGCCCGGCGGCCGCGACCGTGCCGATCAGGAATCCACGACGGTGCACATCGTTCATGCGTTCCCTCCTTGAGAAACTCGCGACGAAGCGCGGGATCGTTGATTCATCCGGCAGCTCCATACTTACACCTGTAAGTGCCACCGAGCATACAGGTGCAAGTACAGAGGTTGAAAGTCTGAGGTGTCACCGCTTGGTTGCATGCTTGCGGCGGGGTTCGGGAGTATGTCGGTGGGATGCGTTATCCGGATGGTGGTGGTCTGACCCCGGCGGCGCGAGCCAAGCGTGAACAGGTCCGCTTGGAGGCTGCCGGGCTGTTCGCCGCGGGGATGTCGCCGCCCCAGGTGGCCAAGAGCCTGCGAATCTCACGCAAGTCGGCCTACGTCTGGCACCGGGCCTGGCGCACGTCAGGGGCCGAGGCGCTGGAGTCGAAAGGACCGGGCGGGCAGCGCTGCCGGCTCAACGATACGCAGATGGAGCGGTTGGAGGCGGTGTTGGACGCCGGTCCGGCCGTGTGGGGATGGACCGAGGATCAGCGGTGGACACTGGCGCGGGTGACGGTCCTGGTCGGCAGGTTGTTCCATGTCTCCTACACCCCGCGCGGGATCTCCTATCTGCTGCATCGGCTGGGCTGGAGCCCGCAGGTTGCCCGGCGCCGCGCCGCCGAGCGTGACGAAGAGGCGATCGCCACCTGGGTGAAGGACACCTGGCCGCTGGCGGAACAACGGCGCGGGACCAGGACGCGTGGATCTGCTTCGCCGACGAAGCAGGCCAGTCCCTGAGGCCACCCAAGGCCCGCACCTGGTCCCGCCGCGGGCACACCCCCACCGTCACCGTCTCGGGCAAGGGCTCCGGACGGGTCAACCTGGCCGGGCTCATCTGTCTCAAGCCGGGACAGCGGACCCGGCTCATCTACCGCATGAGGATCTACCGGCGCCGCAAGAACGAACGCAAAGGGTTCAACGAGAGCGACTACGCCCGTCTGCTGGATGCCGTCCACCACCAGCTCGGCGGCCCGATCGTGCTGATCTGGGACAACGTCAACATCCACGTCGACGCCCGGATGCGGAGTCTGATCGATGCGCGCCCGTGGCTGACGGTGTTCCGCCTGCCGACCTACGCGCCTGAGCTCAACCCCGCCGAGATGGTGTGGTCGCACCTCAAACGCGGCCTGGGCAACCTGGCCCCGTGCACCCTCGATGAGCTCGCCGCGATCATCCGCAGCCGACTCAAGCAGCTGCAGTACCGCGCCGACCTCCTGGACGCCTTCCTGGCACACACCGACCTGATCCCGAACCCGAGATCGACATGAAACCCCGAACTTTCAGCCTCTGTAGAGGGCCGGTCAACGCCGGCGACCACGCAGGATAGGTTTCTCCTTGAGGAGGTGCGGTGGAGACGAGGCGTCAACCCCTGACCAAGGAACGGATCATCCACGCGGCGCTGCAGCTAGGAAGAGAACAGGGACTCGACGGCCTTTCCATGCGCCGGGTCGCCCGCGAACTAGGCGTCGAAGCGATGTCCCTGTACAACCATGTGCCGAACAAGGCCGCGATCATCAACGGAATGGTGGAACACGCCTTCTCCTGCATCACCCTGCCCAGCCGCGACCTGCCATGGACCCAACGGCTGCGCGTGCTCGGCCACAGCATGCACCAGGTCTTCAGCGCGAACCCCATCGTGGTGACCATCATCGCCACCGGCTTGGGCAGTCCCCGGTCCCTCGACGGCCTTCTCCCGATCGAAGAGATCCTCGCCGCCATGTACGCGGCCGGGTTCGAGCCCAAAGACGCCCGCCGCAGCGCCGACGCCCTGACAGCACAGATCTTCGGCGCCATTCAGCTCCAGCCTGCCTGGACCATCAACCCCGAAGTGGACCAGGACGAACACAACTGGCTCCAGCAACACATACGCCCCGACACCCTGCCGCATCTCCACCGAACCCTGCGATCCGAACACTCTCCCGGCAGAGCCCAGGACTTCGCCTACCAGCTAGACCTGCTGATCGCCGGCCTGGCCGCCAGAGCCCCACAATGACTGGCGGTTCGGGCATCGACCCCAAACCGCACCAAGGACTGTAAACGGCTCTGTCGCACTTCTTGCAGTCCCGACCACACAGCTGTTTCGGAGCCGGTCAGGAACCGCTCGGGCATGGCCCTGCCGTGCGGAACCTGCTGCCGCCCACCGTGGCCGTCATCGGCGGCAGCACAGCCGTGCTGCTGGAACCGGCTGGCATCCAGCCCGCTGGTGCGGTGGCTGCGGTGGTCGCAGGTCTGGTGGCCGGGCTGCTCGCCGTCCGGTTCGACGACTTGGCCCACCTGATCGGAGCCCCCCTCACCACCGTCAGGTTCCTGACAAGACCGCGCACCAGAAGGGGCGTCGCGCGCCGGGCAGGACGAGCAGGGACAACCAGCGTTCGGCGAGCCGTTTACCCAGCTCGCCGAGCAGCCCGCCCATCATGGCAACCGGTCCCGCCGCAGCGCCCGGCCGGCGATCCGGCACACCGGGACCTCCACGGTGTCCTCGGCCCATACGTAGCGGGAGCAGTGCCCGTCCGGGCAGAGGTAGACGACGTCCATGGGGACCGGCGGGATGCCCGCCACAGCCGGGCCGTGGTGCCGCGCCGAGTGCCCGTACACGCCGAGCACGTCACCGGTCGCCATGATCGCCTGGTGCAGCGCGTCGAGCGGCTCCTTCACGTCGTGCCCGGCCCGGGCGCCGGCCACGACACGGTCGACCAGCCCGCCGGATTCGCCCAGGTCGGCCCGGATACGATCGGCCTGCTCGCAGACGAGCGCCAGCCCGTCCTGCCATGGTTCGGATGCCGCCTCAGAGCCCACCGCGTCTCCTTCGCGCAGGACACCGCCTCCAGCAGTGCCATCCTCACCCATGCGCCGGGCGCGAGGAAGTGCTTTCGCCGGGGAGAGATCGCAGGTCCCGTTCCGCTGCCGGCACGTTCCAGGTCCGGACGACCACCCGCCCGAACGTTTTCCGCCCGGCCGGCGCCTTTCCCCGGTCCGTCCAGGTGACAATTCCTCTAATGCGATTTCCCCCTAGGGGATAATCGCCCCCAAGGGTGACTTGCCCGAAGTTATCCATTGACGCTCCAGGAGTGGAAGAACAGCATTGCCGCGATGCGTGCAAACGCTTTCCACCTGGAGGTTCATGGCAGCTTCCATGTTCTCTCGGCACACCGCCGGATGGTCCCAAGATTCGTCAGTCCAGGAATTGTGGTTTCCCGGAAACCGTGCTCCCGGATGACGACCCCGCGACCCGGCCCGCCATTCTCTCAACGCGCCGGAGAGGAAGACGGTGCACCCCTCGCGGAGACAGATGTTCGCGAAAAAATACCGCATGGAGACGCCAGATGCACCAGCACCCTCATCCCGTCACCCGACGCCGCTCCCGCCACCGGACGTCGTTCTCCATCGCCTGCGTGACGCTGCTCGTCCTCAGCGGGGTCGTCACCGCCCCCGAAGCACTCGCGGCCGTGCCCTTCGAGGTCGAAACGCTCGACGGCACCGGCAACAACGTCGCCACCCCCGCGTGGGGCAAGGTGGGCACCGCCTACTCACGGGTGGCGCCGGCCCGCTACGCCGACGGGGTCAGCGCTCCCCGTACGGGCCCGAACAGCCGTTTCATCAGCAACCGGGTCTTCAACGACGTGGACCAGAACGTCTTCTCCGAGCGGCGGATCACCCAGTGGGGCTTCGTGTGGGGCCAGTTCCTCGACCACACGGTGGGCCTGCGCGACGGCGCCGGCCCGACCGCGACCGCGGCGAACATCCCGTTCAACGCCGGTGACCCGGTCGAGAGCTTCGCCAACGACCTCGGGTCCATCGCGTTCAGCCGCTCGGCGGCCACCCCGGGCACGGGCACCGGCACCGGCAACCCGCGTCAGCAGACCAACACGGTCAGCTCCTACCTCGACGCGTGGGCCGTCTACGGCGGCACCGACCAGCGGCTCGAATGGCTGCGCGAAGGCCGGTCGACGGCAACCTGGCCAACAACGGTGCCCGCCTGCTGCTGCCGGGCGCGTACCTGCCCCGGCGCACCAGCAGGGGCGACGCCGCGACCGCGCCCGTGATGGACGCGGACGGCCGGCTGCGCGCCACCCCGAACAACGCGATGGTCGCCGGTGACGTACGGGCCAACGAGAACATCGCGCTGACCGCGACCCACACGCTGTTCGCCCGCGAGCACAACCGGATCGTGTCGCTGCTGCCCGCGTCGCTGTCGGAGGAGGACAAGTTCCAGATCGCCCGGCGGGTGGTCATCGCCGAGCAGCAGTACGTCACCTACCACGAGTTCCTGCCCGCCATGGGCGTCAACCTGCCCCTCTACACCGGCTACAAGTCCAACGTGAACGCCAACCTCAGCAACGAGTTCGCCACCGTCGGCTACCGCGCGCACAGCCAGATCCACGGCGAGGTGGAGTTGGAGACCGAGGCCGCCCGCTACACGGCCGCCCAGCTCCAGGCCTTCGCGGACCAGGGCATCGAGGTCGCGGTCGAAGACGGCGAGGCCGAGCTGGCCATCCCGCTGAACCTGGCGTTCTTCAACCCCGACCTGGTGCCCGCCGGCCCTCCAGCTCGGGCCGCTGCTCCAGGCCATCGGCCTGGAGTCCGAGTACAAGAACGACGAGCAGATCGACAACTCGATCAATCTGAAGTCAGAGTGCGCCAGGAGGTATGAATCGTCAACAAAGGGGGGATGGCTCCCTGTTCAACCTGTGTGTGGCCGCGAAACTTTCATGGGGCGGTCAGGGACGGATGACGCCCAGCAGGCGGTTGCGCCAGGAGACGTCGAGCGCGACCACAGAATCACCAGGTGGAGGCGCTCAGAAGAGGGGCTTGTCGTCCCACGGCCACTTGAACTCCGGGTCCTCTTTACGGTCGATGCGGAACCCCTCATCGGACCGATACTTCTGCCCGCCCTTCTCGCCCGTCAACGGCTCCTTGCCTCGGTTGAGCCTGTCCAGCCACTCCTGCTGGCTCATCTTCGACAGGACCGGCTTGAGCCCGTTCAGCGCCCACTGCAGGGACAGCGCCGCCCGCTGCCACTCATCGACGTTCCTGCCTGCAACGAACGCGTCGGCTGCCTCACGGATACTCTGTTTGGCCTGGTCGATCAAGAATTCGTTGTCCACGACATGACGCTATGCGGTGGCCCCCGGCTCGTCATCGTTGTCCACGACACCCTTCCGTACCCCTATGTCAGCGCCGCGTCACGGGCATCCCCCTTCGTCGTCCCGGCGGGTACGCCCATGACCTGTCGCAGGACGCGCATCACGTTGCCGCCGAGCACCTTCCTGATGTCGGTCTCGGCGAACCCGCGCCGGACCATCTCCTCGGTGATCTTGGGGAGGTCGGCCGGACGTTCCACCTCGGCCGGAGTGAAGCCGCCTTCGAAGCCCGGCACCAGTTGCCAGCCGTCGAACGCCTTCTGGAAGTAGTCCTCGATGAAGTCGGGCCCGATGCCGACGTGGTCGATGCCGGCCACCGACGCCATGTGCTCGATGTGGTCGACGACCCGCTCCGCGCTGGGGTTGACCGGGTCGATGAACATCGGGATCGCGGCCGCCACGCTGACCACGCCGCCCAGGTCGGCGATGCCCTTGAGCTGCTGGTCGCCGAGGTTGCGGTGGATGCCGGTGATCGCCAGGCAGGCCGAGTGCGTCGCCAGGAACGGACGGGTGGCCAGCTCCAGCACGTCCTCGACGCCGCCGAGTCCGAGGTGACTGATGTCGAAGACGACGCCCAGGCGTTCCATCTCCTTGAACACCTCGATGCCCTGGGGGGTCAGGCGGCTGCGCGAGGTGTCGTCGAAGCCGCTGCCGTCGGCCAGGAACGTACGGCCGTAGTGCGCCATCGACACGACCCGGACGCCGACGCGTTCCATGGTCCGGATGAGGCGCGGATCCTGGCCGATCGCGTGCGCGCCCTCCAACGCGATGATCAGGGCGATGCGGTCCGTCGCCAGGGCCGCGTCCACGTCCGTGGCGGTGAGGCAGATCGCCACGTCGCCGACGTTCTCCTCGGCCAGCTCGTGGATCCGCTCGATCAGGAGCAGCGTGCGCCGCAGCGCGCCCTCGCTCTGGAACTGCTCCTCGATGCAGATCGGCAGCACCTGGACGTTCACCCCGCCGTCGCGGAGCTGGGGCAGCCAGTACTCGGCGAAGTGCTGCCGCCGGTAGCGCTGGTCGTAGTGGTCGACCAGGAGGATCAGGTCGTTGTGCGTGTCGACGACGGTGGCGTGCTGGTGCAGGGCGCGCGCGTCCATGGGGATGGCTCCTTGGATGACGGGCTGGTTCCCGGCTGACACTAGGAAGGGCGGCGTTCCGCCGACATATGCAGGTGTCGCAGATCGGCGCCCGCTTTTCCGACCAGCGTCCCGTCCGCCGGGCGGCGCGGCGACGGCACAATGGCGCGACGCAACCACACGGAAGGCCTGATAGCGGTGTCGAAGCGACAGTTGCCGCGATGGTCCGGGCTCCGGCCCCTGCTACGGCGCCGGCCGTTCGTCGCCGATCCCGTCGAGCGGCGGCTGAGCCGCGCCCACACCGTCGCCGATCTGCGGGCGCTGGCGCGCCGCCGGGTGCCGCGATCCGTCTTCGACTACGTCGACGGCGCGGCCGAGAGCGAGATCAGTCTCGGCCGGGCCAGGGCCGCCTATCGGGACCTGGAGTTCCATCCGCGCGTGTTGCGCGACGTCAGCTCGGTGGACACCACGGCCGACGTCCTCGGCTCAGCGAGCGCCCTGCCCCTCGTCCTGGCGCCGACCGGGTTCACCCGGCTCATGCACCACGAGGGCGAGACGGCCGTGGCACGGGCCGCGGCGGCGGCGGGCGTGCCGTACACGCTGTCGTGCATGGGCACCACCTCCGTCGAGGACCTCGTGCGGGCCGTGCCGGACGGGCGCGTGTGGTTCCAGCTCTACCTGTGGCGCGACCGCGAGGCGGGCCGCCGGCTCGTCGGGCTGGCACTGGCGGCGGGTGTCGAGGCGCTGGTCCTCACCGTGGATACGCCGGTCGGCGGCGCCAGGATGCGGGACGTGCGCAACGGGCTGACGATCCCGCCCACGCTGTCGCCGCGTACGCTCGCCGGCATGGCGCGCCACCCCGCTTGGTGGGGCAACCTGCTGACGACGGCGCCGCTGGAGTTCGCGTCGATGACGTCGTGGAACGGGACGGTCGAGGAGCTCGTGGCCACGATGTTCGATCCGGCCGTGGGGCCCGCCGACCTGGCCTGGCTGCGGGCGGAGTGGCCCGGCCGGCTGATCGTCAAGGGCGTGCAGAGCGTCGCGGACGCCGAGCTCGTGGTCGACGCGGGCGCCGACGCCGTCGTCGTGTCCAACCACGGCGGCCGTCAGCTCGACCGCGCGCCGACCCCGCTCGAACTCCTGCCCGCCGTCGTGAACGCCGTCGGCGACCGCGCCGAGGTGCTCATCGACACGGGGATCACGACCGGCGCCGACCTGGTGGCCGCCCGCGCCCTGGGCGCGTCGGCCGCGATGGTGGGCCGGGCCTACCTGTACGGGCTGATGGCCGGCGGCGAGCGGGGCGTGCGCCGGGCACTGGACGTTCTGAGCAGGGAGGCCGGCCGTACGCTGCAGCTACTCGGCGTACCCCGTATGGAGGACCTGACCACCGAGCACGTCTCATTGAGGAGGACCCCATGACCCCGGTGCCCGCGCGCCCGTCGCGCCCGAATCCGGCTCACGTGGCCGCGCAGGGCAGGAACGGCATGATCTCGACCTCCCACCCGGCGGCGACGCAGGCGGGTCTGGCCGCCCTGCGGCGCGGCGGCAGTGCCGTGGACGCCTATCTCGCGGCGGCGGCCGTGCAGACGGTGGTCGAGCCGACCATGACGACGCTGGCCGGCGGCCTGGTCGTCACCGTGTACGACCCGGCGACCGGCCGCAGCCGCGCGATGGCGGGCGTCGGCGTACAACCGGCGGCCGAGGACGGCGATCTGGACGAGGCCGCCCGCCGCTCGGGCCGCACGGTCGTCACCCCGGGCTGGGTGCGCGGCGCGCACGCCGCCTGGCAGGAGTGGGGCCGCCTGCC
>NZ_JBFAIM010000077.1:0-40270 GCF_040654715.1 Nonomuraea sp. NPDC050643 | reverse complement strand
GGAGTGGGGCCGCCTGCCCTGGCGCGACCTGTTCGCCGACGCCCTCACGGCAGCCCGCGAAGGCTTCGTGGTCGACCAGCTCCTGTGGGGCTGGACGTTCGAATACCGCACCGTCGCCGGCCGCTACGCGCCGGGCCGCGACACCTGGTTCCCCGACGGCCACCTGTTCGGCGTCGGCGACCTGCTCCGCCAGCCGGCGCTGGCCCGGACCATCGAGCAACTGGCCGAGCAGGGCCCGGATTACTTCTACGAGGGCGACTTCGCCCGCCGCTACGTCGAGACCGCCCGCGCCGCCGGCGGCCGCATCACCCTCGACGACCTGGCCGCCGCCGAGATCACGGACCTGCCGCTGACGCCGCTCCCGGTGGCCGGCGGCTACGAACTGCACACCAGCGGCGCCCTCTACGCCCTCATGCTCAGCCTGGCCCACCTGACCGGCCACGGCCTGCACCGCATGATGCGCATCGTCGAGGAGTCCTGGCACCACGGCCTGACCTGGAACTCCTCCGGTATCCGGCTCACCCCTCCCGGTGGCCTGGACGTCTCACCCGAGGCCGCGGAGAAGCTGGCCGGGCGGGTCGTCGACGGCCCGCCACGCCCGTTCGACGCCATGAACATGGGCACCAACGCCATCGTCGCCGCCGACGCGGACGGCATGATCGCGCACGGCACCCATTCGGCGACCTCCACGCCGTTCGGCGTCGGGCTGATGGTGGACGGCGTCATCGTCCCGCGCCCGATCTTTCTGGCCGCCGACCCGGTCGTGCCGATTCCCGCCGGCTGGTCCACGTCGCTGCTGGCGCTGCGCGACGGCCGCCCCGTGCTCACCGCCGCCTCCCCCAGCATCTCCGCACTCCAGAACGTCTTCCAGAACACCGTCAACATCCTCCAGCGCGGCATGACCCCACAACAATCCGTCCACCAACCCCTCTTCGGCGCCTCCCACCACCCCAGCCGAAGCCCCATGGTCGAATCCACCATCGGCGAACCCGCCCTCACCGAAGCCGAGAACCAAGGACTCACCCTCACCCGCGTCTCCCCCTGGGAACCCGAAATGGGCAGCTGCCAAGCCATCGCCTTCACCCCCGACGGCACCCTCCACGGCGCCGCCGACCCCCGCAGACTCGGCCAAGCCGCCGGCCCCGCAGAGCACCGCCCCGCGCACCGAGAGGAAGCCCAGTGACGACAGACGACAACCGGCCCGCGAGCGAGCGGGTGCGCGTCCGCCGCCGCCCCCAGCGGGCCTCCTACGACCGGGATCTGGTGCGGGCGATCCTCGACGAGGCGCTGATGTGCCGGGTCGCGTTCGTCGACGACGGGCAGCCGTACGTGCTGCCGACGCTGCACGCCCGGCTGGGCGACACGCTCTACTTCCACGGCTCCCAGCGCAACCGCATGCTCGAGCGGATGCTCGGCCGCCCCATCTGCGTCGAGGCGACCGTCGTCGACTCGCTCGTCATGGGCAGGTCGGTCTTGGAGAACTCGATGAACTACCGCTCGGTCGTCGTCCTCGGCACCGGCCAGGAGATCGTCGACGCCGCGGAGAAGCTGGAGGCGATGCTGGTGCTCGTCGACCGGCTCCTGCCCGGCCGGCGGCCGGAGCTGCGCCCGCTCACCGACGCCGAGCTGCGCAGTTCCCGCGTCGTCGCCGTTCCGCTGGAGGAGTGCTCGGCGAAGGTCCGCACCGGGCCGCCGGCCGACCGGGAGGCCGACCGCGACCTGCCGGTGTGGGCAGGCGAGCTGCCGTTGCGGATCGTTCCCGGCGTGCCCGTCCCGGCGCCGCACGTGCCGGCCGGGGTGGAGCCACGCGAAGGCGTCGTGTCATGGGGCAGCGGACGCTCCGGCGTCTGAACGAGAGGACGGCTGATGCATCGGTACGGGGTCTTCGACTTCGGTCTCACGGACGAGCAGGAGGCGCGGGCCGCGCGCCTGCACCGGGAGAGTGTGATCATCGATCTGCTCTTCCAGGGCCCGTGCTCGCCGGACGTGTGGACGGACGAGCTGGTCGCGGAGGTGGACGCGCTCGGCTCGGACGACCTGTTCACCGTGGCGTTCTTCCTCAAGGAACGGGCGATCGCCGGACGTTTCCCGCAGTACAAGGAGCTGTTCGACGCCTCGGGCGTCACCACGGCGGCCACCGGCGGCTACATGCTGAGGGACAAGGCGTCGGTGCTCAAGGCCGCCCACCTGCTGGCCAGGGAACTGGACGCGTTCCCGTGGTTGCGCCGGGCCCGCAGGGCGGACGACATCCGCGCCGCCCACGCGGCCGGCGAGCAGGCCGTCTGGGGGCTCGTCCAGACGAACCTGCTCAACCCCGGCGACCTCGACCTCATCGACGCGGCCCACGCGCTGGGGGTGCTCAACACGCTCGACTGCGCCTACAACACGATGAACTTCATCGGCGCCGGCTGCACCGAGCGCTACGACCCGGGGCTGAGCCATTTCGGGCTGGAGTTCGTCCGGCGGTGCAACGACGTCGGTGTCATCGTCGACACCGCGCACTCCGGCCGGCAGACGACGCTCGACGCCTGCGCGGCCTCCACCTTCCCGGTCATCGCCACCCACACCTCGGCGGCGGCGGTGTTCGCGCACGACCGCGCGAAGAGCGACGAGGAGCTGCGCGCGATCGCCGGCACGGGCGGGGTCATCGGCGTGTACGTGGTGCCGTTCTTCCTGGCGGCGCCGGACGCGGCCCACCCGACGATCGAGCTGTTCCTCGACCACGTCGACCACATCAGCGACCTGGTCGGGTGGGAACACGTGGCGATCGGCACCGACTGGCCGCTGGCGCTGCCGTACCACGTGCAGGAGGCGACCTTCGCCGGCAAGCTGGGCGAGTTCGGGTTCCGGCCCGAGCACGGGATCGACAACGTGACGCGTACCCTGGACGGCTTCCGCGACTACCGCGACATGATCAACATCACCCGCGGGCTCGTCGCCAGAGGGTACGCGGACAAGCAGGTCCAGGGCATCCTCGGGGAGAACTTCCTGCGCGTCTTCGAGGAGGTCAACGGCTAACGGTCCACCCGGCCCCGCAGCAGGACGTGCTCGCCCTCCATCCAGGTCTCGAACGCGGGGCCGAACGGGCTGTGGTGGCGCAGCACCGAGCCGGGGCCGATCTCGCCGGTCGCGAGCGCGACGACGAGCCGGGCGCAGGTGCCGGTCCCGCACGGGCCCTGGTTGAGGATCGCGTTCCCCCAGATGACGGCCGAACGGGTCGCGTTCGCGGCCACCGGCTCGGTGAGCAGGAGCATGTCGGGCTGCGGGGCCTGCCCCGACCTGGCGAGGGCGGCGGCGACCTGCCGCAGCAGGAGATCGCCGTGCCTGGCCAGACGCCGGGTCGCGGACAGGTCGAGCCCGGCGTCGGCGGCCGCGACGACGGCGAACGTGTTCCCGGCGACCGGCACGATCCTGACCGTGAGCGGCCGGTCGTCGGCGAGGACGGAGTGCACGGCGGGCGTGCCGCCGACGGGCGGCATCCGCAGGGTCACCGATCCCGCCCCGTCGCCGGTGCCGTGGACGAGGCCGCTGGTGGTGTCGAACACCACGCCGCCGCCGGGGGCGCGGATCGCGGAGGCGAACATCGTGGCCTCGCCGCATCCGCCCAGGGGGCCGTCGGCGGCGACGAACAGCAGCCCGTCGTCCGCGCCCGGCCCCGGCGGGCGCGTCACCACGGCGACGATCGCGCCCGGGTCGCCGTCCATGCGCTTGAAGTACTCGGCGCGAACCCATTCCAGGCCGCCGGCGAGCGCGTCGCGCACACCGCCCATCGATCGTGCGCCGTGCGGGACGGACGACGCGTCGAAACAGGCGACCGGCTGCCCGGAGGTAAAGCCGCTCGCCAGGAACACCGGCTCAGAGGTAGGTTTCACAGCGCCCATCGTGACCTCGTCCGGGCCGCCGCTTCGATCGACGGGAGCCGAGAATCGGCGGCCGCACTTGCGACGTTCCGCTGAAGCCGCGCGCCGGGCCGGCCGCGTAACGTGCCGCAGGTGATCAAGCATCGTCTTGTCTTCGTCGGCGGCGGGAACATGGGCTCGGCCCTCGTCGGCGGGCTGCTCGCGGCCGGCTGGGAGCCCGCCGACATCGCTGTGGTGGAGCGGGTCCCCGCCAGGGTGGCGCAGCTCTGTGGCCTCTTCCCCGGCGTCACGGTGACCGGGGAGATGGTCCCGGCCGAGGGCGCCGTGATCGCGGTGAAGGCGTACGACGTGGGCGCCGCCGCCGAGCTCGTCGTCGCGTCCGGGGCGCGGCGGGTGTTGTCGATCGCGGCCGGGATCTCGATCGCCGCACTGGACGCCGTGTTCGGGGAGGGCGTGGCCGTCGTGCGCGGCATGCCCAACACCGCGGCGCTCGTCGGCAAGGGGGCGGCCGCCATCGCCGTGGGGCCGTCGTCCGCCGAGGCCGACCTGGTCTGGGCCGAGGAGGTGCTCGGCGCGGTGGGCACCGTGACGCGCGTGCCGGAGGCGCAGCTCGACGCCGTCACCGTGCTGGCCGGCAGCGGCCCGGCGTACCTGTCCCTGGTGGCGGAGTCGCTGGTCGACGCGGGGGTGCTGGCGGGGCTGCCGCGCGGGGTGAGCCAGGCCGTGGTGGGGCAGGTGTTCACCGGGTACGCGGCGCTGCTCGTCGAGAGCGGGCGCGATCCGGTGGCGCTGCGCGCCGAGGTCACCTCACCGGGCGGCGTCACCGCGGCGGCGCTGCGCGTGCTCGAAGGGCGCGGACTTCGCTCGGCCTTCCTGGAGGCGGTCATGGCGGGCACCGAGCGCAGCCGTGAGCTGGGTCAGACAGGTGTCGAAGCATTGGGCGCCCGCCTTCGCCACCCGCCGGAAGCGTCCGGCCGAGACGCGACGTAACGTGCCTGCCTATGAAGACGTTTCTGGATCCGGCGGTGTACCGGGGCGCGGAGAACCTGCTCGCTCACCGTCGAGCGGCCCTGGTGCGCGGCGGCACGGTGACGCCCCGGTGGATCGGCGGCGGCGACCGGTTCTGGTACCGCGCCGACGGGCCGGACGGACACTGGTTCGCGCTGGTCGATCCGGCGCGGGGCACCCGGGAGCCCGCCTTCGACCACGGGCGGCTGGCCGCCGCCCTCGCCGCGGCCTCGGGCGCCCCTGTCGAGACCCTGCCGTTCGACACCATCGACCCCACGGAGGGGGAGGTCGGGTTCGACGCTTTCGGCGCCCGCTGGCGCTGCTCACTCGACATCTACCGGTGTGAGAAGGCCGGTACGCGCGAGCGGCCCGACCCCCTGGAGGTGCGCTCGCCCGACGGGAAGTGGGCCGTCTTCCGCCGGGGACACGACCTGTGGCTGCGCTCGGCCGGGACCGGCGAGGAGCGGCCGCTGACCACTGACGGCGACTCCGCGGTCACCTATGGCGCCCAGCCCGACAGCCTCACCTACGGCGTGCTCATGCGCAAGCTCGGTCTGTCGTCGCTGCCCCCGCTCGTGGCCTGGTCGCCGGATTCCACCCGGTTCGTCACCCATCGGCTCGACCAGCGCGGCGTGCCGCTGTCGCACCTGGTGGAGTCGGCGCCCGCGGACGGCGGCCGGCCGGTGCTGCACTCCTACCATTACGCGATGCCCGGCGACGAGGTGGTGCCGCACGGCGAGCTGCTGGTGTTCGGGGTTTCCGGAGACCTCGCCGTCCGGGCCCGGACGGAGCCGCTCCTGATGCCCATGCTCTCGCCCCTGCTGTTCAAGCGGGTGTGGTGGTCTCCCGACGCAGGCGCCGTCTACTATCTGGACCAGCCGCGGGACCTGAAGACGCTGGGGCTCCATCGCCTCGATCCGCGCACGGGTGAGGTGCGCCGGCTCGTCGAGGAGCGGGCCGAGCCCCGCGCCGAGCTCGGCCAGGGCATGGGCCAGACGATCCTGCACCTGCTCGCCGGTGGTCGCGAGGTGCTGTGGTACTCCCAGCGCGACGGCTGGGGCCACCTCTACCTGTACGACACCGAGACCGGCGGGACGATCCGCCAGGTCACCTCCGGCGCGTGGGCGGTCCAGCGGATCCTGCGCGTGGACGAGGACGAGCGCGTCGTCTACTTCCTCGCCTCCGGCCTGGTCGCGACCGACCCCTACCGCCGCCAGGTGTGTCGTGCCCGCCTGGACGGCACCGGTTTCGCCCGCCTGACGGACGACGACCTCGACCACGAGGTGACGGTGCCGCCGGGCGAGGCGTACTTCGTCGACTCCGCGTCGGCCAAGGCCACCGCGCCGGTGACGACCGTGCGCGCCTGGGACGGGACGGTCCTGGTCGAGCTGGAGCGGGCCGACGTCACCGCGCTCCTGGAGGCGGGCTGGAGACCGCCGGAGCAGTTCACCGTCAAGGCGGCCGACGGGGTGACCGACGTGTACGGCGTCCTCCATCTGCCGCGCGACTTCGATCCTGCCCGGCGGTATCCGGTGATCGACAGCCCTTATCCCGGTCCGCACCATGGCCGCCTGCACCCCTCGTTCGAGGGGCGACCGCACCTGGACCGCGAGGCCGAGGCCATCGCCGCGCTCGGCTTCGTCGTCGTGACCCTGGACGGGCGCGGCACGCCGGGCCGCGACAAGGCCTTCCACGACCACTCCTACGGCCGGTACGACACCGCCGGATTCCTGGAGGACCACGTCGCCGCGTTGCGTGAGCTCGCGCGTACCCGGCCGTGGATGGATCTGGACCGGGTCGGCGTCTACGGCGCCTCGGGCGGCGGCTACGCGACCGTCCGCGCGATGTGCCTCTACCCCGAGTTCTACAAGGTCGGCGTGGCCACCTGCGGCAACCACGACCAGCGCTTCTACCAGCTCGCCTGGGGCGAGACCTACGACGGGCCCTACGACGCCGAGCGTTACGCGCGCTCCTCCAACGTCGAGATCGCCGACCGCCTCGAAGGCCGGTTGCTGCTCATTCACGGCGAGATGGACGACAACGTCCATCCGCACCTGACCATGCGCCTGGTCAACCGGCTGATCGCCGCCGACAAGGACTTCGACCTGCTCATCGTGCCGGGCGCCGAGCACCTGTTCGTCGGGTACGAGTCGTACGTCATCCGGCGCCGCTGGGACTTCCTCGTCCGGCACCTGTTGGGGGTGGAACCTCCCCCCGGATATAGAATTGCCCCCATTTCGCCTGATCCGAGCATTATGAGCGGGCTCGCATAATATGGGCGATGTAAGGTGATGCGTGTGGCCACTGAGTTACAACGCCTGATCGATGGGCTGGGCCGGCGGTTGCAGCGCAACATCTCGGTCGACGACTGGCGGCTGCACCAGCTCGCCTTCTCCTCCCACGAGTACGGCGCGGTGGACCGGCTGCGCGAGCAGTCGATACTCAAGCGCGACGTGCCCAACGGCGCCGCCGACTGGACGTTCGGCGCGGGCGCCAAGACCGCGCAGGGCCCCTTCCGCCCGCCGGTCGCGCCGGAGATCGGCGCCACCATGCAGCGGCTCTGCGTGCCGATCCGGCATGAAGGCGTCCTGCTGGGCTTCGTCTGGGTCCTCGAAGGCGACGACCCGCTCACCGACCAGGAGGTCGAGGCCGTACTCGCGGCCCTCGACACGATCGCCATCGTCATCCAGCGCGACCAGCTCACCCACGAGCTGCACAAGAGCCGCGCGAGAGGGCTGCTGCGGGATCTCGTGGCGCCCGACGACGCCCGTGCCCGCGAGCACGCCGCGGCCGAGCTGATCGACGCCGACCTGTTCGTCGCCAGCGAGCCGGTCATCGCCGTGGTCGTCACCCTCCACCCGGGTGAGCCGGCGCTGCTCGACGGGGAGCGCAACGTCCTGGAGGGCTGGCTCGAACGCATCGGCGCGCGCCTGCTGGACCGGCGGCACGTCAGCCTGATCCGCCGCGACCACGGGCTCATGCTGCTGTCGGAGAAGGATCCGCTGATCAGCGGGCCCGCCAAGCTGAGCCTGCTGGAAGAGCTGCTCGCCAATCTGGGCCGCGACCTGTCCGGAATCGACCCGGCGGCCGGCGTCGGCGAGCCGGTCAGGGACCTGCGCGACTTCTACCGCTCGTACCAGCAGGCCGAGAGCGCGGCCCGGGTGAGCCGGCTGGGAGACGAGTTCGGGCGGGTCACCCCCTTCGACCGCCTCGGCGTGTACGGGCTGCTCTCCCACATCCCGCCCGAGGAGCTGACCGTGCACGCGCTGCCGCCGGGGCTGCGCCGCCTACTCGAAGCGGGCGCCAAGGGCGAGCAGCTCGCCGACACGCTGGAGGCGTTCCTTGAGCACGCCGGCGACGTCCAGGCGGCGGCCGAGAAGCTGTTCATCCACCGGACGACCCTGTACTACCGGCTGCAGCGCATCGAGGAGTACACCGGCGCGCAACTCGCCCTCGGCGAGGACCGTCTCGCCCTCCACCTCGGACTGAAGATCGCCCGTCTGATCGGCCTGCGCCGCGACTGACGGCCCTGCCGCGCGAACTCGACAATCTGCTGCGTTGTGCGCCCAGGATTGCGACTCCTGTCGTTACCGCTGGTCGGCGCCGCGTATCACACTGATCCGAACGCGCTCAGCGGAGCCCTTTCGATTGGAACAGAGCCATGCGCATCAGGTTCGGCGTTCTCATCGCCACCACCACCCTGACGGCCGGGCTGGCGGCCTGTTCGGCCGACCCGGTCGGCGACGGCGACAGGCCGGTGGAGTACGCCAAGGACGGCACGTTCACCTTCACCCTGCCGAGCGACCCCGGCGTCGTCGATCCGTACCGCAACCTCGCCAGCCTCGCCGAGATGGGCGCTCTCGCCTACGATCCCCTGGTCAACGTGACGCCCGAGGGCGAGATCGTGTCGGGGCTGGCCGAGAAGTGGCAGGCCGACGAGAACTCCGTGACCTTCACGCTCAGAAGCGGCATCACCTGCTCCGACGGCACCGCGCTGACCCCGGCCCACGTGGTCAAGGCCTTCGACTTCCTGAAGGATCCCAAGAACCAGTCGCCGCTGTTCGGCCTGCTCGTCCCGGCGACGCCCTTCACCGCCACCGCCGACGACTCCGCCCGTACGGTGCGGGTGAGCACGAAGGAACCGTTCGCGCTGCTCCTGGAGACCCTCGGCCGGGTGCCCATCGTCTGCCCGAAGGGCATCGACGAGCCCGCGTCCCTGGCGAAGGCGTCCGCGGGCACCGGCCCGTTCGTGCTCAGCGAGGTCGTCCGCGGCGACCGCTACACCTTCACCCTGCGCCCCGGCTATGCCTGGGGGCCCGGCGGCGTACGCAACGACGCGCCCGGCACCCCGGCGAAGGTCGTCGCCCGGGTCGTGCCCAACGAGACCACCGCGGCCAACCTGCTGCTGTCCGGCGAGGTCAACATGGCCCTGATCGGCGGCGCCGACCGCGACCGGCTGACCGCTCGCAAGCTGCGGAGCTTCACCGTCGCAGCGACGCTCGGCGAGCTCTGGTACAACCAGCGCGACGGCCGGCCCGGCGCCGACCAGCAGGTACGCCGCGCCCTCACCACCGCGCTCGACCTGAACGAGCTCGCGCGGGTCTCCACCTCGGGCAGGGGCAGGCGGGCGAGCGGCCTGGTGGCCAACGCCTCCCAGCCGTGCGCCGCCGACAACGTCACCGGTCTGCTGCCCGCCGACACCACCCAAGCCGCCGCCCAGGCCGCCACCCTGCTCGACCAGGCGGGCTGGCCCGCCGGCCCGAACGGCGCCCGCGCCAAGGACGGCAAACCCCTCAAGGTGGACCTGCACTACAGCACCAACGACGGCGAGGGCAACATCGCCGCCGCCGAGCTGGTGGCGCAGCGGTGGAAGGCCCTCGGCGTCGATGTCAAGCTCACCGGGGACGACCTCAACGCGCTCAACCGGGCCATGTTCGAGACCGGCGACTTCGACGCCTACTGGGCCGGGTTCAAGCTCAACCTGCCCCACCAGATGGTGCCATTCGCCACCGGCGGCACCCCGCCGCAGGGCCAGAACTTCGCCGGCATCGAGAACACCGCCTACGAGGAGCTGGTGAAACAGGCCGGCAGCACGGCCGGCGCGGCCGGTTGCGCGTTGTGGAACGACGCCGAGAAGGCGCTGTTCCAGGCGGTGGACGTGGTGCCGGTCTCCGAGTCGGAGTTGCCGTACTTCCTGAGCAAGGCCGAGGCGAGCACGGAGGGCTGGCTGCAGCTCCCCATCCCGACCAGCATCAGGGTGCTGCGCTGATGAGCGGGCCGATGAGCGGGCCAATGAGCGGGCTGGTGAGCGGCGCTCCGGCCAGGCTGGTGCGCGCGCCCTGGGCGGCGTTCGCGCTGCGGCGGTCCTGGCGCTTCCTGGTGTCGCTGTGGGTCCTCGTCACCGCGTCGTTCCTGATGATCCACCTCATCCCGGGCGACCCGGTACGGGCGGCGCTCGGCACCACGGCGCCCGTCGAGCTGGTCGAGGCCCGCCGCCAGGCGCTGGGGCTGGACGCGCCGCTGTGGCAGCAGTACACGGGCTTCCTGCGCGGCCTGCTCACCGGCGACCTCGGCACCTCGATGGTCAACGACCTGCGGGTGGCCCAGGTGGTCGGCGAACGGCTGCCGGAGACGATCAAGCTGGCGCTGCCGGCGTTCGTCCTGGTGCTCGCGATCTCGGTGCCCGTCGGGGTGGTGATGGCCATGCTGACCAGGGGCGGGCGGCGGCGGGGCGGCGAGCTGGCGTTCACCTCCGCCAGTGTGTTCGTGGCCGCGATCCCCGAGTTCCTGCTGGCCGTCGGCCTGGTGTACGCGTTCGCGGTGTCCCTGCCGTGGTTCCCGGTGGCCGGGCGGGAGGAGCTGAGCTCGTACGTGCTGCCGGTGTTGTCGCTGGCGATCGCCCCGGCGGCGGTGATGGCCAGGATCGTGCGGGTGGAGCTGCTGGCGGTCCTCGGCGAGGACTTCGTCCGCACCGCGCGCGCCAAGCGCCTGCCGGCCCGGCTGATCTACGCCCGGCACGCGCTGCCCAACGCCCTGACCGCGACACTCACCCTCGCCGGCCTGCTGCTGACCTCGATGGTCGCGGGCACGGTGCTGGTCGAGAACGTGTTCGCCTGGCCGGGCCTCGGATCGACGATCGTCCAGTCGATCCTGCAGAAGGACTATCCCATGGTGCAGGGCGTGGTGCTCGTCTACGGGGCGGGCGTGCTGCTGGTGAACCTGCTGGTCGACGTGCTGCTGGCAGTGCTCGACCCGCGTTCGACGATCAGGGAGGGCTGATGGGCGGCAAGTGGCGGGTGGCCGTGCGCACTCCGGTCGGCGCGTGCTCGGCGGTGCTGATCGTCGTGGTGGGCGCGCTGGCGGTGCTGGCGCCGATCGTGTGGGGCGCCGGGGCGGAGGCGACCGACACCACCGCCATCCAGGCGGGGCCGTCGGCGGCGCACCTGCTCGGCACCGACTCCCTGGGCCGGGACATCCTCCTCCGCGTGCTGGTCGCGACCCGCCTGTCGGTCGGCCTGGCGGTGACCGCCACACTGATCGGGCTGGTGGCCGGCGTGCTGCTGGGCATCGCGCCGTCGGTGCTGCCGCGCCGGCTCGGCCGCCTGGTGACCTCGGCGGTGGGGATCGCGGTGGCCTTTCCCGCGCTGCTGCTGGCGCTGTTCCTCGCAGTGATCTTCGGGGTGGGGATGCAGGGCGCGGTCCTGGCCATCGGGCTGGCCGGGGCGCCGTCGTTCGCCCGGCTGACGCAGACGCTCGCGGCGTCCGTCGCCGGGCGTGACTTCGTCGCCGCCGCGAGGGTCGCCGGGGTCGGCAGGCTCCGGCTGATGACCCGCCACATCCTGCCGAACATCGGCGAGCCGCTCGTGGTGAACGCCACCATCGGCGCCGGCGGCGCGCTGCTGGCCTTCGCCGGCCTGTCGTTCCTCGGGATCGGGGTGCAGGCCCCGGACTACGACTGGGGGCGGCTGCTCGGCGACGGGCTCGACCGCATCTACACCAATCCGGCCGCCGCGCTCGCGCCGGGCGTGGCGGTGGTGGTCGTCGGCCTGGCGTTCAACCTCTTCGGGGAGACCGCCGCTGCGATGCTCGGCACCCGTACCCGGCGGCTGCGGCCCGCGAAGCCCGCGGAACCCGCGGAACCCGCGGTGCGACGGAGCCCGGCCCGCCCGGTGCGGGACGCGCCCGTACTGGCGGTGGAGGACCTGCGGGTGGCGTTCGGGCCGGTGACGCCCGTGCGGGGGGTGAGCTTCACGATCGGCGCGGGCGAGGCGGTGGGCATGGTCGGCGAGTCGGGCTCGGGCAAGAGCCTGACCGCCCTGGCGCTGTCCGGGCTGGTCGAACAGCCCGGCACGGTGACCGCGGGCCGGCTGGAGTTCCTGGGCACGCCGCTGCCGGGCGCTCCCCAGCGGGAGGTACGCCGGCTGCTGGGATCGTCGCTGGCGATGGTCTTCCAGGATCCGGTGGCCTCCTTCAACCCCACCCAGCGCGTCGGCCGGCAACTCGCCGAGGTGTCCGAGCAGCACCAGGGGCTGTCGCGCCGCGCGGCGCTCGGGCGGGCCGTCGATCGCCTGCGTGCCGTGCGGGTGACGGAACCGGAGCGCCGGGCCCGCCAGTACCCGCACCAGTTCTCGGGCGGGATGCTCCAGCGGGCCATGATCGGTATGGGGCTGATGGCGAGCCCGCGTCTGATCGTGGCCGACGAGCCCACCACCGCGCTGGACGTGCGGGTGCAGCGCGAGGTGCTGCGGCTGCTGTCCGGCGTGCGAGCGAGCGAGGGGGCGGCGATCCTGCTGATCAGCCATGACATCTCCGTCATCGCGCAGACGTGCGACCGGGTCCTGGTCATGTACGCGGGACGCATCGTGGAGGACATGCCCGCCGCCCGGCTGCGGGAAGGGGCCCGCCATCCGTACACCAGGGCCCTGCTCGCCTCCGTGCCCGACATGGACACCGACCTCGACCGGCCGCTCACCGTCATCCCCGGCCGGCCGCCCGAACCGGACCGGATGCCGCCCGGCTGCGCGTTCGCCCCGCGCTGTCCCCGGGCCGCCGACCGCTGCCGGTCCGAGGATCCCGAGCTCAGCCGGTCCGAGCATCGGGTCGCCTGCTGGCATCCGGACGAGCGCAGTGGAGGACCAGCATGAGCGAACTCGTCTTCGACGCCGTGAGCGTGCGTTACGGCCGGCACACGATCCTCCGGGAGGTCAGCCTGACGGTGCCCTCGGGCGCCACCGTGGGGCTGGTGGGCGAGTCGGGGTCGGGCAAGTCGACTCTCGCGCGGGCCGCGGTGGGCCTGTCGCCGGTCACCGGTGGGCGGGTGCTGCTGGACGGCGCCGACGTACGGGGGCTGGCCCGGCGGCCGGTGCAACTGGTCTTCCAGGATCCGTACGGCTCGCTCAACCCTCGCATGAGCATCGGGGAGTCGATCGCCGAGCCCATGCCGCGCGGCACCCGGAACCGGCGGGAGGAGGCCGCGCGGCTGCTGGAGCTGGTCGGCCTCGACCCGCAACGGGCGGGGGTGCGGCCCGCTCAGCTCTCGGGCGGGCAGCGTCAGCGCGTCGCGCTGGCACGGGCGCTGGCCGCGCGGCCCGAGGTGGTGATCGCCGACGAGATCACCTCGGCGCTCGACGTCTCCGTGCAGGGCTCGATGCTCAACCTCATCAGGACGCTGCAGCGGGAGATGAGCCTGACCATGCTGTTCATCTCCCACAACCTGGCCGTGGTGCGATACGTCAGCGACATCGTCGCGGTCCTCCGCCACGGGGAGATCGTCGAGTCGGGGCCGGCCGAGCGACTGCTCAAGGATCCGCGGCACCCCTACACCCAGGACCTGCTGGACGCGCTGCCGAAGCTGTGAAGGCGTACGCAACTTGCGCACACCGTTCCGTATGAGTACAGCGTGCGCATAAGAGAACGACGTACAGAAGTGAGCATGCCGACGAACGTGAACTGGTCCGAACAGGGCGGCTGGACGACCACAGGCGACTCCGGCCGCGGCGACGACTGCCTGGCCGCCTACGTTCAAGCCGCCCGAGACGTGCCCCTCGACCTGCCGCCGGATACCGCCCTGTCCTACGGCAGCCTCGGCTACGTCGTGCTCGGCCGCGTCATCGAAGTGCTCACCGGCACCACCTGGGACCAGGCCCTGCAAGACCGGCTGTTCACCCCGCTCGGCCTCCACCACTCGATGACCCTGCCCGAACAGGCACTACGCCACCGCGTGGCGATGAGCCACCTCGGCGAACCCGGCCACGACCCCGAGCCCGCCCCCGCCTGGGACCTGATGCCCCGCTCGGCCGGCCCCTACGGCCGCGTCATCATCTCCGCCGGCGACCTGGCCCGCTTCGCCCGGACGCACCTCGACGGCGGCCTGACCCCCGACGGCACCCGCCTGCTGTCCACCACCGCCACCACCGCCATGCAACGACGCGAGATCGACGTCCCCGACCAATGGACCGTCAGCGCCGACGGCTGGAGCCTCGGCTGGACTCTCTACGACTGGAACGGCATCGCCGGCTACGGCCACGACGGCGCCGCCATCGGCCGATACGGCTACCTCCGCGTCGTCCCCCACGCCGGCGTCGCCATCGCCCTGCTCACCAACGGCGGCGGCACCCGCCTGCTCTACGCCGACCTGTTCCGCGAACTGCTGGCCGAACTCGCCGGCGTACAGATGCCCGAACCCTTCGCCCCCGCCACCACCCCACCCCTGGACCTGAGCCTGGAACCGGTCACCGAAACCGTGTTCGCCGCCTCCGGCGCCGGCGCCGCCTTCAGCGAGGACTACATGCCCGTCGTCTTCACCACCCTGAACGACGGCACCGAATGCGTCTATGTCGGCATGCGCGCCACCCCCAAGGTGCCCTGAGACTGCGCACACCCATAATCGTCCTGGGCGCTCTGCTTGTTGGCGTGGTCCATGTCGGAGTGATGCGGCGGGCGGAATCCGTAGAAGCCGGTCATGACGTCGACATAGCCTCTGGGCATTCGAGCCACGCTCGGTCATCAGCCGGTCTCCGGGATCCCACCGCGTCCGCACACCCGGCAGGCGCCACGGCGGCGCAGATGGTACGCGAGCGTGGCGGCGGCCAGCGCGACACCCCACAGGGGCCACACCAGCGGCGGCGCCCAGATCGCCCACATGTCCCAGTCGCCCAGCAAGTCGTGCGCCGTGTACAGCCGCCAGTAGGTCAGCCCGCCCGAGAACACGATCACCGACACGATCGAGGCCGGGACGACGGCCAGCATCGGCGGCACCGGCCTGCCCGCCTTGAACCAGATCCACCGCGGATAGACCTCTCCCCAACGCTGGACGAGCCCAAGCGTGAGAACCGCACCGACCAGGCCCATCACGCTGAGGAACAGCCCACCCCAGCGCAGCCCCGACTCATCCAGCCACCGCCAGAACTCCGCGGTGATCCCCAGCGGAATGCCCGCCGCCCAGGCGAAGCGACTGGCGTCGTACAGGGCGGGGATCGCCGCGGCGACCGCCACCGCCCACACCCCCCAGCGCCGCGCCGCCCCCGGCACGGCCCAGCGTGCCGGACCGTGATCGCCCCGCCCGCACTGTACGCAATCACCCGCCGTACGCCGCTGGTAGGCCAGCGCCGCCAGCGCCCACAGCAGCCCGCCCACCAGGACGACGAACAGATTGATCCGCGACCAGGGCACCAGCTCCGACATCGGCTGCCCGCCCGGCACCCCGGTGAACGCGAACACCGCCAGCAGCGGCGCATAAGCCACCAGCATCAGCACCCGGTTGTCGGGCACCACCACCGTCAGCGCGACCGCCATCAGCCACGCGATCCCCAGCAGCACGGTACGACCCCGCCGTACCCCTCTGGCGATCGCCAGCCCGGCGACGGCCCCCACCCCGCCGAGCACCGCGATCACCGGCGCAGCCGCCTCCCGAGTCACGCCCCCGAGCACCGACAGCCCGGGCTCCCAGTCAGGATCGCTCCGGCCGAAGGGAAACCCTTGGCCGCCCAGCGCCCAGAACAGCCCCAGCGCCCCGTAACCCAGCGCCCAGACGGCTGCCGCGTACCCAGCCCACTGGGGCCACTTCGCCGATATTCTTCGCATGGCTCAAGCCTCGAGCCCGCCCCACGCCGGGCCTATCCGCCGATCGGCAGATCTTCTCCCGGTTCGACGCCGTCTCTCTGCGGAACGGCAGAGAAACCGGTGGCATCAGACGAGTTCCGTCAGCGCACCCCGGCTCCAAGGCGTTCAGAATCGGGTCAGGCTGATTACGGAAATGAACAGCCCTGGTAAGCACGAGAATCGCAGCCCTCGCCTCTCCAGAGCAGCCCTGCCGGGTGCGGACGCGGTGGGCGGCTGATGACCGAGCGTGGTTAGGCTCTCGGTCATGAAGTGGTCCCGCGGAGCCAAGGGCAAGGGTGGCGACGCGGCGTACCGGCGTTCGTTCGCCGCACCGCGTCGGCGCTCCGCTGCCTGGGTGGCGGGGGCCGCCGGGGCGGTTTCGCTGGCCGTGACACTGGCGCATCCGCTGGTCGGGGTAGTCAGCAACAGCGCGCCGTTACAGGTGGGCGAAGCGGCGGTGCTCCTGGTCCTGACCGCGATCACCGTCCGGCGCTCCGTGGGAGGGTGGGCGGCCGTGTCGGCCGGGCTGAGTGGGCTGGCGATGGCGCTCATCCTGCTGCGGGCCGTGTGGCAGGGGCCACCGCAGCTCACGTTCGGCGCCTGCGCCGGATGGGCGCTCGGCGCTGTGGCGGCCACAGGGGTCGGGCTCTACCTGCGAGGGCTGGACGACAAGCGGCGGCGCGCCGTGGCGGAGGCCACCCGGGAGATGCGGCTCGGGCTCGCTCGCGACCTGCACGACTTCGTCGCCCACGATGTCAACGGCATGCTGGTGCAGGCGCAGGCCGCCCAGGTGGTCGCCGACACGCTACCGGAGCCGGTCGCCGACGCGCTGCGGCGCATCGAGGACGCCGGGCAACGGGCACTGGCCTCGCTGGACCGTGCCGTGCACGCGCTGGGCGGGCAGGGGCCGGGCATCGAGGAACTGGAGCGCCTGGCCGACGCGTTCTCTCCCGTCGTCCAGGTGATGTTGTACGTCGAGCCGGGCATCACCGTGCGGCACGAGACCTCGTCGCTGGCCTACCGTGTGGTCACCGAGGCGCTGACCAACGTGCGCAGGCACGCGCCCCGAGCCAGGACCGTACGGGTGGAGATCCGCAAGGAAGGGGAGGACCTGCGCGTGCGGGTCGAGGACGACGGCGGGGGCAGCTCGCAGAGCACCAGGGTCGGCGGGTTCGGCCTCGGGAGCCTGACCCACCTGCTGGAGGCGCGCGGCGGGGAACTGGCCGCGAGCCCCAACAGGCAGGGCTGGCAGGTCTCCGCGCGGATCCCCGCATGACAGCCGGTATGGAGCGCAAGCCTTCATGACACCACGTGCGGACCACCGGACAGGAGCGGGTTTGACGACGCGGATTCTCATCGCCGACGACCAGGAAGACGTGCGGATCGGGTTCCGGTTGATCCTCAACGCGCAGCCGGACATGACCGTGGTGGGTGAGGCGGCCGACGGCGCTCAAGCGGTCGAGCTGGCTCGTCACCTGCGTCCCGATGTGGTGCTTGCCGACATCCGCATGCCGCGCATCGACGGGCTGGAGGTGACCAGGCGGCTCGCCGCCGAGACCCGCGTGATCGTCGTGACCACCTTCGACCTGGACGAGTACGTCCACACCGCGCTGCGCGAAGGCGCCTGCGGCTTCCTGCTCAAACGTTCGGGCCCCACCCTGCTGGTGGAGGCGGTCCGCGCGGCGATGGCAGGTGACACGCTGATCAGCCCCCAGGTGACGGTACGGCTGCTGCGGAGCCTGACCCACCGGCCCCCGCCGCCGCTCAAGGATCCGCTCACTCCCCGCGAGCTGGAGATCGCCCTTCTGGTGGCGCGAGGGCACACCAACGCCCACATCGCCACCAAGCTGACGATCAGCCCAGGCACCGTCAAAACGCATATCGCACACATCCAGCGCAAGGTGGGGGCCGCCAATCGGGTGGGTATCGCTGCCTGGGCCTGGAGCAGCGGCCAGCTGACCTGACCACAGACCCGGCCACCCCGACTTGCCCACAAACGTGATGAAATTCAAGCCATCTCCAGGCTCAGGCTCCATACGAGGCCGCCCTCGCTTCAGGCGTCGAGCTGCATTTCGCCGGCATGGCCGGCAACCTGCTCGACCGCGTCCGTACCCTTCCTCTGGACGACGAACAACGCGAAGCCCTCTCCGACGCGGCGTCCGGACGGGCGCGCGCCTCTGCCACGACCAACGTTCCTGACCATGAAGAGAGGCCCCTGGCGGGGCCTCTCTCGGGCATGGGCGGCTACGGGGCGCGGACGATGCCGATTCCCCGGTCGGCGATGTCCACGTTGGGGACGAAGGGTTCGATGGAGGCGTGCGCGAGCATGCGCGCCATGACCGTCGCGGCCTTCACCGGCACCGGCGACTTCATGACCTCCTCCCACCACAGCGCCAGCACGCCCGCAACGTGCGGTGTGGCCATGCTCGTGCCGGACGAGGAAACCAGGCCGCCATCGAGTTGCGCGGACTCGATGTCCACGCCCGGGGCGCTGATCTGCGGGAAGGTGTTGGAGAACCACGCGGGCAACAGGCCGTTGTGGCTCTGCTCCAGGGCGCCGACGGAGACCACGCCCTCGGCCGCGGCCGGCAGCGTGACGGCGATCTCGAACTCTGGGCGGGAGCTCTCGTTCCCCGCGGCCGCGGTGACGATCGAGCCGACCCCGATGGACTCGCGGCGGGCGATGAGCTGCATCAGCACGTCGAACAGGCGCAGGTTGGCCCGGTACGCCTCCAGGGCCAGCGAAGTCGCGACATCCGGCCGCAGTCCCAGCGCCTCGACCAGGTACTGCACGTATCCGGGGAAGTCATAGCCGATCGAGATCGAGATGACCTGGGCGCCCTGGTGCAGCGCCCATTCCATCCCGCGAAGCAGCATGTCGGTGTCGCCGCTGCCGTTGTCATCCAAGACCTTGCCGATCAGGGCCTTTGTCACGCCGGGCGCCACGCCGATACGCGTGCCGTCCACCGGCCGGCCGAAGATCGTGCCCGCGCAGTGCGTGCCATGGCCGAACTTGTCGCCGATGCCCGTGCCGGAGAAGTCCTCCTGGACCAGGTTCACCCCACTGAAAGCGGGGTGCGAGTAGTCGATGCCGGTGTCCAGGACGGACACGATCACGTTGGCTCCCGAACACCGCGACACGTCGGCGCCCACCGCTTTCACACCCCAGGTGACTCCGGTGGTGGAGTTCGAGGCGGAGTTGTTGTTCGTCCTCCTAGTGTTCCCGTTCGTCTCGAGCGGCTGGATCAGCTTCGTCGGCATCACCGGGGCGATTCCCCGCACCTCGGGGTCGCGGGCCAGCTCGCGTACCTCTCGCTTGGTCAGCTCAGCGGTCTCCACGTGCGGCTCGCTGACGGCGTCGATCGCGGTCGTGATGGTCGGCCGCGCCGACTCGAAGGGACTGGACAAGCGCGCTCCGCCGAGATCGCGCAAGATGCTGTACTTCTTTTCCATTGGCTTTCTCCCCCGACTACCTGGCCGTCCTTGGTGGGACGGTGACAAGATCCGTTGTCCCGGCACAGCACAAGGCCCGGCCGTGCCGCCGGATGACGTCCGACGGCAAGGGTTGGGGACCTTGAATCACCTCTGGCGTGCGGCAAGTCCTCATCAGGACCTCGATACCGCTGCCATGCCTGGTTTGCACGGCGGTGATGCCCGGGTTCGGGTAGGTCGCCACTCAAGTCGAGATGAAATCCTCCCCAATGCGCCGGACCCCTCACAGGGCACGTACGGGATCTACAAGATCCTCCGCCACCTCTTGACCCTCGCGCTCACCCCGGCCAACGGAGGGCCGCTGCCCCGCGCCGGCAGCCGGCCCGCCTCCGACATCGGCCCGGGTCCGGCTCGGGGACCTCCGCAATCGCGGCGAAATTGCGGCCAGACCGTCTTTCATTTCCGCTTCCTCCAGAAATGCAGCGCATTTCTATACCATCACGAATTCTCATTTGCCGGCCGACGCGAATTCGCCGAACGGATAACGCATCACCTGCCCACAACCGGAAACCGGGTGATCCGGGACAGCCGCCGGCGCGAATGACAAGGAGCAACGGTCTCACCGGAGGTGCGCGTGGGTGATCTCTTCCGCATGCTGACGAAGCGGGTGGACGCCAATGCACGCAGGGCGGTTCAGGTGTACGCACGTGAACTGCCCGAATGGCGGACGATGGCCGCCAGCGACCGCGAGCACGCCGCGCCGCTGGACTTCGCGGTGCTGCTGCGGCGCCGCACAGTGGAGCTCGCCTCGTACGACCAGCCGCACACCGACGACGACCTGGCCGCCATCGCCTCCGTCGGGCACGAACGCGGCCGCGCGGGCGTCTCGCTCGACTCCGCGCGACGTGTGCTGGGCCTGCACACCTCCCTCATGGTGCAGGAGATGCACGAGGCGGCCGGGCCCACGGAACTGGACGACCTGCTGAGGATGCTCGGCTGGCTCGGCCAGCAGGGACTCGCGGCCAAGGACTCCTACACCCGCGGGTTCCTGGAGGGGCAGCGACATCTTCTGCCGGACACCGAACGCGTTCAGCAGCTCGCCTCGGCCCTGCTCGTCGGCGACCCCGCCGCCGACCTCGCGTTCCGGCTCGATATGCCGACCGCCTCCTCCTACACGGTGACGGTCGTACGGATCGCCGACCCCGGCTTCCGGCCCGCCCCGGCCACCCGCACCGAGATTCTCGGCATCCTGATCGACAAGGACCGGGTGCCCATGGTGTGGAACGACCGGCTGGAGTTCGTCGTGCTGGTGCCCGCCGCGGATCCTGACCGGGAACGCGCCCTGCCGCTGGTCACCGCGTTCGCCGAGTCTGTGGGACGTCCCTGTGCCGTCGGCGCCAGCACCGCGAGTTTGTCCGCCCTGCCCCGCGCCTTGTCTCTGGCACGGCGGATCAGCCAGACCGCTCCCGTCGAGCGCGTCCCACGTCGGGTCAGCACCGTCGCCGACGTGTTCGTCGAGCTCGGCGCGGCCCTGCTGCCCGAGGTCGACCAATGGCTGCGCCAGGTGGCCCACCGGCTCTCGCGAGGGCCGGACCTGGTGGCCACGCTGGACGCCTACTATCGCCATGACATGAACCGCATGGCCGCCGCGAGCCACCTGTACGTCCACCCGCGTACCCTCGACTACCGCCTGCGCAGAACGCGGGAGCTGACCGGCATCGACCCCACCACCACGCACGGCGTGCGCACGCTGTCCGCCGCCGTCACCCGCATCCTCGCCGACGGCTGACATCGCCGGGAGCGTCCCGAAGGCCCCGCCGGCCCTGGCCGTGGAGGCCACCGCCTGGGCTCCTGGCTTTGAAGACGTAGCCGCCGACGTCGGGCGAGGTCGGGCCAGGGCGGTCATGCCGCCAGCAGCGTCTGCAGCCGGTGCAGGCCGCGCGCGGTCCTGGCCTTGATCGTGCCCAGCGGCACGTCCAGGTGCTCGGCGATCTCCCGCTGGCTGAGGTCGCCGTAGTAGGCCAGCTCGATGGCCTGCCGCTGCGGCCCGGGCAACTCGGCCAGGGCCCTGCGCAGGCGGTCGCGGTCGGCCAGGCTCTCGCCGTCGTCACGGCCGTCGTGGCCGACGGGCTCGCTCACCGCATCCAGGGGCACCGAGGTCGGAGGGCGGCTGCGCAGGTGGTCGATGGCGCGCTTACGGGCGATGCCGAGCAGCCATGCCTCCAGGCTCCGCGACGGGTCGTAACGCTCCCGTGAGCGCCACACTTCGGCGAACACCACCTGGGTCACGTCATCGACGTCCTGAGGCGGGATCAGCCTGCGCAGGTAGGAGCGGATCAGCCAGGCGTGGGTGCGGTAGCACTCGGCCAGGGCCTCCATGGCCGCCTCCCTTCAGAGATAACCTACTCAAAACTTATTCAACCAGGCCGGCGCGATTTCCCACAAGGAAAGCCAGGGAGATCGTCAGCCAAGGATGCTGACGATCGTGGCGACCGCCTCGTCCAACGAGGTCACGTGGACCACTCCGGCCGGCAGCGTCGCCGGCCAGCCCGGCCCTCCGACGACGGTGCGGGCGGGCGGGCGTACGGCGGGAAGCGTGGCCAGCGGCGCGGGGTCGCCGGTGTGGTGGGTCTGCGACCAGACGAAGACCACGGCGGGACCGAGACCGCGCACGGCGTCCGTCAACGCGGAGTACGGCGTCCGTGCGCCGAGGATCCGCGTCTGCACTCCGTGCTCGCTGCTCAGCGTCGCCGCCAGCGCGTAGACGGGCAGGCTGTGCTGCTCGTCCTCGGCGCATGCCAGCAGCACCGGCCGGGCGTTCACCGGGCGCGCCGGCTGGTCGGTCAGTGGAGCGAGCGCGGCCAGCAGCCGGTCGGAGAACAGGTGCTCGACCTCGATGGCCGCGCCGGTGCGGGCCTGACGCCTGCACAACGTGTCGAAGACGGGCCGGACCAGCCTCTCCCAGGTCCAGACGATGCCGTTGCGGGCGAGCGCGGCGGCGATCCCCTCGGACACGGAGCGGCCGTCGAGGGCTGTCGCGGCCCTGGCCAGCATCGCGGCCGTCGGCACCGCGTCGGCCCGCGACCGCGCGGGCTCCGGTGGGGCCGGAGGTGGGGCCAGAGGTGGGGCCGGGTGCGGACGCAGGCGCAGCGCCTGCGTCGCGGCCTCGGCCGGGGCGACGCCCGCGTGGATCAGCCGATTCATCTCCGCCAGACGGAGTACGTCGGCCGCGTCATAGCGCCGATGGCCCCCCGGGCTGCGCCTGCTGGGGCCGATGCCGTAACGGAGGTTCCAGGTGCGCAGGGTGGGCGCGGGCACGCCGAGTCTGCGGGCCACGGCGCCGATGCCGTATCCCTGCTCTTCCTCGACTCCGTCCATCCCCCGTACCTTCGCACAGGCCCCGCCCGCGGTTGCGCCGTCAACCGAGCGTGATGAGCCTGACCAGCTCTCGCCTGAACCCTTCGTAGTCCTCGACCGCGCCCAGCAGTTGCTCGGAGCTGCGCTCGGCCTCGTGGGCGAGCTCCAGCGTCTCCGACCCCGTGCCGGTGATGGTCACCAGCACGCGCCGCCGGTCGCGACCGTCCGCGTGCGTGCCGACGAATCCGGCCCGCCGCAGGTGTCCGATCGTACGGCTCATCGTCTGGTCGGTCACCCGGCACAGGCCGGCCAGCTCGCGCTGGGTCAGCGGGCCGTCGACGAGGTGGTGCAGGGCGATCAGGCCGGCGTGGGTCAGCCCGTGGGCGGCGAGGAACTCGTGAAAGCGCCCCTCCACCAGTCGTGCGGCCACCGACAGCAACCGGCCGGTGGGCCAGGTGTCGATCTCGGCCACCGGATCATTGTCGCAAAAGGATCGCCGGTTCTGTCGGCGCCGGCCGGCACCGACCTTCCGCAAATGTTCAGCCTGCTGAACAAATCGGCGTCAGGATGCAACCGCACCGTCGGCGGCTACGAAAGCATGGTCGTGGATACGGTGATTGTGCTGTTCAACCGGGACCTGCGGGTCCACGACCACCCGGCCTTGAGCGCCGCCTGTGGTCGTGCCCGCCGGGTGATCCCCCTTTTCGTGCTGGATCCCGTCGTGCCGTCGGGCCGGCGCGGCCCGTTCCTGGCCGCCTGCCTGACCGACCTGCGAGATTCGTTGCGGGCGCGTGGCGGGGACCTGATCCTACGGCGAGGCGACGTCGTGACCGAAACCCTGCGCCTCGCCCGGGAGACGGCGGCCGAGGCCGTCTTCACCAGCGCGGACGTCAGCGAGCTGGCCCGGACCCGGCAGCGACGCCTGTCGGACGGCATCGAGCTGCGCAGGTTCCCCGGCGTCACCGTGGTGCCCCCCGACCTGCTCCGCCCCACCGGGGGCGGCGACCACTACCGCGTCTTCACCCCCTACTGGCGTGCCTGGCAGCGAGCCGTGCGCCGCGCCGTGCTCCCCGCTCCCGGTCACGTGCCCACACCCTCCGGGATCCATCCGGGCGAGCTGCCCGACGGTGACCGGCAGGGCGGCGAGACCCGCGCGCGCGAACGCCTGCGCGCCTGGTCCTCGCGCCACCTGTCCCATTACGCCGAAGGTCACGACGACCTGGCCGGTGACACCACCTCCAGGCTCAGCCCCTACCTGCGCTTCGGCTGCCTGTCCCCGCTGGAGCTGTCCACCCTGGCCAACGACGACTTCACCCGGCAGCTGTGCTGGCGCGACTTCTACCACCAGGTCACCTTCGCCTTCCCGCGCATCAACCGGGACGACTACCGCGCGCGCGGACACCAGTGGCGCGACGACGAGGCGGCGCTGCAGGCGTGGCAGGCGGGCCAAACCGGCGTCCCGATCGTGGACGCCGGCATGCGCCAGCTCCTCAGCGAGGGCTGGATGCACAACCGCGCCCGCCTCATCACCGCCTCCTACCTGGTCAAGCATCTGAAGATCGACTGGCGGTCCGGCGCGGCGCACTTCTTCGACCTCCTCCTCGACGGCGACGTGGCCGACAACTTCGGCAACTGGCAGTGGGTCGCCGGCACCGGCAACGACACCCGTCCCAACCGCACGTTCAACCCGATCCTCCAGGCCAGGCGCTTCGACCCGGAGGGGTGCTACGTCCGTGCCCACGTGCCGGAGCTGGCCGACGTCCCGAACGCCCACGTGCACCAGCCCTGGAACTCATCGACTCCCGTCCGCGGCTACCCCTCCCCGCTCAGGATCCCCGGCCCCGAACCGACCCTCTTTTGAGGAAGGTGACATGGAACGACGCAGGATCGTGGTGATCGGCAGCGGAGTAGCCGGTCTTACCGCGGCCTACGTGCTGCGGCGCGAGCACGACGTGACCCTTCTCGAAGCCGACGACCGGCTCGGCGGGCACGCCCACACCCATGACGTGCCGACCGGCGCCGTGGACAGCGGCTTCATCGTGCACAACGACCAGACCTACCCGCTCCTGACCCGCTTGTTCGCCGAGCTGGGAGTGGAGACACGGGAGTCCGACATGAGCATGTCGGTGTCGTGCTCTGGCTGCGGGCTGGAGTACGCCGGCGGCAGGAAGCTGCCCGGGCTGTTCGCGCGCCGGCGCGTTCGCCTGCCGTACCTGCGGATGCTCGCCGAGGTGCCGCGGTTTCATCGGATGGCACGGCAGGCGCTGACGTCAGGCGACGACGGGACGCTCGGCGAGTTCGCCACGCGTTTCACCCCCCACTTCGGCGCGCACTTCCTGACGCCGCTGGTCTCGGCCGTGTGGTCGTGCGCGCCGGCGACGGCCCGGCGGTATCCCGCCCGCTACCTGTTCGCCTTCCTCGGCAATCACGGCATGCTGTCGGTGGGCGGCGCGCCTCGGTGGCGCACTGTCCGTGGAGGAGCGCGAAGCTATGTGGAGCGCATCGCCAAGCAACTGACATCCGTGCGCACGGGCTGCCCGGCGCGTGAGCTCCGCCGTAGCGGCGACGGCGTGGAACTCCTCGTCGGGGAGGAGCGGCACCGCTTTCACAGCGCGGTCGTCGCCACCCATCCCGACCAGGCGCTACGCCTGCTGGCCCACCCTGCACCCGCCGAACGCGAGGTGCTGGGCGCGTTCACCTACTCCCGCAACGAGGCCGTCCTGCACACCGACGCCTCCGTCCTGCCCGCGGCACGGCAGGCGCACGCCTCCTGGAACCTTCGCATGGACTGCCGATCCACCGATCCGTCGCGCGTGCGCGTGAGCTACGACATGAACCGGTTGCAGGGCCAGCCCTACCTGGTGAGCCTGGGCGAGCAGATCGACGAGCGGCACACGGTCGCACGCATGGTCTACGAGCACCCGGCCTGCACACCCGAGTCGGTCGCCGCCCAGCGGCTTCTGCCCTCGCTCGATGATGACCGGATCGTCTTCGCCGGCGCCTACCACGGGTGGGGTTTCCACGAGGACGGCTGCCGCTCGGGGCTGCGGGCCGCTCAGCGGCTGGGCGGTCACTGGTGATCCTGTACGACTGCGTGATCACGCACGCGCGGATGGAGCCGGTGCGCCATGTCTTCCGCTACCGTACGGCGTTGTGCCTGGTGGACGCCGACAGCCCGGCGCGCGGGTGGCCGATCTCCCCGCCCACGGGACGAGGTGATCTCGACGCCTTCCTGGCAGGTCACGAGCTCGCGGCCGACCGGGTTCTCACGCTGGCGCACCACCGGCTGCTGGGCTGGGCCTTCGACCCCCTGACGGTCCACTGGTGCTTCGCGGGTGGGCGGCCGGTAGGCACGGTCGCCGAGGTCCGCAACACCTACGGCGGGCGTCACCGCTACCTGCTTCGGCCCGGCACCCGTGAGGTGGCCAAGGAGTTCTACGTCTCGCCCTTCAACGCGGTCGACGGCGTCTACCGGATCGACCTGCCCTTCCCGGACGAAGAGCTGGCGCTGACGGTCACGCTGCACCGTGAGGGACGGCGGCCCTTCGCGGCGAGCGTGCGCGGGCACGTGGTCACGGCGATGAAGCTCCGCCACGTCCTGGCCCCCGTGCTGACCGGCGTGCGCATCAGGCGCCAGGGAATCGGGCTGTACCTGCGCGGGCTCCCGATCCAACCGCGAGGAGCGAACCGATGAACAACGCGCCCCGCACGTGGTTGCGCGCGTACCTGGCACGGCAGCTCTTCCTGCGCGTCACCCGGCGGATGAAACCCTCCCTTGCCGGGCTGCGCCTGCGCCGGCCCGGTGACTTCTTCCGCCGGGTCGGCGCCGACGGCTTGATCGGATTCGGCGAGTCGTACACGGCGGGCGACTGGGAGGCCGACGACCTGGTCGGGGTGCTGACCGCGTTCGCCGCCGAGGTGGACCGGCTGGTGCCGCCCGGGTTGCAGCGGCTACGGCGGCTGGCCCTGCCGCGGGTTCCGGCGAGCGACCTCGGCACCAGGAAGGGTGCGCGCCGCAACGTCCCGCGGCACTACGACCTGTCCAACGACCTGTTCGCCGCCTTCCTCGACAGGAGCATGACGTACTCCGCCGCGCAGTTCCCCGACCCTCGCACCGCGACCTGGGCGGACCTGGCGACGGCACAGCACCGCAAGATCGACCGGCTGCTGACACAGGCGCGGGTCGGTCCGGGCACACGCCTGCTGGAAATCGGCAGCGGGTGGGGCGAACTGGCCATCCGCGCGGCCCGGCGCGGCGCCGAGGTGGTCTCGATCACCCTGTCCAAGGAGCAGGCCGAGCTGGCACGCGAACGAGCGCAGCGTGCCGGGGCCTCCGGCAAGGCCGAGTTCCGCCTGTGCGACTACCGTGAGGTCGAAGGCGACTACGACGCGATCGTCAGCGTCGAGATGATCGAGGCGGTCGGCGCGCCGTACTGGCGCGAGTACTTCGCCGTGCTCAACCGGCGCCTGGCCCCCGGCGGGCGGATCGCGCTGCAGACCATCACGATGCCGCACGAGCGGATGCTGGCCACCCTCGGCACGCACACGTGGGTGCAGAAGCACATCTTCCCCGGCGGCATGCTGCCCTCCCTCTCCGCGATCGAGGGCCTGCTCGGTCCGCTGCGGATCGTCGACCGGCTCTCGCTGCGCGAGCACTACGCCCGCACCCTGCTCCTGTGGCGCGAGCGCTACGCACAGCAGCGCGAGGCCATCAGCGGGCTCGGCTTCGACGAGACCTTCCACCGGATGTGGACCCTCTATCTCGCCTACTCCGAGGCCGGATTCCGCGCCGGCTACCTCGACGTCTGGCAGCTCACCATGGAAAGGGGACGGCGGTGACGACCATCGCGACTCGGATCGGGCACTCGATCGACGCGCTCTTCGGAGGGAGGTCACCGGTGGCCATCCAGTTCTGGGACGGCAGCAGGCACGGCGACGGCCCCCTGGTCGAGCTGCGCGGCCCCATCGCCCTGCGGCATCTGCTGTGGAGCCCTGGAGAGCTCGGCCTGGCCAGGGCCTACGTCACCGGAAGCCTCGACTTCCACGGAGACCTCACCGACGCGCTACGCCAGGTGCGGGCCTCGGCCGCCTTCCACCCCGACCCGCGCGCCGTGTTCGCCCTGATCCGGGTGCCCGGCGTGCTGGGCCCGCGGCCGGCGGCGCCCGCCGCTGAGGCCAGGTTGTCCGGCCGGCTGCACACCCGCAGGCGCGACCGCGCCGCGATCGCCCACCACTACGACCTGTCCAACGCGTTCTACCAGCTCATCCTTGACGAGTCGATGGCCTACTCGTGCGCCTTCTTCGAATCCGGCGACAGCCTGGAGCGGGCGCAGCGGCGCAAACTCGACCGGATCTGCGACCGCCTGGGCCTGCGGCCGGGCATGCGGCTGCTCGACGTCGGCTGCGGCTGGGGGTCGCTGGCCGTACACGCGGCCAGCGAACGCGGCGTCGCGGTCGTCGGCGTCACCCTGTCCCGCCGGCAGCGGAGTTTCGCCGGCGAGCGTGCCGCCGGGCTGCCCGTGGAGATCAGGTTGCGAGACTACCGAGACATCGACGACGGCCCCTACGACGCGGTCGCCTCCATCGAGATGGGCGAACACGTCGGCCAGAGCGGCTACCCGGGCTACGCGGCGTCACTGCACCGGCTGCTGCGTCCCGGCGGACGCGCGCTCGTCCAGCAGATGTCGCGCGACCGGCGGCCGGGCGGCGGTCCGTTCATCGAGCGCTACATCGCCCCGGACATGCACATGCGGCCTCTGGAGCAGACCGTGGGCATGCTGGAGGCCGCCGGCCTCGTCGTGGAGCACACCGAGTCGCTGGGCCACCACTACGTGCGGACCGTACGCGCCTGGCAGGAACGCTTCGACGCCAGGCTCGACGAGGCCAGGGCGCTGATCGGCGCGGAGCGCACCAGGGTGTGGCTGTTGTACCTGGCCGGCGGACTGCTCACGTTCGAGCAGGGCCGCATGGACGTCCACCAGATCGCGCTGAGGAGACCATGATGACCGTATTCCTGTGGTGCGCCGCCACGGTCGCCGGCCTCATGGCAGCCACCCTCGCCGTCGCGGTGAAGGCCGGCAAACACGCCGTCATCGACGTCACCTGGGGCGTGGGCTTCGCCGCCATCGCCCTGGTGGCCTTCCTCCTGACCGGCGGCGACCCGCTGCGCCGGTCGCTGCTCCTCACGCTGACCTGTCTGTGGGGGCTACGGCTGGCCACCCACCTCGCGCGGCGTGTCGGCCGCGGCGGCGAGGATCCCCGCTACGAGGCCCTCCTGTCCAGGGCCAAGGGCGGCCGCACCGCGTACGCGATCCGGATGATCTACCTGACGCAGGGGCTGACCATGCTGTTCGTCTCGCTGCCCGTCCAGGTCGGCATGAGCACGACCGGTCCGGTCGGATGGCTGGGCTGGACAGGCGTGGCGATCTGGGGCGTCGGCTTCGTCTTCGAGACCGTCGGCGACCGGCAACTGGCCCGGTTCCGTGCCGTCCCCTCCAACGAAGGGCGTGTCCTGGACACAGGTTTGTGGCGTTACACCCGCCACCCGAACTACTTCGGCGACGCCGCCGTCTGGTGGGGCCTCTTCCTCATCGCCGCGGAGCACTGGCCCGGCCTCCTGACCCTCCTCTCGCCGGTCGCCATGACGTACCTCCTGCTCGCCAAGACCGGCAAGCCACTCCTGGAAGAACGACTGTCCGGCACCAAGCCGGGATACACCGACTACGTCCGCCGCACCAGCGCGTTCATTCCCCTTCCGCCCAAACGTTGAACTCGACGGTTCGATGCCCCGCCGGCCCGCGCGGGCGTGGTCGCCGGTGATGTCTTCTGCGGGCGTCGCCGGTCGCCTGGCGACGCCCTTGCGGCTCGGATCGTGCGTCATGACTCCGGCATCAGGACCTTGTCGATGACGTAGATGGTGGCGTTGCTCGTCTGCACGCCGCCACAGACGATGTGGGCTTGGTCGACCGTGAGGTCATCGCCGGAACCCGCCACGGTCAGGTCCCCGCCCTGCAGGGTCGTGAGCGTGGCGTCCTCCAGGTCGGCCGGCGCTGTCTCGCCTTTCACCACATGATGGGACAGGACCTTGGTCAGTTCCGCCTTGTCGGCCAGGAGCTTGTCCCTGGTCTCCTGAGGGACCGCCTCGAAGGCCTTGTTGTTCGGCGCGAAGATCGTGATGTCCTGGGTGGAGTTCAGCGTCTCCTCCAGCTTGGCCGCCTTGACCGCCTCCGACAGCATGGACAAGTCGGAGATTCGGGAGAGAGCGGTGCCGGCCTTCTCGTCCGCGATGCCGGACAGTCCGTCCTCGATCGCGGCGCAGCCGGGGCCGGATGGGCTGGCGGTGGCCTCCGGTGAGAGTGACGTTTCGGGCATGGGCGAGGTTTCGGGCATGGGCGAGGTTTCGTCGGGTGACGGCGAGATCTCCGGCGTGGGCGTCCGGACAGACGCGCTGGCGGTAGCGGTGGTGGCGGCGGTCAACGCGAGCGCCGCGGCGAGAAGAACTCGTTTCACTGTGATCCCCCAAGTTGGTGACCGTGGCGGACGAACCTGCTACGGCCCGAGTCGGATCCGGGCCCAGGGCTCGCGCCCTGGGTCCTTTCAGTTTCGACGCCGATTCAGAACATAAGGGTCTCTATGCACCCAAAACACGACAAAGCCCCGATGCGCGCTCTGTGGAAAACCGCGATGGGCGGGCCGCAGGCGGCGGGGGCGGCCCTGGGAGTCTGCGGCTCATACCGGCCGTGTAGCCTCCCGTTGGGTCAGGCCGGTCAGGTAGGCGGCGGCGCCTGCGCAGCCCGCCGCGATGAACAACACGCCGAGGAACACCGGCCCGGTGCTGACCAGGGTGAAGTTGTGCACCAGCCCGATGATCACCACCAGTTGGAGCGCGGTCAGCAGGCCGGTTCGGTCGGGGGTCGCCTGGGCCGCCACGACCAGCAGGGCCAGCAGTACGGGCAGATAGGCGGGGGCCGCTTCCTGCTCCGACTGGCTGTCGGCGTAGATGCCGAGGATGTCGCCGGCGATGAGGACCGTGGCCGTTGTGCTCCACGCGATGGCCGGCCGCGGCCTGCCTGCCCGCCAGTCCTGGACCGCGCGGAGCAGGAGGGCGGCGGTGAGGATCAGCGCCGCGGCGAAGAGCATGGACTGCCCCGTGCCCTGGGCCACCATATCGGGATCGGCCAAGTCGATGATCATCAGGATGACGGCGAGCAGAGCGGCGGCGGCGGCCACGAGCCTGAGCGCGCCCACCTGGGTCGTGGCCGTTTCCAGGAGCACCACCAGCATGACGAGGAGGGCACCTGCCATGGTCATCAGCGCCTCTGGCCTGGTGTCCATGCTGCTCGGGAGAATGAGCCGCGCGAACAGGCCGAGGTGAAGCGCCGCCAGACCGGCCGCGGCACCCAACGCGGCCGCGCGTGCGCGACCCTCCGGGAGGAACGCGATCCCGACCGCGGCCATCACCAGCAGCAGGAACCACACCGGCAAGGCGCCCGAGAACGGACCCGTGAACCGGGCCGAGCCGGGGCTCGCCTCCAAGGGGCCGACGACGAGAAGGAGCGCCGACACGAGGGCGAGCCCGCGCAGGACGAGCGCCACCCCTGGCCGGCCGGAGACCGTCTCGTGGGAACCCGCGTCCCGCGCCAGGCCCGCTGCCGGCTTTCCCGATGCCAGGCCCTCATCGCCCGCCGGGCGTCTCACCTCTGCGCCCCGGCCCGACACCTCCGTGCGCTGGCCTGACACCTCCGTGCGCTGGCCCGACACCTCTATGTCCTGGCCTGACACCTTTGTGTCCTGGCCCGACGCCCGTGGTCGCGCTTCGGCGCTCTCCGATACCGTGCGCGCGGCGACCATGTCGGCGACGGAAGCGGCACGCGCCGCGGTCGCAGGAGGCGAGGTGATCGGCAGCGGTGCGGGCGTCTGAGGGACGGAGCCGAGTGCGTGAACCGCGGCGGCCGAGACCATGCGGCTGTCGTCGTGGGCCAGCGCCTCCAGCGCGAGGCGGGCGGCCAGGGCGAGGCCCGCGTGCCTGCTGTCCCGCAGCCGGGCCAGCTCATCGACCGTGCCGGCCCTGATCTTGGCGATCGGGTGGTCGATCGCCTCCTGCAGTTCGTTGGGCAGCGGAGCGGGGCGCTCGACCGGCCGGCTGCGGCGCGCGATGACCAGGTCTCCCTGTACGTCATACGTCCATTTGCCCGGCGTCTGGTGGGGCGTAACGGTACGGACCCGGTCGTAGACGTAGTCGTACAGCTCGTGAATGCCCACGTAGCCGTCCTGGTCGCGATCGGCCTCGCCGGTCTCCAGCCCTTCCACCAGGGCGTTGGTGAACACCGACGGCGACGTCTGCTCCTGCGCGTCGGCCAGCTCGGTCCCGTCGAAGGCGTACTCCAGGGCGTTGGAAGCGGTGATCACCACCCGCCCGCGCCCGCCGAACTGCTCCTCGACGTGGATGCCGCCACCGGCCCGCGGCAGCGCGCCACGCGCGAAGGCTCCGGCGTAGCAGCAGTCGAGCAACAGCACGATGCGCCGGCACCGGCTGCGGCTCATCCGCCGGTTGACGAACTCGGCCGCGACGGCGGTGGCCCCAAGCCGGTTCAGTTTGGTGCTGGGCGTGGCGAAGTAGAGCTCGCCGCTGTCGTCCTTGACTCCGTGGCCGGAGAAGTGCAGCAGGAGCAGGTCGTCCGGGTGCCGGTCGGCGAAGAAGTCCTCGACGGCCTCGTTGACGACGGCGGTGGGCTCGTTGAGCATCGTACGAACGTCGAAGCCGCCGATGGCCTCGTCGCCGAGCACCCGGGCCAGGGCCTCGGCGTCGAGCGCCGGCGCGCGCAGCCGGCGCAGCCCGGGGTCCTGATATTCGTCCCCGGCCACGATCAGCGCCATACGCCGTCCGCCCTGCGGGGTGAGGGTCTCGGCCTGCCCCCGGCGGCGTAACCAGACCTCGACCAGTTCGCGCTGCTCCTTGGCCCGGACTCCGGTGAGTTCCAGGACGTCGCCCTCGATGTCCAGCTTGACCGATCGGTGCTGGTTGCGATTGAGCCATGAGGTGACGGCGTTCACGATCGCCCCGAGCAGCTCGCTCCCGGCCAGCGCGATCACCAGACCGCCGATCGTGAACGACAGGACCGCCCTGGCGCCTTCCGGAACCTCGCCGCCCCCTGCCGCGCTGACCACCACGTCCAGGTCGAGGAGCTCGTCGCGGAGCCTGACGGTGGCCTGGTCGAGATCCTGGGCGTCCGCTCCGTCGTCGATGACCGAAAGCAGCAGCCGGATCGTCTCATCAGCCATGAGCCACCCCCAAAGGGAGAGCGGAGCCACCTCGAGGACGGCGTCGCACGAATTCTAAGCACGGGACCGGACGCGAGTCAGCGGGATATCAAGCAGGAACGCCCGCCGGCCCGGACCGCGGCGCCGGGCTGAGCCCGCCGTCGCGTTCGCTTCTAGAAGGTGGTGGTGTCGTCCGTGACCACGGTCGGAGTGCACAGGACGGCGTCGAACGTCTCGGCGACGGGTGTGTCCATGGTGGTGCTCTGTGAGCGTATGCGTTCCAGGGAGGTCACCGCCGGTTCGGGCGAGCGCAGGTCCGTCAGGGTGATCTCATGGTCGAGCCCGGCGTCGGCGAGGGCCCTGTCCAGGCTGCCCGGTGGCGGGGCAGCCGGGCGCGGGCGAGGGTGAATTCGTGCACGAAGTGCGCCCCCTCGCCGAGCGCCACGACGCGAGCGCCTTCGGTGACGGCGCGCACGGGTTCGAGGTCGTCCAGGAGCGGCGTGTCGGGGTCGAGGGTGTTCAGCACGGTGACGTGCGTGATCAAGGGATGAGAAGCCATGGTGAGGTGCTCGTTTCTCTGTCGCGTGACGATTGACCGTGGTCAGAGGCGCACGATCAAACCGCGGAACGCCGCTGGATCAAGCGCGCGTCCCGCCCCGCTTCGGAAAGGTGTTTCAGCCTCCTTCAAGCGCATGTTCGAGGAACGCGGTGGCCGCCGGGAGCGGGTCGGCCGGGAGGGCGACCAGGATGGTGCGCTCGGAGGCCGGTTCGAGGGGGACGACGTGAACGCCGGCGTGGTGAGCTGGCAGGGAGAGCTCGGGCAGGATGCTCACGCCGAGCCCTTCGGCGACCATGGCGAGGATGCTGTTGGTGTCGCGGACCCGATAGTGGCAGCGCAGGCTCGCGCCCGCTTCCCGCGCGAGCGCCGTGATGAGCGGCTCGCATCCGCCCGTCGACATGATGAACGGCTGCCGGGCCAGGTCCGCGACCGGTACGGAGTGGCGTACGGCCAGGTCGTGACCGCTGGGCAGGACGGCCAGCATCTGGTCGGTGGCCAGCGGGCGCATGACCAGATCGGGCACCCTGGCGGACACCACCCCAGCCGTCAGGGTGCCGATGTCGACGGCCCCGGTCCGCAGCCAGTCGAGCACCTCCCCGTCCGACCCCTCGATCACGGTGAGCCGCACGCCTGGATGCGCCTCGCCGAACGCCCGCAGGATCCGTGGCAGCAGGCGGGCGTTGGCGCTGGGGATGGCGCCGACGCGCAGGCTGCCGCCGTCCTGCCCGCGCGCCGCGGCCACCTCCTGCTCCAGGGCTTCGAGCTGGGTGAGGATGAGGGTGGCGCGGCGGCAGACGGCTCGCCCGGCGGCGGTCAGGCTCACCCCGTGGCTGCCTCTGACGAGCAGGGTCAGGCCGAGCTCGCTCTCCAGGCCGCGCAGCGCGTGGCTGACCGCGGACTGCGTGGTGTTCAGCTCCTCGGCCGCGCGGGTCATGTTGCCGGTACGCGCCACCGTCTGCAGGATCCTGAGCTGCGTGAACGTCATAGTGCCGCGCGCAGCAGCCCCACGACCAGCGGGTGCGGGCGCCCGGGCCACGAGCTCGTCTGGGGCACGAACAGCGTGGCCAGATAGTACGGGTGCCCGGGGATCTCCAGCACCCGGGCCTCGCCGGTGCCGTCCACGCCGGTCACCCGCAGGCCGCCCTCGTGCAGGGCGCTCTGGTGGGCGGGATTGAGGCCGAAGTTGCAGTAGTACTGCTCCTTGGCCTCGTCGCGCCCGTACATGCCGGCCGCCAGGGAGCCGGGTGTGAGGGTGACGGGCATGGTCCGGCCCGCGAGCGAGCAGGCCAGCTCGGTGACGAACAGGCTGGAGGCGTAGGGGTCGTACTCGGCGTGCTGCGCGTCCTCGAACCCGAGCACATGGCGGGCGTACTCGATGATGATGTGCTGGCAGCCGCCGCACGTGCCCAGGGTGGGGACGCCGTGCTCGCGGCCGTACCGGAGCGCGGCCAGCGCGCCGCTCAGGCTGCGGTACGGGCTTCCGGGGGCGCACCACAGCACGTCCGCGGCGCGCACCGCGGACAGGTCCGCTTCGAGCGGCTCGGTGGCCAGCCAGCGAACCTCGATCCCGACCCCGAGGTGGTCGGCGGCGTGGCGCAGCGCATCGTCGGTGGCCACGTGCGGGGTGTACGTCTTGTCGTGGTCGCCGATGACCGCGACCTGCAAGGAAGGCTTCACGCGCCCACTATGCGGGGATGGCGGCATGAGTTCCAATACCCGATCTCGCAGATGTCATGAGCTGATGCTCATGTCACGACATGAGCGAGAGCAAACCGGAATCCGGGTACGGCTGCGAGCCGGCCGCGGCACCTCTGTAGACAGCGTTCAGATATGAACACTGCTTTACGGGGGGGGTTCCCGGCCCGGCGGACAAGTCGTACTCGCGCCGGCGTCGGATCGAACAGGAACGGAAGAGAAGCGGAAGAACCGCCGCATAACATCCTCCCTCATGTCGGCCGCTACCGACCAAGAGAGGCCGGGTACGGAGGAAGTGCGGCCGGCGTACTGAACAAGATCAGCACCGACGCGGATTCGTGTCGGCACATCCTGCTGAACGACCAGCAAACGCAGAGTTCACCAGCAACATGCTGGTTCTACATTGGAGCCTGGATGAATCAGATCCTTCCCACGGCAATTTTCGGCTCACGGGCGAATAGCAGGCGTACCACGAACGCACGAGAGGAGAGAGGTCGCGCGGCGAAGCGTGGGATCGGCGCGGCGGCGCTGGTGGCTGGAATGGTATTAGCCTCGCCGGTCACCGCGATGGCCGGCGTGGAGCCAACCCCAAGCCGTGCCGGCGTGGTCGGGAACACGCTGACCGTTGACGGAAGTTACGAGAGCAACCGCATCACCATCACCCCGGCCCCTTACGGCCGGGTACGCATCGCCGATGAGAACCACCCGATGCTGCCGGGCGGCGACTGCATCGACGTCACCGACCACGAAGTCGAATGCGGGTTGAGCGGCACTCCCACGGGATTGGACGTCGACGGCCACCAAGGCGCCGATACGATCGTCAACCTGCTGCCCACGAGCAGTAAGACGCAAGCCCGCCTTTACGGCGGCTCCGGGAACGACGTCGTCTACGGCGGCCCCGGAGCGCAGTGGATCACCGGTGGTCTCAGCCCGGACGACCTGGTCGTGAGCCGAGGAAAGCCGGACACCGGCAACGACCGGCTCTTCGGCGGTTGCGCGCAGGAATGCGCGGACGGGGGCGACCTGCTGGAGGGCTCGGACGGCAACGACAGCCTGAGCGGAGGCCCGGGTAACGACGATCTGCGCGGCGGGGTCGGCATCGACACATACGCCGGCGGCAGCGGTCGGGACATAGTGAGCTACGCGGACAAGGGGGTGCGGGTGAATGCCTCTCTGAACGGCGTCGCCGACGACGGCATCGCCGGCGAACAGGAAAACATCCCGAACGATGTGGAAGAGATTCACGGTGGCTGGTCCGCCGACATCCTCGTCGGCAATGACGAGGACAATACGTTGAACGGCGGCCCCGGCAGCGGAGGCGACGTGATATACGGCCACGGCGGCAATGACTGGTTGTACGGCGGCGCAGGCGTGGACAAGCTCTACGGCGACTACAACGACACCGGCATGACCTACGGCAACGACTATTTGTTCGGCGGGGCGGACGGCGATCGGCTCGTCGGCGACAGAGGTGTCGACCACAGCCGCGAATACGACTACGACGCGGGCACCGACACCTGCCAGTCGGTGGAGTCTGACGACTACGACAAATGTGAGGCCGTACTTTCCTGGCCCTAGCCGGGTGAGCCGGCTCGGGCGCGGGCCTGGGTCGTCGCTCGGGCGCGGGCCTGGGTCGTCGCTCGCGCGCAGGTCCGCCTCCGGGCGGTCACATGTCGGCGATGAGCTTGTCCACCCGCTCGTCCACGCTGCGGAACGGGTCCTTGCACAGCACCGTGCGCTGCGCCTGGTCGTTGAGCTTGAGATGCACCCAGTCGACGGTGTAGTCGCGCCGCTTCTCCTGCGCCTTGCGGATGAACTCGCCGCGCAGCCGCGCCCTGGTCGTCTGCGGCGGCACCGACTTCGCCTCGAAGATCTTGATTTCGGGGGCCACCCGCTCCACCGCCCCGCGCCGCTGCAGCAGGTAGAACAGCCCGCGTTTGCGGTGCACGTCGTGGTAGGCCAGGTCGAGCTGGGCCACCCGCGGCGAGGACAGCGGCAGGTCGTACTTCTTGCGATAGCGCTCGATCAGCTGATATTTCGTGACCCAGTCGATCTCGCGGGACACCAGGTCGAGGTTGCCGGTCTCGACCGCGTGCAGTGTGCGCTCCCACAGGTCCAGCACCCGGCGGGCGATCGGGTCGCCGCCGCGCCGGTCGACGAAGTCCTTCGCCTTGGACAGGTATTCCTGCTGGATCTCCAAAGAGGACGCCTCGCGTCCGTTGGCCAGCCGCACCCGCCGCCGCCCGGTGATGTCGTGGGAGACTTCGCGGATCGCCCGGATCGGATTCTCCAGCGAGAGGTCGCGCATCACGACCCCGGCCTCGACCATGCGCAGCACCAGGTCGGTCGCGCCGACCTTGAGCAGCATCGTGGTCTCGCTCATGTTGGAGTCACCGACAATGATGTGCAGGCGACGGAACCGCTCGGCGTCGCCGAGCGGTTCGTCGCGCGTGTTGATGATCGGCCTGGAACGGGTGGTCGCCGACGAGACGCCCTCCCAGATGTGCTCGGCCCGCTGCGACACGCAGTAGACCGCCCCGCGCGGCGTCTGCAGCACCTTGCCCGCGCCGCAGATGATCTGCCGGGTGACCAGGAACGGGATCAGCACGTCGGTCAGCCGCCCGAACTCGCCGTGCCGTTCGACCGAATAGTTCTCGTGGCAGCCGTAGGAGTTGCCGGCCGAGTCGGTGTTGTTCTTGAACAGGTAGATGTCCCCGGCGATGCCCTCCTCGCGCAGCCGCTGCTCGGCGTCCACGAGCAGGCCTTCCAGGATGCGCTCGCCCGCCTTGTCGTGGGTGACCAGCTCGACCACGTTGTCACACTCGGGCGTGGCGTACTCGGGATGGCTGCCCACGTCCAGGTACAGACGCGCGCCGTTGCGGAGGAACACGTTGCTCGACCGGCCCCAGGACACGACCTGCCGGAACAGGTATCTGGCCACCTCGTCGGGGGAGAGTCGGCGCTGCCCCCGGAATGTGAACGTGGTGCCGTACTCGTTCTCCAGGCCGAGGATGCGACGATCCATTACCTCAGACTATTCTCCCAACGCTCATCGTGGGGAAGATCTTGCCTGCGGGAAGTCCGGGCCGGCGCCGAACGTGGTGCTGCGAATGAACGGCAGCCGTGGCCACCGGGTGTCCGGACAGCGCGTGGAGCCTGTGCGGCCGGCACGGGGCCGAGCCCGAAGGATCATCCCCTGCGCCGTCGTTCATGAGCCGCGGCGAGGATGAGGTAGGCGCTGGCGGTCCAGGTGTAGGCGCGGTCGCGGAGCCCCTCCCCCGTGCGGGCGTCGAAGTTCTCGGCGAAGCCTGACTTCTCGCACAACGCTCGGAAACGGGCGCTGATCTCGTCGGCCAGCCTGATGTGACCGGCGCGGCGCAGGCCGTCTTCGATCAGGACGGTCGAGGGCGCCCAGATGGGGCCTCGCCAGTAACCGTCGTCCTGATAGTGCTGGGAGGCGGGCGATTCGGTGGCGGGCCCGAATGCTGTCAGATGCGCTTCGATCCGGGCGGCGAGGATCGCGGCGGCCTGCGGCGGGAGTTCCTCCCCGAGCACGATGGGCATGAGCTCGAGCAGGCTCGAAGTGGACCAGGTGTGTCCGGTGCGCACGCCGCGAACGACGAATCGTTCGCCGTCCCACAACTCGGCGAACAGGGCGTCGCGCATGCGGTCGGCCTGGTCGAGCCATCGGGCGGACGTCGGCGGATCGGCGGCGAGGCGGGCCAGTTCGCGCATCTGAAGCACGAGGAAGGCGGCGAGGTCGGCGGTCTCCACCACGCGCTCGGGATCGAACGTGGTCGCGTTGTCCCAGCCGCTGTCGTTGCCGTGCTGGTAGTGCGGCAGCGGCCGTCCGGGGGCTCGCCGGGCTTCGAGCCAGAAGGTGGTCCAGCGCTCCAGACGGCGGTAGGTCTCGGCGGGATCCGGGGCCGGTGGGAGGTGGCGCAGCGCCCAGCCGTGGATGGGGGGCTTGACGAAGTTGTAGAGGATCTCGGAGTGGGTGACGGAGTCGGGCAGCGCGCCCGCGCCGTCCTGATGGTCGAACGGCAACTGGAACTGGTCATGGGCCAGGCCGGGGAGCCCTTCGGCCAGGGCGAGGGCGTTGAAGCAGTGGTCCCAGCTCCACACCTTGTTCATCCAGTGCTTGGACATCAGGACGGCCGGCCGGGTGACGAACCCGGCGGGGCGCACGGTGGCGGACCACAGCACATAGGCGGCCAGTTCGGCGGCGGGCGTGGCGTCGCTGCGCCAGGGCGCCACCGCCGCGGCGAACGCGTCGAACTCGGCTCGCGCGGCCTTGGCCACCTGTTCGAAGGTGTCCGTGCCGGAGTAGGGGGCGCGAGCGGTCTCGTACTCCTCGATGGCGAGCTCCCACGCCTGGCCGCCGGGCACAGCGACACCGCGCTCCGCGGTGCCCAGGGCCTGCGAGCCGATGGGCTCGGCCCGCCCGCTCAACAGGGTGACGCGGTAGCGGCGTCCGGTCTGGTACGCGGTGAAGACGTAGGAGCCGTCGAGGGGGTCGTGGTAGAAGTACGGGCCGCTGAACGGTGTCAGGACGGGATCGGCGGCCACCAGCCGCAGCCCGAGGCCATGGCCCTGCATGCGCACGGTGTCGTGGTCCTCGTAGGCAAGGTCGATCCGGCCGCCGTCGCCGCTCCAGGTCAACTGGTGTGGCGTCGCGGTGACGGTGGTCTCGGCCGTGGGGGTCAGCCGCAGGATCGCGTGCATCCCGGCCTGGTGGGAGACCAGGTGCACGTCCTGGGCGTAGGTCTTCTCCGCTATCACGGGCGAGAGGCCGAACCAGGAACCGCGATGGCTGAACGGGATTTCCCGCAGGGAGAACACCGGGCCTGCAGCGGCGACGGTCATGAAGTGAGGGTCCCTTCTGCGAAGGTCAGTCTTTGACGGCGCCGGCGGTGACGCCGGCGGCGACGTAGCGCTGGGCGATGATGAGCAGGATGGTGGCCGGGATGGAGGCGATCACGGCGGTGGCCATGATGGC
>NZ_JBFAIM010000076.1:0-65959 GCF_040654715.1 Nonomuraea sp. NPDC050643 | reverse complement strand
TTCCGATCTCGGAACCCGGGAGCCGGGAGCCGGGAGCCGGGAGCCGGGAGCCGGGAGCCGGGAGTAAGCCCCAACCCACCCTCCCAAGTGCCCGCCAGCAGCGAGCAAGCCCAACCAACCGCCCCGAACACCCAACAGCGGAAAGCGAACCGCAACTCGCCTTCCCGGGTAGCCGGGAATGAGCCTCCACTCGCCCTCACAAGTGCCCGTCAGGGGGGGTCAGTCCCAGTTCGCGCATGACGAACGCCAGCCAGTAGGTCTGCTGTGCGACGACCGTGCTCCAGCCGGTGCCGCCGTGGCCCGCGCCGGACCACACGCGCAGCAGCACTGGATGGGAGGAGGTGGTGGCGGTCTGGGCCCTGGCGGCGAACTTGCGGGAGTGCCAGGCGGGGCAGCGGGGGTCGTTGGCCCCCGCGTCCAGCAGGATCGCCGGATAGGCCGTGCCGGGTTCCACGTGGTGGTAGGGCGAGTAGGCCATGAGTACGGGCGCGTCGGCCGGGTCTCGCGGGTCGCCGTATTCGGGCAGGGTCGCCATCGTGCCCAGTGGGTCGTGGGCCACGCGCATGAGGTCGAGTTTCGGTGCCTGGCACACCACCGCCCGCCACAGCTCGGGCCGCTGGGTCGCGGCCACGCCCGCCATCAGCCCGCCGTTGGAGGCGCCCTGGAAGGCCAGCCGGTCGGGTGCGGTGACCCCGTCGGCGATGAGCCGCTCGGCGATGGCGTACAGGTCGTCGAAGCTGTTCTGCTTGGCGTGCAGCCGCCCGCCCTCCCACCACTGGAGGCCGAACTCGCCGCCGCCGCGCACGTGGGCGTGCGCGTAGATCCCGCCCGCCTCCACGAACGCGGCCAGTGGCCCCAGGTAGGAGGCCAGCTCGGCGATGTTGAACCCGCCGTAGCCGTGCAGGAGTGTGGGCTGCGGGCGTGAGCGGTCGAGGTCGGCCCGGTGCACAAGGGTGCAGGGCACGCGCGTGCCGTCGGCCGAGGTGGCCCACACGCGGGTGGTGACGAGGCCGGGCAGCGTGTGGCCCGCCCCCTGCAGCCGGGTGAGCTCGCCGGTCTTCAGCGCGTAGTGGTAGACCGTCGGCGACTGGGTGTAGGAGGTGTAGCCGAAGGTGATCGCGTCGTCGCAGCCGACGACCTGGTCCATCACGCCGAGCGCGACGACGCCCTGGGCGATGGAGCTGACCGAGCCGGGGCCGGGCAGCGGCACCCGCGCCAGCTCGTTGCCGTCGAGGTCGAGGACGCGGACGCGGGAGACGGTGTCGACCAACTCGCCGAGCACGAGCCGGTCGCCGGCGAGTGTGACGCCGGTGAGCACGGCGTCACCGCCGGGCACCAGTTCGGTCCAGTCGGCCGGGTCGCCGGGGCCGTCGAGGGGGATGCGGACCAGCCGCCCGCGCGGGGCGCCCAGCGTGGTGACGGCCACGTAGGCGTCGCCTGTCACCACGCCCTTGTACAGGTGCTCGGTGTCGGTGATGAACTCGCGCCACTGCCAGGGCTCCTCCAGGCGGGCCAGGTAGTGGGGCCGGGGCCGCAGGTGGTCGACCTGCATCACCGCCCAGCGTCCGTCACGGGAGATCTTGGGGATGGCGAACGGGTGCGGGAGGTCGAGCGGCTCGGGCTCGGTGGGCGGTGGTTGCCCGATGCGATGGAAGAACAACCGCCACCGCAACACCGCCCCGGAACCGGCACCACCAGCGACTATGCGTCCGCCGCCCATCGCCCCAGCGCCGACCGTGGCAGCGCCGACCGTGGCAGCGCCGACCGTGGCAGCGCGGACCACGCCACCATCGCCCGGACCACCATCGCCGCCTGTACCGCCGCCGCCCGTTGCACCACCACTCGCCGTGCCACCACTCGGCGCGCCACCGCCGACCATGCCACCGTCCCCCGCCGTGCCACCGCTCGCCGCATTGCTCGCCGTGCTGCTCGCCGTGCTGCTCGCCGTGTGGTCAGCGGCTGTGGGGACGTTGGCCATGTAGAAGAAGCCGGTGCTGTCGGGTAGCCAGGCCACGGCGCCGGGTCGTTGTTGTGGCACGCCGTCCAGCAGCACCTTCCCGGTGTCGGTCTCGATCACCTTGAGCTCGGGCAGCTCGCGGCCCGCGGCGTCGATGGAGTAGGCCAGCAGGCGGCCGTCGGGTGACGGCTGCGGGCCGATGCGCAGCGGCGTGCCGTCGGACAGCTCGTTGAGGTCGATCACGGGCTGCCACGGCCCGGTGACCTCGCCGGCCGTCTCGAGCACCATGAGGTCGCGGCCCTCGGGGATGCGGCCGCGGAACCACCGTGGCCCGTAGCGCACCGGGGCCACCAGGTTTCTGGCGTCCATCTGCTCGACCAGCTCGCCGACGCGGGCGGCGAGGGCGTCGTAGTGGGGCCAGCCGTGCACGTAGGAGCGGGCGAGCTCGTCCTGGGCCCGCTGCCACTCCGCCACGCCGTCGCCGTCGTCGGCCTCCAGCCACTGGTAGGGGTCGTCGAACACCAGCCCCCCGACCTCGTTGTGCTCCGGCCGCTCCTGCGCGGCGGGATAGGGCATGCTCACGCTGAACTCCTTGCTGGGACGAATGTGATGGCGAAGGTGACCCGGCTGTCGTGCGGCTGGTCAGCCGGTGCCCTCGCGGGCCTTCCTGGCGCGTTCGAAGAAGTCCATGAGTGCGGGCAGGTCGCCCGCGTCCAGCCAGTCGATCTGGCGGCTGAGCTGCGCGCTCAGCTCGGGGCCGCTGCTGCGCCACAGCGCCATGCCGGCGGCCGTGACCCGCTCGTCGACCTGCCGGTCGCCGCTCTGGAGCCCGGCCGCCATCGCCTCCCAGCGGGTGGCCAGGGTCTGCACCCGGGGGTCGTCGACGGGCGTGCCGTCGAGCAGGTGCCGCCGAGCCTCGCGCAGCATGTCGAGCCACTGGGCGCGGATGCCGGCCATGCCCTCCTCGCCGATCTCCGCCCGCCGCCGCGCCAGGTGGTCGCGCAGCTCCTGGCCGAAGAAGGACTCGTAGACGGAGTGCAGCTCGAGCGCGGCCATGAACTTCTCGGGGTCGGGCATGACCTCCTTGTCGAGCATCCAGAGCAGGCCGCTGATCTGCTCCTTGAGCTGCCCGATGCGGGCGGCCCGCAGGTCGAGCTCGGCGAGTTGCGCGCCGAGCAGGGCGCGCAGCGCCGTCAGGTCGTCACCGGGCCGGTCGAGGACGCCGGCGATCTCCTCCAGCGACAGCCCCAGCCCGCGCAGCGCCCGCACGCGGTAGAGCCGCCGCAGGTCGGCCTCGGTGTAGCGGCGGTGCCCCGAGGCGGTGCGCTCACTGGCCGGGACCAGGCCGATCTCCTCGTAGTGGTAGAGCGTGCGGATGGTGACGCCGCTGGCCTTGGCCACCTCGCCGATGCTCCATCTCCGGTCGTTCTCGGTCACGCTACGACGGTAAGACCTCCCGCCACGGGAGGTTCAACTCCTTACTAAGAGTGATTAAACGACTACGGTACGGGTACGTGCCGGGTACACCGACCCTCACGAAGGGAACCCCCGTGCCCGGCACCGACCGCTGCGCCACCATGCCCGTCCACCACCAGCTCCTCGCGACCACGCCCCGCTACGCGGTCGCGCTGGCCGCCATCGAGAACGAGACGTTCGCCAGGAAGACCGCGCGGGCGGCCGCCAGACAGGAGGTGGTCACCATTCCCGTCGTGGTCCACGTCGTCTACCGCACCCCCGAGCAGAACATCGGCCAGGACCAGATCGACAGCCAGCTCAAAGTGCTCAACGAGGACTTCAGACGCGCCAACCCCGACGCGGACAAGGTGCCGGAGGTGTGGAAGGAGCTCGCAGCCGACGCGCGCCTGGAGTTCAGGCCGGCCGACCAGGACCCGTCCGGCGCGCCCACCACCGGGGTCGTACGCAAGGAGACCACGGTCGCCGAGTTCGAGCCCGACCACAGCGTCAAGCACGACGACCAGGGCGGATCCAGCGCCTGGCCGGCCGACCGCTACCTCAACATATGGGTGTGCGAGCTGAAGACCGCCCTCGGGTTCGCCACGTTCCCCGGTGGTCCGCCCGAGATCGACGGGATCGTGGTCCGGCACAGCGCGTTCGGGACGACGGGTACGGCCGAGGCCCCGTTCGACGGCGGCAGGACCGCCACCCACGAGATCGGCCACTGGTTCAACCTGCGCCACATCTGGGGCGACGACGACGGCGGCTGCTCCGGCTCCGACTTCGTCGACGACACCCCCAACCAGGCCGGGCACAACCGCGGCACCCCCGACTTCCCCAAGCTGAGCTGCGGCAACGGGCCCAACGGCGACATGTTCATGAACTACATGGACTACGTCGAGGACGCGGCCATGTTCATGTTCACCAACGGCCAGGCCGAGCGCATGGACGCCGCGCTGGCCGGGCCGCGCTCGTCGTTCCTGCCGTCGCCGCTCAGGGAGAGCATGCGGGCCGGCTCACCCGCGAACGCGAAGGGCTGACCGCGACCGTCAGGCCGGCGACCGGCGTTTCGAGCACCGTACCCCGCCCCGACCCGCCCCCGCCCGGCAGCCGCCGCAACCCCTCCGGCACGATCTGGTCCGGGCGACGGGGATCGAGGTGAAGACAGGCGACCGACGGCGAGCCGGGCGAAGACGTGGGCCTCAGGGCGGGAGAGCCCGGGCCGCCGCGCCCGCGCCCGTCGGCATCCGGAGGCAGTCCTGGTGCCCGCCCTGCCGATGCGCCCGCGCACGTCGTCGGACAGGTTGCGGCGCTCCCCCAGCCAGATCATGAACAGGCCGGGCCGCTCTACGCAGAAGGCCGCGAAGCCGTCGAACAGGTGGTCCAGCGCCTCGGCGGGCGGCAGGCCCGCGGTCTCGGCGGCGCCGGCCTCCATGAACCGGCGTGAGACGTCGAGCACGGTGGTCAGCAGCTCCTCCTTGGTGGCGAAGTGCCGGCGGACGGCCAGGCCCGCCGCCGCTGCCGATGAAGCCCAGGCCGGTGCAATCGAAGTCGCCGCCGGTCAGGTAGTCGATGGATTCGTGTTTTCGGCGGTCACGTCACGTGTTTGTGCATATCCGGAAACCTCCCCGCAACTCTTGACATACCAACCCGCCTCCTACCAGGCTTGTCATGAAATGAAAGAGCTTTTCACTCTGTGAAAAGACTTGGAAGGCGGCCACACCCCCATGAGCCACGAACCCGCGCTCGCCCAGCACGCCCCCGATCCCCCGGAGCCCCTGGCGCCACCCTCCGGCGCCCGGCTGAGAACGGGCGCGCAGGCCGTCCTCGTCGCCCTGTCGGTCTATGTCGCCGTCGAGTCGCTCGGCCTGCGCCTGTGGACGTCGTTCGGCCCCGGCCCGGGTTTCTTCCCGTTCGTGCTGGCCATCGCCCTCGGGCTGCTGGCGATCGCCTGGTTCGTCCAGTCGGTCCGCGCCGGCCGTGACAAGACCGCGGGAGGCGAGGCCGCGGAAAGCGAGGGGACGGACGTCCGGCACGCCGCCGCCGTGCTGGGCAGTCTCGTGGTGCTCGCGGCGGTCATGGACCTGCTCGGCTACCAGATCAGCGTGTTCCTGTTCCTCATGTACCACCTCAAGTGGCGGGCGGGCCGGAGCTGGGTCCTGTCGCTGGCGCTCTCCCTGGCCGGCAGCGCGGGCATCTTCTACGGCTTCGCCCACGGCCTGATGGTGCAGCTCCCGCCGTCGGGGATCCCGTTCCTGGCCGGCTGGGGGCTGTGATGGACGTCCTGGCCGACCTGCTCGGCGGCCTGTCCACCGCCCTGTCGCCGCAGAACCTCCTGTACGCCTTCATCGGCTGCCTCCTCGGCACCCTGATCGGGGTCCTGCCCGGCATCGGCCCCGTCGCCGGCGTCGCGCTGCTGATCCCGCTCACCCTCAACCTCGATCCGACCAGCGCCATCATCATGCTGGCCGCCATCTTCTACGGCACCCAGTACGGCGGCACGATCACCAGCGTCCTGCTCAACACCCCCGGCGAGGCCGCCTCCGCGATCACCACGATCGACGGTTACGCCATGACCCGGCAGGGCCGCGCCGGGGTGGCGCTGACCATCGCCGCGCTCGGATCGTTCGTCGGCGGCACCGTCGCCACCGCCGGGCTCGTCCTCGCCGCGAAGCCCCTCGGCGATCTGGGCCTGCGGATCGGGCCGCCCGAGTTCTTCGCCCTCATGGTGCTCGGCATCTCCCTGCTCGTCGCACTCGCCGGCCGGTCCATGACCAAGGCGCTCATCTCCGGCGTGCTCGGCCTGCTGATCTCCATGGTCGGCATCGACCCCGTGGCGGGGGCGCCCCGGTTCACCTTCGGCAGCGAGCGGCTGCTCGACGGCATCAGCTTCGTCGCCGTCATCATCGGGCTCTTCGGCCTGTCGGAGATCCTCGCCACGGCCAAGGGCGGCACGGCCCACGCGGTCGCGCCGGGGCTGCGCGCCCTCCTGCCCGGCCGGGCCGACCTGCGGCGCAGCGCCCCGGCGATCGCGCGGGGCACCGGCATCGGGTTCGCGCTCGGGCTCGTGCCCGGGATGACCGGCTCGGTGTCCTCGCTGCTCGCCTACGGCGCCGAGCGCAAGTTCGGCAGGCACCGCGACGAGCTCGGCTCCGGCGCGGTGGAGGGCGTGGCGGGCCCGGAGACCGCCAACAACGCCCACGCCAACGGCGCGCTGGTGCCGCTGTTCACGCTGGGCATCCCGGCCTCGCCGACGATCGCCGTGCTGATGGGGGCCTTCCTGCAGCAGGGGCTGACGCCGGGGCCGACCCTGTTCGCCGAGCACGCCGACGTGGCCTGGGGGATCATCGCCAGCCTCTTCGTCGGCAACGTCATCCTGCTGGTGCTCAACGTGCCGCTGGTGCGGGTGTGGACGTCGATCCTGCGCATCCCGTACCCGGTGCTGACCGCGCTGATCCTCACGTTCATGGTCGTGGGCACGTACACGATCAACTTCTCGGTCTTCGACGTGTTCGTGATGGTCGCCTTCGGGCTGCTCGGGCTCACGCTGCGCCGGCTGGACATCCCGCTGGCGCCCCTGGTGCTCACGCTGGTGCTCGGGCCTCTCATGGAACGTTCCCTGCGCGAGTCGCTCGAGCTGTCCCAGGGCGACCTCACCGTCTTTCTCACCCGGCCGATCTGCGCCGTCCTGCTGGTGGTGGCGCTCGCCATCGCCGCGAGCCCGCTGTTGCGGCTGCGCAAACCCGCCGTCCTGGCCGCGGACCCCGAGGCCTGAGACAACCCCCCGAAAAGGAGTCACCGTGAAACTCAAGATCGCCGTCACGGCCGTGGCCGTGACGACCGCGCTCGCCGCGTGCGGCGCCCAGCAGCCCGGAGGCGCCGCCGGCGCCTGGCCGCGCAAGGGCAAGCCGGTCACGCTGGTCGTCGCCTTCGCGCCCGGCGCGGCCGTGGACGCCGCCGCCCGCGTGGTCGCGCCCGTGCTGGAGAAGGAGCTGGGCACCAACGTCGAGGTGCTCAACAAGCCGGGCGCCGGCGGCCAGATCGGTTACACGGCGCTGGCCAAGGCCAAGGCCGACGGCTACACCATCGGCGCCACCGGCTCGCCGTCCGTCGTGGTCTCGCCCCTCGACCCGAGCCGCGGCGCCGCCTACACCCGGCAGAGCTTCCTGCCGCTCGGCATGCAGGTGCTCGACCCCATGCTGGTCGGGGTGGCGCCGGACAGCCCGTACAAGGATCTGAAGGGCCTGGTCGAGGCGGTCAAGGCGAAGCCGAAGAGCGTCACCGTCACCACCACGGGCGTGCAGACCGGCGAGCACTTCGCGCTGGCCGACATCCGGCAGAAGACGGGCGCCGAGTTCGCGCCCGTGCACTTCTCCGAGGGCGCCGCCTCCGCCATCGCCGCCTTCCTCGGCAAGCACGTCGGCGCGTACGTCGGCAACGTCAGCGACGTCAAGGACCTCGTCTCCCAGGGCAAGATCAAGGTGCTCGGCGTGATGTCGGCGCAGCGGAGCCCGTTCCTGCCGGACGCGCCCACGTTCGCCGAGCAGGGCTACCAGGTCGAGGCGGCGACCGCGCGCGGTTACTCCGCGCCCGCCGGGCTGCCCGCCGACGTCCGCACGAAGATCGAGACGGCGCTGAAGAAGGCCATCGAGGACCCGGCCGTGGTCGCCAAGATGAAGGCCCTCGGCCTCGCCACCGTCTACAAGTCGGGCCAGGACTACACCACGTACTGGACCGAGCAGGAGACCACGTTCAAGCAGGCGCTTCCCCTCGTCCGCAATGACCAGAGCTGAAAGGCAACGACCGTGAGTGACGCATTGACCAGGCTGGCCGCCCTGCCCACCGCCAACATCGGCGACGCGATGGAGCGCCTCGGCGTCCTCGACTCCAGGATCCGCCCCGTCTGGACGGGCGCCCGCGTGGCCGGCCGCGCCTTCACCGTGTGGACCCGATCGGGTGACAACGCGCTCATCCACCAGGCGCTCGAGGTCGCCGGGGAGGGTGACGTCATCGTGGTCAACGGTGGCGGCGACGAGTCCAGGGCGTTGATCGGCGAGCTGATCGGCCAGCGCGCCAAGAACCGGGGCGTGGCCGGGTTCGTGATCGACGGGGCCGTCAGGGACGCCGACGGGCTTGGCGAGATGGGCATGCCCGTCTTCGCGCGGGCGGTGACACCGGCGGGGCCGTACAAGAACGGGCCGGGTCATCTCGGCCGTACGGTCGCGGTGGGCGGCGTCGCCGTCGCGCCGGGCGACCTGATCCTCGGGGACGCCGACGGCGTCGTGGTCGTCCCGGCCGCCGAAGCCGAGACGGTCGCGCTGGCGGCGGAGGCGGTCTTCGCGCTCGAGGAGGGCAAACGGGCTGCCATCCTGGAATCCGCATGATCAATCCGACGCCGTGCCGGAGATCCGGCACCGCGAGGGCGAAGGGGTTCCGCCGATGACCTCCGGGCAGCCACAGCCGTCCATGCGCTCGGTCGAGCGCGCCTTCGACGTGATCGAGGTGCTGGAGCGCAGTGACAAGCCGCTGCGGCTCTCGGACGTCGCCCGGCGGGCGGGGCTGTCCCCCGCCACCACCCTGCGCCTGCTGGGTGTGCTCCAGCGGCGCGGGTTCGTGGTGGCCGAGCGGCAGACCTATCATCTCGGCCCGGCCACTCTCGCCGCCGCGCACGGCTTCCTCGTCACCGACCGGCTCGGCCGCGCCGCCACCCCGGTGCTGCAGGAGCTGGCCGCCACCACCGGCCTGACCACGACCCTGCACATCAGGTCGGGCCTGGAGCGCATCGTCATCGTCCGCGTCGACGGCGCCGACCCGCTGCGCTACCAGTTGCCCATCGGCCGCCGGCTGCCGCTCCACCTCGGCGCGGGCAAGGTGCTCGCCGCCGCCATGCCGCCGGACGAGCTCGACGCCCTCATCGCCTCGGTCCGCGACCTGGGCACGGCGGGCGGCAAGCCCACGAGCGAGGCGGACCTGCGCGCCGAGCTGGAGCTGATCGCGGAACGCGGCTACCACTACTCCCTCAACGAACGGGTGCTCGGCTCCTCGGGCATCAGCGCGGTCGTGCCGCCGGCCGACGGCCCGGCGGTGGCCGCGGTCGGCGTCTCCGGACCCGCCGAACGCCATCCGGAGAGCGAGATGCTCGGCTGGGTGCCCGAACTGCGCCGCGCCGCCGCCGCGCTCGGCCGCGCGCAGGACCTTTGACGACTTTTCCGAACTTCTAGCATCAAGGATTGATGAATCATGCGTTGTGCCGTCATCGGCCTGGGCGAGGCGGGCGGCGTCTATGCCGCCGCGCTGGTCAGGTCCGGCCACGAGGTGCTCGGGTACGATCCCGCGGCCACCGCCACCCCCGAGGGCGTCACCAGGGCCGCGACGCCGCGCGAGGCCGTGGAGGGGGCGGCGTACGCGCTCGTCCTGACCTCGGCCTCGGCGGCCCCGGCCGTGGCCGCCGCGTGCCGGCCCCATCTGGCGGACGGCGCCTGTTACGCCGACTTCACGACCGCGGCCCCCGCGGTCATGGAACGCCTGGGGAGCACGATCGGCGCCTTCGCCGACGTCGCCATCCTGGGCCCGGTGCCGCTGCACGGGCACCAGGTGCCCCTGCTGGCCAGCGGGCCGGGCGCGGACGCGATCGCCGGGCTGCTGCGACCGCTGGGCGCGCCGGTGGAGGTGCTCGACGGGCCTCCGGGCGCGGCCATGGGCCGCAAGCTGCTGCGCAGCGTGTTCATGAAGGGGCTGGCCTCGGTGGTCTGCGAGGCGGTGGCGGCGGGGCGGGCCGCGGGTGACGAGGGGTGGATCCGCGCCGAGGTCGCCCGGCAGCTCGCGGGCGACGGGCAGGCGGTCATCGACCGGTTCCTGACCGGCACCCGCACGCACGCCGTGCGGCGGGCGCAGGAGATGCGCGACACGGGCGCGTACCTGGACGATCTGGGCGTGCCCGCCGAGATGACCCGGGCGGCCGAGCAGACCCTCCTGAGGCTCTCGGCGCGCCCGGCCGGATGAGGCGCACCCGCGGATGGAGCGCGCCCTGCCGGTAGGGGCGCGCCCTCGGGTGAGGCGCGCCCGGTCGGTGGGGCGCCCGCCGCCCCGCACCACCGGTGAGGGCGGGGCGGCGGGCGCGCGCGGCCGTCAGACGAAGGCGCGGACCTCCAGGAGTCCGACCGAACCCTGGCCGCTCTGCAGCACGAACCGCAGCCGCGTGGTTCTCACGGCGCCGAACGTGACCTTGTTGGAGACGCCGGCCGCCGTCGCGTAGGCGCTCGCGCCCGGCACGTCGGCGTAGGCGCCGCCGTTCCAGTACTGCAGCCGCCACGAGGCCGGCACGCGCACGCCGCCGCCGTCGTCGAAGAAGTACGCCTCCGCCGACCTGATCGTCTGCGTCGAGGGCCAGATCAGCTCGGCCCACTGGGTGCCGGTCTCCGGCCAGGTGCCCCAGCGCGGGCTGGGCACGACCCCGTCGTTGATCGCCGCGACGCTCTCCCAGGGCGAGGTGTACGACGCCGAGGGCGTCGCGCTCGCGGCCAGGTTGGCGGCGGGTTCCGGCTCGCCGCCCCCGCCGAAGGCCAGGTCGTTGTCGCTGAAGATCGGGTGCGACGGGTTGACGTCCGCCTCACCGCCCCCGCCGTCGCAGCGGCGGTCGGGGTTGAACATCAGGTACGTCCCCGACCCGCACGCCGTGGCCGGCTCGGCGTCGCCCCCGATGACCACGCTGCCGTTGAGGTTGGCCCCGCCCTGGACCAGGGCGCTGTTCTTGACCACGGCGTTGCCGCCGACGGTCGCGCCGCTGTTGATCCAGGCCAGGTCCTCGACGCGGGCGTTGCCGCTGACCGTGCTGTTGCCGTACACGGCGGCCCGGGGGCCGACGTAGGCCGTGGCGGCGACGTTGGCCCGGTTGTCCACCCAGCCGCCACCGTTGGAGTGCCAGCGGCCGTTGCCCGGGGCGGGCGGGCGCGCGTGGCCCGGCTCGAAGCCCCACGGCGTGGCGCCCTGCAGGCGGAACTGGTACGGGTAGCGGTGGTTGCGCGGGTAGCCGTCGAGGAAGGCGTACTTGTGCACGGTTCCCGGCGCGCCGACGACCACGAGGTAGACGTCCCTCTCGCCCGGCTGGGTCTGGAAGGTCACCTCGCCGTTCGAGGAGTTGTGGACGGGGCCGTAGCGGGGGGTGCCGTTGCGGACCGCGACGAACCCGTACGACCAGCCCGACTGCGCCGCGGCGTTGACGTGGCCGCGGAACCGCATGCGGATGAGGCCGCCGTCGCTGCCGGGGACGAGGCGGATCTTGTTGTAGCCGTAGTCGGAGGGGGCCAGGGCGTCGGAGATGCGGAAGTGCCCCGCCGAGGCGTTGACCGGCTCCACCGCCACCCCGTTGTAGGCGGTGACGAACGGGTACAGGCTGGTGAGGAACGGCATGAAGTCGGCCCGGTTGGCGTAGTCCCAGGTGACGTTGCGCTGGGCGTACTCGCCGAGCCGGCGGTTGAGCTCCGTCTGGTCGATTCCGGAGATCCGGCGGTAGACCTCGAGCGGGTGCTCGGTGTTCCTGGCCTCGTTCCAGATCCGGTTGAACATGGCCGGCCCGTCGCGCTCCTTGATGTACTGCAGGAGCATCCAGGCGCCGTAGTGGTGGCGGCTGCTGCTGTAGGCCAGGTTCTCGGTGCGGATGAACCTGGTCAGGTCGCCGGCCGCCGTCCTCGGATAGACCTGCATCGCCATGAACTCGGCGCTGGCCTCCCAGAACGTCCCGGCGCTCGCGTGGGTGAACCCGAACCCCGAACGGCCGAGGAAGGTGTAGTTCTGGAACACGTGGGCCAGCTCGTGCGCCAGGCCCCACGACCCGGACAGCGCGGCGCCGGGGGCGATGTTGATGACGCCGACCCTGCCGTCCACCGAGCCGCCGGTGGCCCAGGCGTCGAGCGGGGCGTTCGACCAGGTCCTGGTGACGATGACGATGATCTTGTGCTGGGCCAGCAGGCCGGTCTCCGGGGTGAACCGCATGGTGTTCACGTAGAAGGAGTAGAGGTTCTCGAGCTGGCCGAGCACGTTGCCGGGATCGAACCGGTACGGCTCGGGGGCGCTTGCGGGGTTCGTCCCCGACCGGTCGCCCCAGAGCAGGATGAAGTTGGCCGACTCCCTCGTCCGCGCGCTGACCCACGGCACCTCACCGGTGCTCTGCCAGCGGGAGGGGATGTAGACCGTCTTGGCCATCGCCGCCTCGGCCGGGGTGGCGAGCAGCGCGAGGATCAGACAGAGGACCGCCGCGACCCTAGATGCCATACCGGCTCCTCAGATGGCGCCACCAGTCACGGAACATCCACGCGTCGAACTCCGTGATCTGGGCGGCGCTGCCGGCCTTCATGAGGAAGCCGCCCACGCCGGTCGGCGTCCAGTCGTAGAAGTCGTCCAGGCCGAAGGAGTGGCCCATCTCGTGGAGCAGGATGTGCACGTTGTCGGTGTTGAGGTTGGACATGTAGTACTCGCTGCCGATGCGCTGTCCCCAGTCGCCGCCCGCGCCGCCGCCGAACCCGGCGGTCAACCAGAGCGACATGTCGTAATGGTGGGAGGGGCCGCCCGGGCAGTTGGGGTACTGGCCGTTCTGATTGAAGAACCGGCCGCACGGCTCGGCGCACTGGGGCGCGTTCTCGCGGATGTTGTTCACGTAGATGTCGACGGAGTTGTCGCTCCACTGGAGCTGGTTCCGGTCGCGTACGGCCCAGCCCACGACCTTGACCGGCACGTTGGTGTACGGCCAGGCGTTGTGGCCGACCATGAGGTCCATCCACTTCTTGAACTGGCGGGCCAGCGTGGCGTGGATCTGGTCGCGCTGGGCGGCGGTCACCGTGGCACCGGTGTCCCAGCGTACGCAGTAGTTGATCGAGCCGCCGTTGGCCATGACCTGGTCCCAGCCGTAGTTGCGGAACCCGTACAGGTTGGGGTAAGTGCTTTCGACGTGCTGCCATACCTGGTTGAGCGGGGTGACCAGGTTCGCGGGCGGGTTCCAGCCGCTCTGCGGCGGCGCGCCCTCGCCGATGGCCTTGACCTCCAGCAGCCCGACCGAGGCCTGGCCGCTCTGCAGCAGGACGCGCAGCCTGGTGGTGCTCACCGGTGAGGAGAAGGTGACGGTGTTGTAGGCGTTGACCGCGGTCGGGTAGGTGCCGGGGATGTCGGCGTAGGCGCTGCCGGTCCACCGCTGCAGCCTCCAGGACGCGGGCACCCGCACGCCGCCGTTGTCGTCGAAGAAGTACACCTGCGCCGAGTTGAGCGTCTGGGACTGCGACCAGGTCAGCAGTGCCCACTGCTCGCCGGTGTTGGGCCAGGTGCCCCAGCGGCGGTTGACGGTGTCGTTCGAGCCGGGCGGGTCGATCCCGTCGTTGATCGCGGCGACGCTCTCCCAGGAGGAGGTGTAGGACGCCGACGGGCTCGCCGAGAGGGCCAGGTTGACCGGGGCCGCCGACGCGGGCGCGGCGGGGATGAGGAACAGGCCGGTGGCGACGAGCCCGGCCAGGATGACGGACGCTAATCGTCTCACTGCGGATCCTCCCTGTTAGCGCTAACACTCCGAACCCCGAAGTGCTATGTCACACACTTGCGGTGGAGAGAGAGTGTTGGCGCAGCGGCGGGGCCCTGTCAAGGCCCGCGCCGCCATCGTCAGGAAGGGTTGTCAGTGACCTGCGGCCGGGGGTGAAACTTCCACGGCTCAGTCGATCGCCTGGTACGCCGTGGTCCAGAAGTCGCGGTGCAGGCGCGCGGTGTCGGGCGTGTCCATGGCCGCCTGGGTGAGCAGCACGCCGGCGAGGCCCTCCCGCGGGTCGGCGTAGGCGGTGGTGCCCAGGCCGCCGTCCCAGCCGAACTGGCCGGGCGAGGCGAGGTCGCGGCGGTGGGTGCGGACCGCCATGCCGAAGCCGTAGCCGCCGTGCCGGCCGAAGTGGTCGCCGAAGGCGTCCTTCTCGGTCTTCTGCCCCGGCGTCAGGTGGTCCATCGTCATCAGCTCGACCGACGCCCGCGACAGGACGCGCTCGCCGTCGAGCGTCCCCCCGCTCAGCAGCATCCGGTAGAAGGCGTGGTAGTCGTCCACGGTGGAGACGATGCCGTCGCCGCCCGCCTCGAAGACCGGGGGCGTGGCGTACTTGCCGCCCGCCGCCTCGTCCCAGACGACCAGCTCGCCGCTCTCCGGGTCGTGGGCGTAGCTGGTGGGCAGCCGGTCGATCTTGCCGGCCGGCACGTGGAAGCCGGTGTCGGCCATGCCGAGCGGCTCGAACAGCCGCTCACGCATGAACGCCCCCAGCGACTGCCCCGTCACCCGGGGAACGAGCACGCTCAGCACGTCGGAGCCGGTGTGGTACTGCCACAGCTCCCCCGGCTGGTACATCAGCGGCAACTCGCCCAGGCGGCGGATCCACTCGTCGGGCCCGAACGCGGGCGAGGTGGTGTCCAGGCCCAGCTCGCGCATGGCGACTTGGATCGGGTAGGTGTCCGGCGCCGCCAGGACGACCCCGAACCCGAAGGTGAAGGTCAGCAGATCGCGCACGGTGATCGAGCGCCGGGCGGGCACGGTCTCGCCGATCGGGGCGTCGATGCTCGCCAGCACCCGCCGGTCGGCCAGCTCGGGCAGCCAGGTCTCGACCGGGTCGTCCAGCCGCACCCGGCACTCCTCGACCAGGATCATCACGGCGGCGGCGGTGAGCGGCTTGCTCAGGGAGGCCATCCGGAAGATCGTGTCCCGCCGCATCGCGGGGCCGCCACCGGCGTGCATCGTCCCCAGCGCCTCGACGTGGGTGTCGGATCCCCGGCCGACCAGCGCGACCAGTCCGGGCACCGCCCCGGAGTCCACATGACGGGCCAGGACCTCGCGCATGCGGCCCAGCCCGGCCTCCGACAGGCCCGGCCTCCGACCGTCGCGCTCCTCCCAGTGCCCCTTGGCCCCCCACGCGCCCCTGCTGTCCCAGGTGCCCTGCATGTCCCAGCTCGCGGCCTTGGTCATCACTATCTCCTTGCACACAGCGTTCCTTGTTGCGAACACTGTACGCGAGGGAGGTCAGCGGGCGCAACCGGGATGGAGTTCGGTGAACAGCCGGAGCGTCGACCGGCCCGTACGGGCGGGCCAGCGCAGGCTCCTGGCCGGGAAGGTCGTCTCCAGGACGATCTTCAGGGAGCGGGAGGGGAGCTCGGCGCAGAGCCCGGAGACCTCCGCGGTGATCACGCGGTGGCCGAGCGCCAGCCGGGCCCGCCCGGTGAGCCGGTTCGGGGCGGCGGCGGGCTCGAGGCTCACCGACTCCCAGACCAGCTCGTCCTCGCCGGCCGGGATCCGCAGCGCGAAGCCCGCCAGCCGGCCGTCCGGGCTCAGGTAGAAGGAGCCGTGGAAGCAGGCCGGAGCATCGAGGGGCGACCTCTTCGACGACAGGGACACCTCGCTGGCGTCCATCGCGATCCGCCAGATGTGGATCAAGGGGATTCACCTCGCAGTCGAGGCGGCCGGCACGGCATGCCGGCCACCACACTGAAGACGCGGCGGACCGCCGCGATGTGACACCCCTACGCGCGCACGGCGTACGCACCGCTCCGGCGGGTCCGGCCGGCAGCCGGCGAGGCCGGTCTCGGCCAGCGTCCGGCCACCCTGGGTGAGGGTGGCCGTGCCGGTGGCCGCGCCGTCCGTACCGGCCCGGCCCGCGCCGCCGTCGGCGAACAGCGCCCCGGCCGCGACCGTCACCTCGTCCCCGGTACGCCCGGCGCCCAGCCCCGCGACGGACGGCCCGGTCACCGCGGCGTTCCACACCTCACGGCTGTGCCCGCGCCCGACGGCCCTGCCGCCGTCGGCCAGGAAGGAGTCGCCGACCTCGAGCGCGCTGTCCCACACGAACCCCGGGCTCCGGTGGTACGTGCGCGTGCCCGGCAGGCCGATCTCCCCGTCCGCTGGGCCGTTCACCGGGCCGTTCACCGGCGACAGGAACAGGGACGGGTCGTCACCGAGCCGGGGCCCGGTCAGCGGCGTGCCCTTGGCCGCCACCCCGGACCCCCGGTACGCGGCCGTCACCTCGGCCAGATCGGCCCGCCTGGCCGCGCAGGAGGGGTCGGCGGGGAACCCGTCGGTGTAGCGGGCGACAAGATCGTAGGAGTCGTCCGCGTTCAGCCAGAACGTCCGCAGGAACGAGCGCAGCCCCTTCTGCCGCACGGGGACGAAGGAGAACCTCGACCTCACGTCCTCGACCGACCATTGCGAGAAGGCCATCCCCCAGGGCCCGAACTCGAGCTGCACCTCGCTCCGGGGCCGCGGGGCCGCGGCGGGGTCGTCCAGCGTGATCCGCGCCGTCCTGGCCCGGCGGGCGTCCACGGTCACCTCCTGGTCCGCCCCGCCGACGGTCAGCGCGTCGTGGGCGATCGTGGTGCCCAGCCCGCGCCCGTGGATCTCCGTGTACAGGTTCCACCGGCCCTTGGGCAGCCGGATCCGGGCGGTGCCGTCGCGGAAGGGCTGCCCAGGGTTGTTACCCGCCCCTGCCCACCCTTCCGGCGCCCGAAGTCGTCAGACTGCTGGCCATGCCGTCGTCATCGCTGATCTCCGTCACCCCGCTGCTGCCCGTCGCCATGCTCGCCCTGATCGCGCTCGGCGGCCTCGCCGCCTGGCTGGGGCGGCTCGGTCACGGCCGGGCCGTCGTGACGGCCTGCCTGCGGGCGGCCCTGCAACTGGCCGCCGTGTCCGCGCTGATCACGTGGGTGGTCGCCTACTCGGCGGCGATCGCCGGGTTCATCCTGCTCATGTACGCCGTGGCCACGTACACCGCCGGTCGCCGCGTCACCGGTTCGGGCAGGGGCTGGTGGTGGGCCGGGATACCGGTGGCGGCGGGCACCGCGCCGGTGCTGGGCCTGCTGGCGGGGTTCAAGGTGATCTCGGGGGCGGGCATCGTGGTCATCCCGGTGGCCGGGATCCTGCTGGGCGGCTGCCTGACGGCGACGGCCCTGGCGGGGCGGCGCGCCGTGGAGGAGCTGACCCAGCGGCGGGGAGAGGTGGAGGCCGCGCTGTCGCTGGGGTTCATGCCCAGGGACGCGGCCATGGAGATCTGCCGGCCGGCGGCGGCCCAGGCGCTGGTGCCGGCCCTCGACCAGACCAGGACCGTCGGCCTGGTGACGCTGCCCGGAGCGTTCGTGGGCATGCTGCTCGGCGGGGCGAGCCCGCTCGAGGCGGGGCTGGTGCAGCTCGTGGTGCTGGTCGCGCTCCTGGCCGCCGAGGCCGTCGCGGTCCTGGTGACGGTCGAGCTCGTCAGCCGCGGCCACTTCACTTCCTGACCCGGTGCTCGTCGTGCACCCCGGCGGCGTGGAACCACGCGTCGCCGCGCAGGTCCCGAAGACCATGGTGCCCGAGTACACCGGGGTGGGCCACGGCCAGTACCGCAACAGCCTCTGCGCCCGCACCCACATCGAGACCTACCTCACGAGCTTGAAGCTGCCGTCCGCCGGCGGTTCGCTTCACGGCGCGGCGGCGGGTCAGGGCTTCCCGGGCGATCGGGGCCAGCCGGATTCGAGCAGGTCGAAAATGGCGTTCATCGCGGCGAGGGGGTCGGGCTCGGTGCCCGCCAGCTCGGGGATCTCCAGCACGTAGCGGGCGAGCGCGCGGACGGTCATGTCGGAGGGGTCGCGGCCGCTCTCGGCGGCGATCGCCTCGGCCAGGGCCCCCTCGCTGGCGATCCAGAGCTTGCGCGAGTATTCCCGCAGCGCGGGCGTGCCGACGATCAGGTCGCGCTTGCTCCGCAGGCCGGGCGGGAGGTCGTCGGTGAAAGGCCCCCGGCCGGCCATGCAGCGGCGCAGGGCCTCCAGCACGGACTGGCCGGCGGGCCGGTCGCGGACGGCGGCGACCAGCCAGACACGTCGTTCGGCGCCGTCGTCGAAGATCAGCGCCTCTTTGCCGTCCGGCACGTGGGCGAACAGGGTCGCGATGGAGACGTCGGCCTCCTCCGCGATCTGCGCCACGGTGACGCCGTCGTAGCCGTGCTCGGAGAACAGCCGCAGCGCCGCGTCCGACAGCGCCTGGCGGGTCTGTGCCTTCTTGCGCTCGCGGCGCCCCATCGTCGTCGCCATGCCCCCATCGTAGCCGAAACCTGGAACACATCTGAATCTGAAGTGGTTATAGTTTCTGAGTAAGTTCAGTTTTCTTTTCGATGGAGGCACTCCATGGCAACCCCCGTGACGGCCGGCCCGCCGTCCACCCGCCGGATGTGGTCGATCTTGGGCCTGGTGCTGCTCGCCGACGCCCTCGACATGATCGACGCCACGGTCACCAACATCGCCGCGCCCACCATCGCCGCCGAACTGCACGGCGGCGAGGGCCTGATCAAATGGCTCGGCTCGGCGTACATGCTGGCGATGGGCGTCCTGCTCGTGGTCGGCGGGCGGCTCGGAGACAAGTACGGCCAGCGCAGGCTCTTCCTCGTCGGCATGGCCGGCTTCACGGCCGCCTCGGCGGTGGCGGGGCTCTCCCCCGACCCCGTCCTGCTGGTCGTCGCCCGCGCCGCGCAGGGCGCGTTCGGGACGCTGCTGATCCCGCAGGGCATCGCGATCATGACCAAGACGTTCACGCGTGACCTGCTCACCAAGGCGTTCGCCCTGTTCGGGCCCCTGCTCGGCGTCGCCTCGGTGGGCGGCCCGATCCTGGCCGGGCTCCTCATCGACGCCGACATCGCGGGGTTGTCCTGGCGGCCGATCTTCCTGGTCAACCTGGTGCTCGGCGGGCTCGGCCTGGTGCTGGCCGTGCGGCTGCTGCCGTACGACGACGGCGACCGGGCCACCGGCGTGGACGGCGTGGGCTCAGGGCTCCTCGCCGCCGCCATGTTCGGCCTGCTGTTCGGGCTGGTCGAGGGGTCGGGCGACGGCTGGACCGCGATCCCCGTCCTGGCGGTCGCCGCCGGCCTGGCGTTCCTGGCGGCCTTCGCCCGCCGCCAGGTCACCGCCGCCGACCCGCTGCTCAAGCCGTCCCTGCTGCGCAACCGCGGCTTCGGCTCCGGCCTGCTCGTCGGCCTGATCGTCTTCGCCGCCACCACGGGGCTGGTGTACGTCCTGTCCCTGTTCATGCAGCAAGGGCTGCGCGCCTCGGCCCGGGAGGCCGCCCTGGGCCTGCTGCCGATGACCGTGGGCATCATCGTCGCGGCGGGGGCGTGCATGGCGCTGATCAGGAAGCTGGGCCGCATCCTGGTCTTCGCCGGCCTGGCCGTCATCCTGATCGGCTGCGGCTGGCTGTTCGTCCTGGTCACGACCTCCGGGACCGGCCTGAGCCTGTGGGCCCTCGCCCCGGCCGTCTTCCTGACCGGCCTCGGGATGGGCACCTGCTACGGCACGATCTTCGACGTCGCGATCGGCGACATCAACCCGGACGAGGCCGGCAGCGCCAGCGGCTCCCTGTCGGCGATCCAGCAACTGGCGGCCGGCATCGGCTCGGCCGCCGTCACCTCGATCTTCTTCGAGTCGATCGCCTCCGGCGCCGGCCACGCGCTGACGACCAGCCTCGTCGTCGTCGCGGCCCTCACCGCCGTCACCGTCCCCGCCGTGACCCTGATGCCACGGCGGGCGGCCGAAGAGCTCCAGCACTAAGGAATCCGACATGTCCTCCCTCCACAGTCCCTGGGACGTACGTCACCTGCCGTCCGCCGAGGGCAAGACCTTCCTCGTCACCGGCGGCAACGCGGGCATCGGCTACTTCGTGGCCGAACAGCTCGCCGGCACCGGCGCCACCGTCGTCCTCGGCAGCCGCGACCCCGCCAAGGCCGAGGCCGCGCGGGGCTCGATCCGCTCCCGCGTCCCCGGCGCGCGCGTCCGTCACCTCCGCCTCGACCTCGCCGGCCTCTCCTCACTCAAGACCGCCGCGGACTCCCTGCGGCTGGACCGGCTCGACGCGGTCGTCTGCAACGCCGGCGTGCTGCTCGACCATCCGCCACGGCGCGAGAGCGCGGACGGCCACGAGCTGATGTTCGCCACCAACCATCTCGGGCACTTCGCGCTGGTCCGGTGGCTGGCACCGCTGCTGACGGCCACCCCGGCGAGCCGGGTCGTCACCACCGGCAGCTTCACGGCGAAGTCCGAGAGCCTCGATCCCGACGATCTCCAGAGCACGTGTGACTACCTGCCGAAGCGCGCGTACGCGCGATCCAAGCTCGCGCAGATGCTCTTCGGCCTCGAACTCGACCGCCGCCTGCGCGCCGCCGGCAGCACGACGCTGAGCGTGCTCACCCACCCGGGCGGCGCGCTCGACTCCCTCACCCCCTCACGCCCGGGGGTCCGCCTCCGCACCACCGGCGAACGGCTGCGCGGCCTGCCCGCCGGCCTCCTCCTCCAGGGCAAGGAGGCCGCCGCCTGGCCCGCCGTCCGGGCCGTCCTCGACCCGTCCGTACGCGGCGGCCAGCTCTGGGGACCGCGGGTGTTCGGGATCCGCGGCCTGCCCGCCCTCGAACCCGTCCGGGGCCACCTGGCCGACCCCGCGCTCGCGGCGCGCGTGTGGGCCGCGAGCTCCGCTCTGACCGGTCTCGACCCCGACTGGGATCTCGGGTGAGCTACCGTGGCGTGCGGTCTGATCATTCGCCCGGGAGAGAGATGCGATCTGAGCGACGGCTGCGCGAGGGGCTCCGGCACGTCCACTGGATCGGCGGCGGGTCCGGCGCGGGCAAGTCGACCATCGCCCGCCGCATCGCGGCCCGCCACGGCCTGCGCCTCTACGACACCGACGAGGCCATGGCGGACCATGCCCGCCGGAGCACGCCCGAGGACAGCCCATTCCTGAGCGCGTTCGCCGCCATGGACATGGACGAGCGGTGGGTGAGCCGGTCTCCCAAGACCATGCTGGAGACGTTCCGCTGGTTCCAGGGTGAGGGCTTCGGCCTGATCGTGGACGACCTCCTCCGCCTGCCGCGAGATCCTCCCGTGCTCGCCGAGGGCTTCCGGCTGCTGCCCCGGCTGGTGGCGCCCCTGCTCGCCGAGCCGCGCCGGGCCGTGTGGCTGCTTCCGACGCCGGACTTCCGCCGGGCCGCGTTCGACAGCAGGGGCTCGCTGTGGTCGATCGCCGGCCGGACCGGCGATCCGGAGAGGGCGCTGCGCAACCTCCTCGAACGCGACCGCATGTTCACCGAACGGCTCTCCGAGGAGGCGCGGCGGCTCGGGCTCGGCGTCGTCGAGATCGGCACCGCGATGACCGAGGACGACCTGGGGAGGCGGGTGGCGGCGGCGTTCGGGCTTTGACCGGCCGCGGCGGGAGGCAGCACGGCACCAGGGCATGCTGGTCACCAGGCCCAGGCGGGGTCGCCCGTCGCCGACGCGGCCCAAAGGCGGTCGCGGGCGTCGGCGTCCCAGGCCGGGGCGGCCACGGGGCAGACGCCGCGCAGCGGGTCCTGGGGTTCGGGCACCATGGAATTCTATATTGTTCGGAACGATCCGAACAATATAGAATTCACGTGTGACGGGTGTCGAGGAATTCGTGGAGAGCGTCGGCCTGTACTTCGAGCGGCTCGGGCTCAGCCGGACGGCCGGTCGCGTCATCGGCGCGCTGCTGGTAACCGACGACGACTCCGCCGACGCCCCCCGGCTCTGCGAGAGCCTGGGCGTGGCCAAGAGCAGCATGAGCGTGGCCCTCGGGCAGCTCGAGCGGGGCGGCCTCGTGGAGCGGTTCCGGCCGCCGCGCGGGCGCCGGGATCACTACCGGCTGGCGGAGGACGTCTCCGGGCGCGCGTTCAGGGCGAAGATGGACGAGTTCACCGCGTTCACGGAGCTGGCCGAGCAGGGGCTGAGCGTGGTCGGCGACAACCGGCGCGGCAGGGCCCGGCTGGAGCTGATGCACGACATGTACGCCTTCATGGCCCAGGAGTTTCCCCGCCTGCTCGATCGGTGGGAAGAGGAGCGGGCCCGGCGCGGATAGCCCTCCACGCCGGCCAGTTGCCCGGGCGGCCGCGATCGCCCTTAATGTGCACATGACGTCGAGCATGACCATCGGCGAACTCGCCGCCCGGTTCGGACTGCCCGCGCACGTGCTGCGTCACTGGGAGAGCGTCGGGCTGCTGGCCCCGGCCAGGCATGAGAGCGGGCACCGCCGCTACGGGCAGGCCGACGTGCGGCGGGTCGCGATGATCCAGATGGGCAAGGAGGCGGGGCTCGGGCTCGGCGCGTTGCGGCAACTGCTGTCCACGCCCGACCCGATGGACCACACCGACCTGCTCACGGCCCACGTCGAAGCGCTCGATCAGCGCATCGCCCAGGCGCGGGCGGCCAAGGAGCTGATCGAGCACGCCCTGGCCTGCCCGCTCAGCTTCGACGACTGCCCGCACGCACGCGAGCGGATCGACGCGCACATCCCCGGCACGACCTCGGGATGAGCGGCCCGCGCATGCGCGGGCTCCAGACGCGACGGTTGCGCGGCCTGCGGTTGCGCGGGCTGCGGATGTACTGGTTCAGAGGGGGATGATCAGGGCCTGTGGGCGGTCGGCGGGGAAGGCCCACAGGTGCTTGCCCGCCGCGATCATCAACGCTAGAGGTGTTTGCAGCCCGAGCCGGACCAGCCGCGCATCGGCGCCGGTGGCCGGGGCGAGGGTGAACAGGTCGCGGAGCCCGCCGGCCAGGACCCCGTGCGCGCAGGCCAGATACGGCACCGGCCCCTCCGGCGCCCCCACGAACCGCCTCGGCTCACCCGACCACGCCGACACGCGTAACAGCCCGCCGGTCACGCTGACCCATAAGGAGCCCGCGCACACGGCCATGCCGCCGCGTTCCCGCCGCCCGAGGTCCACCTCCCTCGGCCCGCCGCGCAGCACGGTGTCGCGCTTCGAGGTCCACCACAGCCGCTCCCCCTCGACCGCGCACAGGTCCAGGTCAGGCAGCTCGACCGGCTCGTGCAGGCGGCCCGGCTCGGCCAGCCGGCACGCCCGGTCGGCGCCCACGGCCCAGATCTCGCCGCCGCCCGCCAGCACCCGGCCCTCGAAGGGCACGCTGGCCAGCGGTACGCCCGACGGGCCGAGCCAGTACACCCGATCCCGGGAGGCCCCCGCCAGCGTCCCCTCGGGCAGCGAGTCCCGCAGCATGTGCACCGGCGACGTCCCCGCGAACGACCTGGGCATCATCACGGTCTCCGCCAGCATGCCGGGCACCCCCGCACCGGTGACCGTCCCCGGCACCGCCGCCAGGGACCATAACTCCGGCAACCGCGCGCCATCCTCGCGACCCGCACCACGCCCGCGACCCGCAGCGCCCTCGCGACCCGCGCCGCCCGTGTCGCTCTCGTCGCCCTTGCCGTGGGGCGTGCCGGACGCCGTGTAGGCCCGCACGCCGCGCGCCTCCGCGCACCAGACGGTGGTCCCGTCGGACGCTGCCGCCCGCGCGGGCTCGGACAGGTCGATCGTGGTGACGGCGGCGTCCATGCGCCGACCTTAAACCCGCCGCCGGGGAGCCGAGCACAGGCACGGGGAAGGGCGCGGTGGAGGATCCGCACGGCAAGTCAGGCATCCGGTCATCGGCCCAGGTCACCCCGGCTGCGATCATTGGTTCATGCGTGTTGTGGTGATCGGGAGCGGCATCGTAGGAGCCGGCGCGGCCTATTACCTGAGCTGCCAGGGCGCCGAGGTGACCGTCGTGGACGGCGGCTACCAAGGCGAGGCGACACAGGCGGGCGCGGGCATCGTGTGCCCGTGGGTGGACCATTCAGAAGACGACGACTGGTACCGGCTGACCCGCGAGGGCGCCCGCGCCTATCCGGAGCTGGTGGAGGAGTTGGGCGAGGACATCGGGTACGCCGAGGTGGGCGCCCTGCTGGTGGCCGAGGACCCGGCCGACCTGGAGCCGGTGCGCGGGCTGCTGCGGCGCCGCCATCCCGCCGCGCCGGAGATGGGCGACATCATCGACGTGTCCACCCCGTCCGAGCTCTTCCCGCCGCTGTCCGACGCCTTGTCCGCCATCCTCGTGCCGGGCGCGGCCCGGGTGGACGGCCGGTCGGTACGCGACGCGCTCCTCCAGGCCGCCATCGCCCGGGGTGCCCGGGTCATCACGGGCACCGCCACCCTGACCCCCGGCGGCGAGGTCCTCGTGGGCCCGGTCTCCCAGGGCACGGGCAACGGCCGGGGCCCGGCGGGGCGGGGCGCCTCCGGGGATCGGGGCCCCCTCGTGACCGGCGACACCACGTCCTGGCGCCAGGCCGCCCCACTGGACCACGACGCCGCGACCGGCGCGGGGAGCGGAGGGACCGCAGGCATCCCCGCAGCCTCGGGCAGCCCGGACACTACCGGCAACGCAGGCAGTACGGGCAATCTAGGAAGCGTGGGCAGCCCGGAGAGCGGGCCGGGCGTTCAGGGAGGGCCGGAGCGGGCGGCGGAGATGGCGGAGGGGCGGGCCGGCGATCTTCAGGTCGGCGACGGCGCCCGGCTCGACGCCGACATGGTGATCGTCGCCGCCGGCGCGTGGACCGGTGAGGTGTGCCGACCGCTGGGTGTCGAGCTGCCGGTCTTCCCCCGGCGCGGGCAGATCCTGCACGCCACCCTCGAGGGCGTCGACACCGCCTGGTGGCCGATGGTGCTGCCCAGAATCGGCCCGTACCTGCTGGGCTTCCCCGACTCCCGCATCGTCATCGGCGCGACCGTCGAAGACGTCGGATTCGCCCCGCGCATCACGATGGGCGGGCTGGACGAGGTGATCGAGGCGGGGTTGCGGGTGGCGCCCGGCCTGGTCAACGCGACGGTCTCGGAGGTCAGGGTCGGCCTGCGCCCCGTGTACGCCCCCGGCCCCGCCCTCATCGGCCCCCTGACCGATCGCGTCGTGGTGGCGACGGGCCTGAGCGCGTACGGTCTCACGGCCGGCCCGTTCACCGGCCTGATCGCCGCCGCCCTGGCCCTTGGCGAGACGCCTCCCATCGACATCACCCCTTACGCGCCCAGACCGGTCTGACGGGGCCACCCTGCCCATCAATCACGACAAGGCTGCCCGTATCGTGGAAAACCTCCCCACCGTGACCACGTGGGGAGGCCGCGATGCCGCTGCTCATGCTCCTGGCCCTGCTCCTGATCGCGGCCGGCTGCGGCACCGAACCGTCCACCGCACCCTCCACCGGCCCCACCGGGCCGACCCCGACACCGACACCGACACCGCCGCCACCCAAACCCCTGGCCCCCGGGCACCACGAGCACCCCCGCGAGAAGGTCCCGTACGCCGCCTCCGGCCGGTACGCCGTCGTCCGCGGCACCGCGCCCGCCCGGCCCGGCCGCGGGAACCCGGTGCGCTACCTGGTCGAGGTGGAGCGGGGCCTGCCGTTCGATCCCCGTACGTTCGCCGCCGAGGTGCACCGCACGCTCAACGACGTCCGCGGCTGGGCCAGGTTCCGGCGGGTGGACCGAGGCCCGGTACGGGTGCGCGTCGCCCTGTCCAGCCCCCTGCTCACCATCCGCCAGTGCCGCCCGCTCCGCACCGGGGGCGAGCTGTCGTGCTGGAACGGCACCCGTTCGGTGATCAACGCCCTGCGCTGGGCCGAGGGCGTCCCCCAGTACGGCGGCGACCTGGCCGCCTACCGCCACTACCTGATCAGTCACGAGGTCGGGCACGGGCTGGGTCACCACCACCGCTCGTGTCCCGGCCCCGGTCGCCTGGCGCCGGTCATGGTGCAGCAGTCGAAGTCGCTGGGCCGTTGCCGGCCCAATCCGTGGCCCTATCCCCATCGCGGGCCGGGCGAAAGGGACGAGACCGAAGATCGGAGGCCATGACCGAGGAAGGAGCCCGACATGATCAGTATCGGCGCCGGCAGAGTGAGCGGGAGCGACGAGGAGCGGGCAGCGCGGGCCTGGTGATGGTGTCGCGTTTCCAGGGGCGCGCCGCGTTCGGGGCGCACCCCGGCCCGCTGCCCCCGGGTCACCGGTTTCAGGTCAGGCCCTGCCCGGTGCCGACCCCCCGTAGCAACGTGTCCACCAGGCGTGCCGCGAGGGCGTCGGGGTCGCCGTCGCGCTCCTGCGCCGACTCGTGGATGAGCGCGTAGTAGACCCGCTTGGCCCAGAGGTGGTCCACGTCGGCGCGCAGCACGCCGGCCTGCTGGGCCCTGGCGAACAGCCGCTCGCAGCGCTCCTCGACGTCGGCGTGCACCCGGGCCACCTCGGGGTCGGCCGCCGGCGCCCGGCTCATCGCGAACCCCCAGTCGATCTTCACCCGCAGCACGTGGGCCGTCACCTGGTAGAGCGCGACCAGGGGCGGCGTGGTGTCGGGGTGGGCGGAGTCGACGGCGGCGGCGAACTGGCGGGTGGCCCAGGCCGTCATCGCGGCGACCAGCGCCTCGCGCGAGGCGAAGCGCCGGTGCACGGTGGTGCGCGCCACCCCGGCGGCCTCGGCGATCTGCTCCATGCTGGCCGCCGGGTTCCTGCTGAGCACGCGCTCGGCCGCCTCCAGGATCGTGCGCACCGTCCGCTCGGCATCGGACCTCAGCGCCCGCGTCGTCTCACTCACGTCCGACAGGTTACGGCATCGTCCCCATTTCTCCAGAAGTTGCGTCATCAGTGTTGCAAGTTCTAGAGTCAAAGCGTCACAACTGACGCATCTAGGGAGCGATCATGGACATGCGACTCACCGGCAAGACCGCCGTCGTCACCGGCGCGAGCAGGGGCCTGGGGCTGGCGATCGTGCGGGCGCTGAGCGCCGAGGGGATGCGGGTGGCGGCCGTCGCCAGGACCACCCCCACCGAGCTGAAGGAGACCGGCGCCGTCGTGGTGACCGCCGACCTGTCCACCGCCCATGGCCCGGCCGAGGCGGTCGAGCGGGCGCTGGCCGAGCTGGGCGGGATCGACCTGCTGGTCAACAACGTGGGCGGCGGCGACAGCGGCGAGGGGCAGGTCGGCGGGTTCCTCGACACCACCGAGGACGTGTGGCGCCAGACCTACGACCTCAACCTCCTCGGCACCGTCCGCGCCACCCGCGCCGCCCTGCCGAGCCTCCTGGAGCGGGGCGGCGCCGTCGTCAACATCTCCTCCGTCGGCGCCCGGGTGCCGCACGGCGGGCCGATCGCGTACACGACGGCCAAGGCGGCGCTGACCGCGTTCGGCAAGGCGCTGGCGGAGGAGTTCGGGCCGCGGGGGGTGCGGGTCAACACGGTCTCGCCCGGCGCGGTCCGCACCTCGCTGTGGGAGGCCCCCAACGGGTACGGCGCCGCGGTCGCCGCCGCGCACGGCCTGGAGCTCGATCAGTTCCTGGCGGGACTGCCGGCCGGCACCGGGATGACGACCGGGAGGTTCATCGAGCCGGAGGAGGTCGCCGCCCTGGTGACCTGGCTGGCCTCACCGCACGCCGGGAGCGTCACCGGAGCCGACTACGTGATCGACGGCGGGGCGATCAAGACCGTTTGACCTATCGCGATATATCGTAGAAAAGGGAACACCGGGGAATCCCGCCGGGTTGAGCGGGATGAACAAGTCTCTCAGGGGAGTGTGGGCGATGGCAGGAATGCGGAGAGCGCGGCGGATTCTCGCGGGCGGGGTGGCCCTGGCCGCCGCCGGTTGGGCGTTGCGCGAGGTGCCCGCGGAGCTGGGCGTGCGGCCGCTGACGTCGGGGCCGGACCGGGCGGCGAGGATGCGGCGCTCGCCGCAGTTCAAGGACGGGCTCTTCTACAACTCCATGCCGGAGCCCACGCACATGATGACCGCCCCGCCCGTGGGCCTGCTCGGCGAGATGGCCAAGGACAGGGAGCTGCGCCACCCCGGCGGCCCGGTCCCGCTGCGCATCCCGCCGTCCACCCCGCCACCCGCCGACGGCCTGCGCGTGATCTGGTACGGCCACGCCTCCACGCTGGTGGAGATCGAGGGCCGGCGGGTGCTGTTCGACCCGGTGTGGAGCAAGCGGGTCTCCCCCTCGCGGCTCGTCGGCCCGAAGCGGCACCACCCGGTTCCGGTGGAGCTGGGCGGGCTGCCGCAGATCGACGCGATCGCCATCTCGCACGACCACTACGACCACCTCGACATGGCGACCGTCCGCTCGCTGACCCGTACGCAGAACGCCCCGTTCCTGGTGCCGCTGGGCATCGGGGCGCACCTGGAGCGGTGGGGCGTGCCCGCGTACCGGATCATCGAGCTGGACTGGGATGAGGAGGCCGTGGTGGCGGGGCTGCGGTTCGTCTCCACGGCGGCGCGGCACTTCTCCGGCCGCTCGTTCACCCGCAACGACACGCTGTGGGGGTCCTGGGTGGTCGCCGGGGCGGAACGGCGGGTGTTCTACGCGGGCGACTCCGGATATTTCGAGGGATATCGCGGCATCGGGTCGTCGCACGGGCCGTTCGACCTGACGCTGATGCCGATCGGCGCGTACAGCCCGGCCTGGCCGGACATCCACATGAACCCGGAGGAGGCCGTCAACGCCCACCTCGAACTGGGCGGCGAGCTGCTGCTGCCGGTGCACTGGGCGACGTTCACGCTGGCCCTGCACCCGTGGGCGGAGCCGGTGGAGCGGCTGTGGCGTGAGGCCAAGGCCCGTGACGTCTCGATCGTCGTGCCGCGGCCGGGCGAGGCCGTCGAGACCTCCTCCGCCCCGGCGGTGGACGGCTGGTGGGAGACGCTGGGCTGAACCGTACAGTTTGAGCGTGAGCAACCTGGAGCGTGACCCGCGGGAGATCCGCTGCGGCGCCGAGACGGGCACGAAGACGAGCGCCGAGCCAGACGCCGGGACGGGTGCCGGGACGGGTGCCGGCGGCGAGGTGCTGATGGGGCGCGAGGTGCCGCTGGGCGGGCCGCGCGCGATGACGGTGAGCCGGACGTTGCCGGGCGCCCACCGCCGCATGATCGGCGCGTGGTGCTTCGTGGACGCGTACGGGCCGCAGCGGGCCGTCATGCGCGTGCCGCCGCACCCGCACACCGGCCTGCAGACGGTGAGCTGGCTGGTCGCGGGCGAGGTGCTGCACCGCGACAGCCTGGGCACGCTGCAGGAGGTCCGCCCCGGGCAGCTCAACCTGATGACGGCCGGTCGCGGCATCTCACACTCGGAGGAGTCGCCGGAGACCGTGCTGCACGGGGTGCAGCTCTGGGTGGCGCTGCCCGGCGGGCAGCGCCACGTCGCGCCCGGTTTCGAGCATCACCCGTCGCTGCCGGTGCTGCGCGGGCCGGGGTTCGCGGCCACCGTCGTCATGGGGACGCTGGGCGGGGTGGTCTCGCCGGCCACCGCCTACAGCCCGCTCGTGGGCGCGGAGGTGGCGGTGGACGGCACGTGCGAGGTGCCGGTCGATCCGGCGTTCGAGCACGGGCTGCTGCTGCTCGACGGCGAGGTCGAGCCGGTGGGTCGCGGGCCGCTGAGCTATCTGCCGCCGGGGCGCGCGGGGGTGCGGCTGTCGGGGCGCGGGCGGGTGCTGCTCATCGGCGGCGAGCCGTTCGGCGAGGAGATCGTCATGTGGTGGAACTTCGTCGGCCGCTCCCACGACGAGATCGCCGCGTTCCGGAAGGAGTGGTCGGAGGGCGAGGGGTTCGGGTCCGTCGAGGGGTTCGACGGCGCGCCGCTCCCCGCGCCCGCCCTGCCCAACCTGCGCCTCAAGCCGCGCGGGCGCGTCCGCTGACCCGGGTGGGTCAGTTGCGCCGGATGTAGGTGTAGAGCACGTCCATGCCGGTCGTGTCCCGCGGTACGTCGGCCAGCAGCCGCACCGCCTCGCCGGCGAAGTCGATCACCTGCAGCCGCTGGCGGCCGGCCGCGCCGTCCTGGCGTACCCAGCAGGCCAGGTGGTCGTCGTCGTACCAGGTGGCCAGGCCGGAGCAGGGCGAGGCGACCCGCTTCACCTCGGCGCCGGTGCGGGAGTCGTAGACGCAGTTGGTGCCGCTGAGCAGCCCCGGGCAGTTGGTGACGAAGCGCCCGCCGGATGGTGAGAACAGCGCGTCGGCGATGCCCGCGCCCACGTTGGGCAGGCGGCGGACACGCTGCCCGGTGGCGTCGAAGAAGCGCAGCGCCTGCTGGGCGGTGTCGTTGGACAGGGCGACCACGCCGGTGCCGGTGTGGTCGAAGCCGTACCTGATGCCCTTGAGCGAGCCCTCCCGCAGGGAGGCGATCGTGGCCTTGCGGGTGTTGACGTCCACGATGGCGAAGCCGGTCGACTGCCAGGTGCCCTTGACGGGGTTGCCGACGTTGAACAGCACGCGGGCGCTGTCGCGCGACCACCCCTGCACGTACGCGCTGAGCGGCTGCTGCGAAGTGCGGACCGTGAACCGCTCCCCCGTCACCTTGTCGATGATCTGGGCGGTGTCGTAGCCGCCGGCGAACTTCTTGCCGCGCTGGACCAGGCGGCGGCCGTCGGGCGAGAGCATGCTCTCCCACATGTCCGGATAGCTCTTGAAGGAGCCGGTGAGGGAGTCGCGGGTGTAGTAGACCCAGTCTCCGCTCCCGGCGTTCCTGACCATGTACGTGGTGAGCCGGATCGGGTCGGCCGGGCTCTCGTAGATCGTGGCCTCGGTGTCGGGCAGCTTGATGGTGGCCAGGTTCGCGGTGGGGACCCGGGACGGGGTCGCCGGCGCGGCGGACGGTGGCGTGCTCGGCCTGGGCCGCGGGCCGGGGAGCGGCAGGTTGACGGCGGTGACCACGACGATCGCGACGGCCGCCACCAGCGCCACGCCCGCGATGACCGCCCCGAGCACCCACCCCTTCCTGCCGCCCTTCGAAGGCGGGGGCGTGCCGGGCCCGAAGGGGACGGGCTGAACGCCCGGCGCCCACCGGGGGCCTGCCGCCTGCCGGGCGGCGGGCGGCGCGGCGAAGCCGGACGCCTCCCAGGAGCGGGAGGGCGGGGGCTGGGGGCCGGGGGGCGGCGCGAGGTGCGGGGTGGAGTGGGGCGCGAGGTGCGGGGCCGCGGTCGCGGCGGTGGCCGCCCGGTGGAGGGCGTCGGGGGTGGAGACCGGCTGCTGCAGGAGGTGCAGCACCACCTGCTGGGCCGTCGGGCGGCGGGCGGGATCCTTGGCCAGGCAGGCGGCGACGAGCTCGCGCAGCGGGCCGGTCAGCCGCGACAGGTCGGGCTCGGTGTGGAGCACGCGGTGGATGATCGCCGGCACGGTCTCGGCCTCGAACGGCCCCGCGCCCCCGGCCGCGAACACCATCGTGCTCCCCCACGCGAACATGTCGGCCGCGGCCCCCACCGGCTGGGCGAGGATCTGCTCGGGCGCCATGAACGCCGGCGTGCCCACGGGCATGGAGGTGATCGTCGAGGTCGCGTCGAGCGCCCTGGCGATGCCGAAGTCGATCACCCGCGGGCCCTCCCCGCCCAGGATCACGTTGCCGGGGCTGAAGTCGCGGTGCACGATGCCGGCCTGGTGGATCGCGGCGAGCGCGGTGGCCGTGCCGATCGCCAGCCGGTGCAGGCCCGCCGCGGTGCGCGGGCCCTGCTCGGTCACCGCCCGCTGCAGCGAGGGCCCCTCGACATATTCGCTGACGATGAACGGGCGCCCCTCGTGCACGCCGGTGGCCAGCACCTTCGCCGTGCAGAAGGGGGCCACCCGCCGGGCCACCTCTGCCTCCCTGGCGAACCGCTGCGCCGCCACCGCGTCTCCGGCGAGGTGGGGCCGCAGCCATTTGACGGCCACTTGATCGTCCTGGGAGACGCCCAGGTAGACGACGCCCTGACCGCCCTCGCCCAGCCGTCCCCGGATCTCGTAGCCTCCGAGGCCGGCGGGATCTCCTGCTCTGCGCTCGGTAATCGACGGCATAGGCGGATTATGAACGCCGAATCTTGCAATCGGCTTTCACCGGCGGTGTGCCCCCGGGCGGCCGGGGGCACACCGGTCAGGTCAGCCGCTGCGCCTTGCTCAGCAGCCGCTGCGCCACCACCACCAGCGCCAGGAACAGGCCGCTGACCACCTGCTGGAACGCCGACGTCAGGCTGCCCACCTGGTTGATCAGGCTCTGGATGACCCCGAGCAGCAGCACCCCGGCCACCGAGCCGGTGATGCCGCCGGCCCCGCCGGTCAGCAGGGTCCCGCCGATCACCACGGCGGCGATGGCGTCCAGCTCCAGCCCGATGCCCAGGATCGTCACGCCGGAGGAGAGCCGGGCGGCGTTCAGCGCGCCGGCCAGCCCGGCCAGCAGGCCCGACATGACGTACACGTACACCTTGGTCCGGGCGACCGGCACGCCCATGAGGGCCGCCGCCTGCTCATTGCCGCCGATGGCGTAGACGTTCTGGCCGAAGCCGGTGCGCTGCAGCAGCACCATGGCGGCCAGGGCCAGGGCGATGGTGACGTACACGGGGTAGGACAGGCCCAGGATCTCGCCCTGGCCCAGGGTGGCGAAGGCGCGGTCCTTGACGAGGTACGTGGTGGCGCCCTCGTCCGAGATGGCCAGCATCAGGCCGCGCACGCCGAGCAGGCCGGCCAGGGTCACGATGAACGGGGCCATCCCCGTGCGCGCGATCACCAGGCCCTGCAGCAGGCCGACCACCCCGCACACCACCAGGGGCAGCAGCAGGGCCACGAGGAGGCCGTACTGGGAGCCGTAGGCGGCCAGCACGCCGCCCAGCACGAACAGCGAGCCGACCGACAGGTCGATCCCGCCGCTGATGATCACGAACGTCATGCCGATCGCGATGATCGCCAGGAACGACGACGAGACGACCACGCTGGCCGCGTTCGCGGGTGTGGCGAAGGTGTCGAAGCCCAGGCTGCCCACGACCACCAGCAGGCCCAGCACCATGACGGCGCCGTGCTGCTGGAGCACCCGGCTGACCTGCTCGCGGTTCATCGAGTCCCCCGCTTCCTGGTGGCGTAGACGGCGGCCAGGATGATGACCGCCTGGACCATCTGGGTCCACGACTGCGGCAGGTTGTGCTTGATCAGCGTGGCCGACAGGAGCTGCATGAGCAGCGCGCCCATGACCGTGCTGAGCACCCTGATCCGGCCGCCGGTCAGCGGGGTGCCGCCGACGACGACGGCGGTGATCGCCGACAGCTCGATGAACAGGCCGAGCGAGGTCGGGTCGCTGGCCTGCAGCCGGGCCGTGGCCAGCACCCCGGCCAGGGCGGCCAGCAGGCCGGAGATCACGTAGACGATCAGGAGCACGCGCTTGACCGGCAGCCCGGACAGCTCGCTGGCCGAGCGGTTGCCGCCGATCGCGACGACCTGCCGGCCGAACGTGGTCCGCCGCACCACGAACAGCACGATCACGGTCAGCGCCGCCGCGATGAGCACGATGACCGGGATCCCGGCCACCGAGCTGCTGCCCAGCGCGATCAGGTCGGGGTTGCGGAACTCGACGAGCTGCGGCACCAGCACGTTCGCCAGGCCGCGCACGCCGACCAGCAGCGCCAGTGTCGCCACGATCGGCTGCACCCCGACGTAGGCCACCAGCGCCCCGCCCGCCGCCCCGACGATCGCGCCGCCGACGACGGCCACGATGAGCGCGGGCAGCCAGCCGTAGCCCAGGTAGAGCACGACGACGGCGGCGGCCAGCGCCATCACCGAGCCGACCGACAGGTCGATGCCCTGGGTGCCGATCACCAGCGCCATCCCCAGCGAGACGATCACGATGGGGGTGACCTGGACGAGCTGGGTGCGGAAGTTCGAGGCGTCCAGGAAGTGCGGCGTGAACAGCACGTTGAACAGCAGCAGCACCAGCACGGCCGCGTACACCCCGTAGTCCTGCACCCAGGCGAACACCTGCGGTTTCAGCAGGGCGACGCGGCCGCTCCGCCGTGAGGCCGGCTCAGCCATCCGACTGCCCTGCGACCGTCTGCTCAGCGATCGTCGCCATGATCCTCTCCTCGGTCACCTCGTCGCCCGACAGCTCCCCCACGACCGTGCCCTCGCGCAGCACGAGGATCCTGTCGGCGCCCTCGACCAGCTCCTCCAGGTCGGAGGAGATCAGCAGCACGCCCAGCCCCTCCTCGGCCAGCTCGTCGATCAGCGCCTGCACCTCGGCCTTGGCGCCGACGTCGATGCCCCGGGTGGGCTCGTCGAGCAGCAGCACCTTGGGCCGCACCGCCAGCCAGCGGGCCAGCAGCACCTTCTGCTGGTTGCCGCCGGACAGCTCGGAGACGAGCTGGTGCTGCGAGGCGGCCTTGATCCTCAGCCTCCGCATGAAGATCTCGACCACCCGGTCGATCTTCGCCTCCGACACCACGCCCGCCCTGCCGAGGGAGGGCAGGGCGGCCAGGGCGATGTTCTCGCGTACGGACAGGGTCGGGATGATGCCCTCGGCCTTGCGGTCCTCGGGCAGCAGGCTGACGCCCGCCCTGATGGCCGCCGCGGTGGAGCCGGCGCGCAGCGGCGACCCTGCCACGAGCACCTGCCCGCCGTCCAGGGGCAGGGCGCCGACGATGGCCTTGGCCGTCTCGGTACGCCCCGCGCCCAGCAGCCCGCCCAGCCCGACGACCTCGCCGGGCCGAACGGAGACGTCCACGCCGTCGAGCACGTGGCGCCGGGTCAGGCCCTTCGCCTCGACCGCCGGGGTCTGGCCGTTGACCTGGCCGGCGCCGGTGTGCCGGTCGCGGGAGAAGCGAGTCAGGCCCTCGGCGCGGACCTCGTTCAGGTCGCGGCCGAGCATGAGCGAGATGAGCCTGAGCCGTTCCAGCTCGGCCAGCGGGCCGGTGTGGGCCAGGCGGCCGTCACGCAGCACGGTCACCTGGTCGCACACGCGGTAGAGCTCGTCGAGGCGGTGGCTGACGTACATGACGGCGATGCCGCTGTCGCGCAGCCGCCTGATCACCCCGAACAGGGTCTCGACCTCGCGCGGCTCCAGGGACGAGGTGGGCTCGTCCATGATCACCACGCGGGCGTCCACGGAGACCGCCCTGGCCAGGGCGACCATCTGCTGCGCGCCGACGCCCAGCGTGCGCAGCGGCCGGCGGACGTCGGTCTCGACGCCGTAGCCGGACAGGACGCGTTCGGCCTCGCCGTACATGGCGGTCGCGTCGATCACCCCGAACCGGCCGCGCGGTTCGCGGCCGAGCAGCAGGTTGCGGGCCACCGACATCATCGGGACGAGGTTGACCTCCTGGTAGATGGTGGAGATTCCGGCGTGCTGCGCCTCCATGGGGGTGCCGAACGCGGCGGCGGCGCCCCGGTAGCGCAGCTCGCCGCCGTCCGGCTGGTACACGCCGGTGAAGACCTTGATCAGCGTGGACTTGCCCGCGCCGTTCTCGCCGACGAGCGCGTGCACCTCGCCCGGGCGCAGGGCGAGGGACACGCCGTCGAGGGCGAGCACGCCGGGGAAGCGTTTGCTGATCCCCTTGGCCTCGAGAACCGGTTCCAACTCAGTACGCCTCACCGAGGGAGTCCTTGGCGTTGCTCGTGTCGTAGTCGCGGTCGGAGATGATCACCTTGTCCGGGATCGCCTGGCCGTCCAGGAACTTCTGGGCGGTCTCGAAGGCGAGCGGGCCGAAGCGCGGGTTGGACTCGATGACCGCGTGCAGCCAGCCGTCGGCGATGCCCTGGACGGCGCTGCGGGTGCCGTCCACCGACACGATCTTGATGGTGCCGGGCTCCTTGCCGGCGCCCTTCAGCGCGGTGACCGCGCCCAGCGCCATCTCGTCGTTCTCGGCGTAGATGCCGTTGATGTCAGGGTTGGACTGGATGAGCTGCTCGGTGACCTGCTGGCCCTTCTCACGGGCGAACTCGCCGGTCTGCTCGAACGAGATCGTGATCCCGGGGGCCTTCTCCTTGACGCGGTCCTTGAAGCCGTTCGTCCGCTCGGTGGTGACGTTGTTGCCGGGCGCGCCGAGCAGGATGGCGACCTTGCCCTTGCCGGACAGGGCGTCGATCATGCGGTCGGCGGCGCGCTTGCCCTGCTCGTAGAAGTCCGAGCCGATGAAGGTCAGGTAGTCGCTGCACGCCTTGGCGTTGATCTTCCGGTCCACCGTGATGATCGGGATCTTCTTGGCGGCGGCCTGCTGGAGCACGGGCTCCCAGCCGTCGGAGTTGAGCGGCGCGATGACCAGGAGCTTCACCCCTTGGGCGATGAGCTGCTGGACGTCGGTGATCTGCTTGGAGAACTGCGACTGGGCGTTGGTGACCTTGAGGTTCGTGATGCCGAGCTTGGCCGCCTCGTCCTTGATGGACTTGGTCTCGGCGATGCGGAACGGGTTGGCCTCCTTCTCCGACTGGGAGAAGCCGACCGTGGCGGTCTTGAGGTCGAACTTGGTGCCGCCGAACTGCTGCAGCGTGCAGGTCGGGCCGGCGGTGCCGGAGGGGCTCTGGACGACCTGCTGGCCGGCGGTGCTGGTGGCGGCGGGCGCGCTCTGCGGCTCCTCGGCCTTGGCGCAGGCGGCCGCGGTGAGCAGGACGGCCAGCGCCAATGCGGCTGTGCGGACATGGGGCCGGATATGGGGGGTCATGGCGTTTCCTTTCCTATCAGGCGCGGCGCCCGGGCCGCAGGGGCCCGGGCGCACGAGAGATCAGCTGCAGGTGGGGTTGATCGCGCTCGTCAGCGCCTTGTGGGCGTCGTGGACGCGCTTGACGTCCGGCTTGGTGATCGCCCGGTCGTACGTCATGAGGCCGTTGATCTCGGTCTCGACGTCGGTCGTCTGGGTGTAGATCGCGGCGCTGAGCCGTTCGCAGGCGTGCAGCCGCTCGAGCTCCTTGACCATGTTCACGTAGCGGTTGGTGAGGGCCGCGGGGTCGGGCTCGACCGCGTAGCCCCAGCCGCCGCCGGACCAGGTGTGGCCGACGACGGGCAGGGCCAGGCCGCCGTACTCGCCGATCACGTTCGCCCTGGTGCCGGTGGGCTTGCCGGGGTTGCCGGGGCCCGGGTAGATGTGGAAGTCCTTGACGTCGCCGTTGCCGCCGTCCACGGCGCCGCAGCAGTTGATCCCGCTCATGTTGTTCACCAGGCGCGAGGGGTCCCAGCCCTTGACCAGGTTCGCGATGCGCGCCTGGTCGTACTGGCCCCAGCCCTCGTTGAACGGCACCCACATCACGATCGACGGGCTGCTGCGGTGCTGGTCGACCAGCTCGCGCAGCTCGGCCTCGAACTGCGGCCGGTCGGAGGTGCGGAAGGCCGACGGCATGTCCTGCCAGACCAGCAGGCCGAGCTTGTCGGCGTGGTGGTACCAGCGGTCGGACTCGACCTTGACGTGCTTGCGCACGGCGTTGAAGCCGAGGGCCTTGGTCTGCTCCAGGTCGTAGCGCAGGGCCTCGTCGGTCGGCGGCGTGTAGATGCCGTCGGGCCAGAAGCCCTGGTCGAGCGGGCCGATCTGGAAGACCGGCCGGCCGTTGAGCAGCATGCGGTTGCCGGAGACCTCGATGGAGCGCATCCCGAAGTACGACGTCACCTTGTCGTCGCCGAGCCTGACCTCCAGGTCGTACAGGTGGGGGTCGTCCGGGGACCAGAGCCTGGGGTCGGGCACCGGGAGGCGCAGCTTCTGGCCGACGGGCCCGGTGACCCTGCCGACCACGTCGCGGCCGGTCCTGCCGTCCCTGGCGATCACGGTGGCGGTGCCGGCCGTGCCGTGGACGGTGACGTACAGGGCCTCGCCGGGGACGTCGGGGGTGGTGTCGACGCGGTCGATCCGGGTCTGCCCGACCGGCTCGATCCAGACGGTCTGCCAGATGCCGGAGACCGCGGTGTACCAGATGCCGCTCGGGTCGAGGCGCTGCTTGCCGATGGCCTGGGCGCCGCCGTCGGTCGGGTCGTACACGCCGACGACCAGCTCCTGGCGGGCGCCGCGCTTGAGCGCGTCGGTCACGTCCACGCTGATCCGGCCGTAGCCGCCCTTGTGGGTGGTGACCTTCTGGCCGTTGACGTAGACCTCGGCCTGCCAGTCCACCGCGTCGAGGTGCAGCAGCAGCCGCTCGCCGCGCCAGTCCGGCGGCACGTCGAACGTACGGCGGTACCACATGCGCTCCTCGTGCCGGCCGAGGCCGGAGAGCTGCGACTCCACCGGGTACGGCACCACGATCCGCTCGGGCAGCTCACGCCCGGTGGGCACGGCCTCGCCCGCCTTGGCCGGGGCGAACTGCCAGGTGCCGTTGAGGCTCTGCCAGCGGTTCCGGACGAGCTGCGGCCGGGGGTACTCGGGCAGCGGATTCGCCGGGTTCATCTCGTCGGACCACTTGGTCCGCAGGATGTAGGACGAGGCGTTGACCACGTACGCGAAGGGGTAGGCGGCCAGGGCGGCGCCATCGGCGTAGGTGATGCCGCCGCTGCCGTCGTACGAGGTGCGCACGGTGTTGCCGGCCTTCGACGGGACCGGGTGCTTCAGCTTGAGCTCGACGGTGTCCGGGCTCTTCAGCACCGCGGAGGTCACCGGCCAGGCGGCGCCGCCGACCGTGAGGCCCAGCTTCTGGGCCGCGTTCGCGGGCAGCGGGCTCAGCGGCTTGGGGTAGGTGAGGGTGGCGACGTCGCCGGCCTTGTCGATCCGGGCGTCGTAGGGGCCGTCCGGCTGGAAGTCCGCGGGGACGGTGAAGGCGTCCATGGGGACGATGGCCTTCGGCTGGCTCGGGCTCTGCCAGCGCAGCCGCAGGTTGGCGCCGCCGAAGTGCTCGAAGTACTCGACCTTGACGTCGTACTTCCTGCCCGCCTGGAGGGCGATCGGGGTGCCGACCTGCTCCCGGTCCCAGTCGTCCACCCAGTGGTCGATGATCGGCCGGCCGTCCACCCAGAGGCGGAAGCCGTTGTCGCCGATGATGGAGAAGGTGTAGGTCTCGGAGTGTTCGGCGGTGATCTGCCCCGTCCACCGCACGGTGACGTCGTCCTCCCTGCCGGTCAGCAGTTTGAACGTGGGGTTCAGGTCGGCCATCTCCAGGTTCGGGTCGATGATGCTCGCCTTGAGCTCGGCGAAGTCGAACCGGCCCGCCGCCGAGGCGAGGTAGTAGTCGCCGCGCAGCCCGTTGCGTTCAACGGGGGCGGCGGACACCGGGGACGGCGGCTGCCATAACACCGACATCAGTACGGCCAGCAGCAACGCGAGACGCTTACGCACGGGGGGTCCTTTCGACACGCGCCGATCAGGTTCGGACAGCTTTTGACCCTGACACGCTCCAAAGTAAGCACCGACGGACCGAGCCGGTCAAGATTCCCGATCAAATTCGTTCGCGTTCGGTCAGAGGTGAACTCATGTGGGCCGGTCGACTATGATCGGGACGTGAGCGACACGCAGAGCGACGGACGCAGGCCCGTGTTCGCCGCGGAACGCCGCCAGCGCATTCTCGAGCTGGTGCGCGCCAACGGCGCCGTGTCGCTGCGCGAGCTCGCCCAGGCCGTGCACTCCTCCGAGGTGACCGTCCGCCGCGACCTGCGCGCGCTGGAGTCCGAGGGCCTGCTCAACCGCCACCACGGCGGCGCCACCCTGCCCGGCGAGCTGTCGCGCGAGGCCGGCTACGCCCACAAGGTCTCGCTGGAGTCCGCCGAGAAGGCCGCGATCGCCGACCTGGCCGGCGCGCTCGTCGAGGACGGCGACGCGATCGTGATCGGTCCCGGCACCACCACGCAGGAGTTCGCCCGCCGCCTGACCAGGCACGCCGAGCTCGCGGTGGTCACCAACTCGCTGCTGGTCGCCCAGGTGCTGTCCGGCTCGCCGCGCATCGAGGTGATGCTGACCGGCGGCACGCTGCGCGGCTCGATCCTGGCCCTGGTGGGCAGCGCGGCCGAGCACTCGCTGGCCGGGCTGCGGGTGCGCAGGGCGTTCATCTCGGGCAACGGCCTGACCGCCGAGCGTGGGCTCTCGACCCCCAACATGCAGGTCGCGGGCATGGACCGGGCGCTGGCCGCCGCCGCGGAGGAGGTCGTGGTGCTGGCCGACCACACCAAGATCGGCGTGGACACGATGGTGCAGACGGTCGCGCCCGACCGGATCGACCACCTCGTCACCGACGACGCCGCGCCCCGCGACGTGCTCGACGACCTGAGCGCACGGGGTGTGCGGCTCCATGTCGGCCAGTTCTGATCGCCGCTTCTGATCGAATGTGACAATCCCGTTACTAGAATGTTTCCTTACTCGACCACGATCGAGGCGGAGGCAACCGTGCTACAGGTGGCTGGCGTTCTCAAGACGTTCCAGGGTGTCACCGCCCTCGACCACGTCACCCTGTCCGTACGTCCCGGCGAGGTGCACGCGCTGATCGGCGGCAACGGCGCGGGCAAGTCCACCCTCGTGAAGGTGCTGTCCGGCGTCCACCAGCCGGACGCGGGCGAGCTGCGCCTCCTCGGGGAGCCGGTGCGGTTCGCGGGGCCCGCCGAGGCCAAGCGGGCGGGGATCGCCACGATCCACCAGGAGACGAACCTCGTACCGACGATGAGCGTGGCCAGGAATCTGCTGCTGGGGCGGGAACCCCGGGGCCGGTTCGGGCTGATCAACGCGGCGGCCGTGCACGCCTGCGCCGAGGAGACGCTGGCCGCGTACGGGCTCGAGGTCGACGTGCGCCGCCCGCTCGGGTCGCTGGGCGAGGGCGCCCGCCAGATCGTCGCGCTGGCCCGGGCCGCCTCGGCGGACGCCCGCCTGGTCATCATGGACGAGCCCACGTCGGCGCTCGACCACTCCGAGCTGGAGACCCTGTTCGGCGCCGTGACACGGCTGCGCGAGGAGGGCCGCTCGGTCGTCTACGTCACGCACCGGCTGGAGGAGCTCTACGGGATCTGCGACCGGGTCACCGTGCTGCGCGAGGGCCGGGTCGTGCACACCGGGCCCCTGGCCGGCCTCGACCGGCTGCGGCTGGTCTCGCTCATGCTGGGCCGGCCGTTCCACCCCGTGGCGGCCACGCCGCACGAGGGCGAGCCGGACGTGCCCGCCGACGTCCCGGTGCTGGAGGCCAAGGGGCTGACCCGCCACCACGTGCTGGCCGGGGTGTCGCTGGCGATGCGGGCGGGCGAGGTCGTCGGGCTGGGCGGGCTGCTCGGCGCCGGGCGCAGCGAGACGGCGCGGGCCATCGCGGGCGTGCTGCCGGTGGACGCCGGGCAGGTGACGGTCGCCGGATCGGCGGCCCGCAAGTGGTCGATCAGGAGCGCCGTGCGCGCCGGGATCGGCCTGGTGCCCGAGAACAGGAAGACCGAGGGCATCGTGCCCACGCTGTCGGTGCGCGACAACATCGCCCTGGCCGCGCTCCCCCGGCTGTCACGGGCGGGCATCGTGTCCGACGCGCAGGTGGACGCCATCGTCTCGACGTTCATGCGGCGGCTGGGCATCAAGGCGGTCTCGCCCCGCCAGCCGGCCGGAGAACTCTCCGGCGGCAACCAGCAGAAGGTGCTGCTGGCGCGATGGCTGGCCATGCACCCCAAGGTGCTGCTGCTGGACGAGCCGACCCGCGGGGTGGACGTGGCGACCAAGCTCGAGATGCAGGCGCTGCTGGACGAGCTGGCCGTCGACGGGCTGGCCATCCTGCTCATCTCGTCGGACGTGGCCGAGCTCGTCGAGAACTGCGACAGCGTGGTCGTGCTGCGGGACGGCGCGATCACCGACCGGCTCACCGGCCCCGAGGTCACCGAGGACCGCCTGCTGGCCGCCCTGGCGAAGGACTAGTACACCGAGACGTGCGGATGGTCGTAGTGGTTGGCCGTCGTGCCGCCGCGGTCGGTCATGGTGCGCCATGCGCCCGTCCTGACGTGCCAGATGCGCTGCCGGTAGATGACGTACATGATCCCCAGCCGCTTGGCGTTCTTGGTGACCCAGGCGGCGATCTCGTCGCCACGCTTGAGCTCCGCCCCCGACGGCATCGCGCCGCCCCGGCTCAGCATGAAGTCGCAGGCCCGCCCGAGCGGATGCTCGCCGCCGTCCTGGACGGCCCGGAAACACCCGATCCCGTACGGCACCTCGAACCGCTCCTGGATGAGCTGCTTGACGAGCTGCATCCTCGGCGTGATGTTGTCGGACCCGCCCGGAAGCTGCGGCACCCACGTGCCGTCGGGACGCGCCCCCGGCGCCGTGTAGAGCTGGTCGATCTTGTCCTTGATCCGCTCGATCTGCTTCTCGGCCTTGCCCTTGCGCTTCTCGAGGTCCTCGACCGTCTCCTCGAGCTCCTTGGCGCGGGCCACCGCTTCGTCCTTGGCCCGCTGCTGCGCGTTCCTGACCTCGGCGTAGCCGCGCAGCTTGGCGTCCTGGGCGTCGATCAGGTGCTGGGCCAGCGCCATCCGCCCGAGCAGGGCCGAGGGGTCCTGCTCGCCGGTGACCAGGGAGAGCTGTCCCGGCTCACCGCCGGTGTACTGGGCGACGGCCATGGCCCGCAACTCGCCGGAGTGCCGGTCGTAGACCTCCTGGGCGGAGGCCAGCTTCTCGCGGGCCGACTTCTCGGCCTTCTCCGCCTTCTGGTAGGCGACGCGGCTGCCGTAGTAGTCGGTGATGAGCTTGTCCGAGTCCTTCTGCAGCGCGGCCAGCTCCTTCTTCAGCCGCTTGACCGTGGGCTTGGGCTCGGCCTGCGCCGGCGCGGCGGGCCCGCACAGGAGGGCGCCGGTGAGCGCTGTGGTGAATGCTGTGGCGAATGCGGTGGTGAATGCGGTGGCCAGGCCCCGCCGGACCTTGGCGACTGACGCGCGGGCGTGGCCGCGAGGCCGGTCGGCGGAGGACGTTGCCGCCACTCTTCTCCTTACCCTGAGACGCAGGGCAGGTTCCGGTCACGAAGTATTCAGGCCGGGGAACGCCCTCTATCCGACGCACGATAGTAGAGGATCCGACCACCGGGTACGAAACTCACCTGTATCCGTCTTTGTCGCGCCTGCGTACCCGGCGGACCACCAGATGCCGTCCGAGCAGCACGGATCCCGGCACCAGCACCAGCCCCAGAAGGCTGGAGCCCAGGCCCAGCCCCAGGTCGGCGTCCACCAGCCCGTCGCCGTCGCCGCCGAGCACCGGCAGGCCGAGCGACACGCCGACCGAGAGGGAGACCAGCGGGCCGGGGTCCTTGACGGGGGGCGGCTCGGGGTCATTCGTGGCCGGGGGCTGCGTGGTGGCGGGCGGGTCGGTCTGGGGCGGGTCGGTCTTGGGGGGATCGGTCTGGGGACGGTCGGCCTTGGGCGGATCGTCGTTCTTCGGGGGGTCGCTCCTCGGCGGGTCGCTCGCCGCGGGCCGGGTGCCGGTCGGATCCGGCCGGCTCGACCGGGCCGGCTCGCGGGTGGACTCGCCGCCCGTCGGCGGGGCCGCAGGCCGGTCGGCGGAGGTGGCGGGCGGCGCGCTCCCGGCGGGTTCGCTCCACGTCGGGGACGACGCGTCCGACGGTTCGGCGTCCGACGGCTGGGCGGGCGCGGGTGAGGCGGGGGGCTCGGTGAGCGGCGGGGACATGGCGGGCGGCAGGGCCATACCGGGGCTCTGACCGGGAGCGTCGTGCCAGATCACGAACGCCGCGACGACCGCGGCCCCGGTGGCCACCACCAGCGCGGCCGTCACCGCGAGCCTGCGCGTGGGCGAGAGCGCGGTGTGGAACAGGGTGGTGGTGGCGCCGGCGCCGTTCGCGGCCGGCCGCGCTTTCGGCAGCAGGGCGGCGAGCGGCAGGGTCAGGATGCCGAGCCCGGTCCGCCCGTGCAGCTCCCATTCGTCCCCGTACGCGCCGCGCGCGACGTCCTCGAGCTCGTCCAGGAACGCCTGCGCCGACGCGGGACGCAGCGCCGGGTCCTTGGCCAGGCCGTGCTCGACGAGCGGGCGCAGCGGCTCTTCGACGTCCTCCAGCGCCGGCACGGCGTGCTGGTGCTGGTAGGCGAGGGCGGCCGCGCTCTCGCCGCGGAAGGCGCGGTGGCCGGTCAGGCACTCGTAGAAGACCAGGGTCGCGGCGTAGACGTCGGTGGCGGGGCCGGCCGGGGCGTCGTCCCACTGCTCGGGCGCCATGTACGCGGGCGTCCCGGACAACGAGCCCGACTCGCCGACGTGCGCGGCCACCCCGAAGTCGACGAGCTTGCTGTCGCCCTCCTCGGTGACCAGGACGTTCTCGGGCTTGAAGTCGCGGTGCACGATGTCGTGCCGGTGCGCCTCCGCCAGCCCGAGCAGCGCCCCCTTGAGCACCACGAGCGCGGCCTCGGAGCCGGTCGCGCCCTCGTGGTCCAGCAGCCGCCGGAGCGTGACGCCGTCGACCAGCTCCATCACGATGACGGCGTCGTCGTCACCCTCCTGGTAGTCGAGCACCCGCGCGGTGTGGGGGCTGTCGATCTCCTTGATGGCCAGGGCCTCCGCCCTGAACCTCGCGACGAAGTCGGCGTTCTCGCGCAGCGGCTCGGACAAGTGCTTGATCGCGACCGCCAAACCGTCGGAGTCCCGTACGGCGAGCATCACCCTGCCGGTGCCGCCGTGTCCGAGTTCCCGGAGCTCGGTGTAGCCGGGAACTTCCATGGTGGGACCTCCTGATGGCCATAAAGATCCTTATGTCAGGACGCTAACCCGGCGTCACACCGTGTGTCGAGCCCCTTCGCCGGAGTAACGACACACCTGGCCCAATCGGTATTTTTACTACTCTTTATAGTAGTTCCGTGTCGCTCACCGATCATCTCCGTCAGTGGCTCGGCGCGTGGCCGCCCCAGGAGAAACTGCAGGTCACAGGGTCGGAACGGCGTGCCACGCCGGGGTGGGACGGCCGCGTCCATCCGGCGCTGGGCGTCGGCACTCCGGACGGCGCGGTCCTGTCGGTGCCACCGGAGCACGTGACGCGCGTACGCGCGGCCCGCTCGCTGACGGAGGTGCCCGAGCTGATCGGGTACGGGGATCGCGCCTGGTTCGAGGCCGTCTTCCGCTGGACCACCCGCCCAGCGCCACTGGCGGACGCCGGGGAATGGGTACCCGCCGACGCGCCCGGGGTACCCGACTGGCTCCGGGTCTTCGGCGGAGTCGGTGCGGTCGGCCGGGTCGGCGCGGGCGGCGGAGTCGGTGAGATCGGCGCGGCCGGTGAGATCGGCGGGCTCGGCGTGGTCGGCGGGCTCGGCGACTTCGGCCTGGTCGGCGGCTTCGGCGGGGAGGTGCTGGTGGCCGTTGATCCGGAGACGGGCGAGCACTGGGCGGGGGTGGGGATCAAGCGGCATGACGCGTACGGGCATGAGCTGTCGGTGGTGACGGCGGCGGGCGCGCGGGGGCGCGGGCTGGGCGGGAGGGTTGGGCGGTCAGGTGGGTGCGGATGTTCGTGGCGGCGGTGCGGCCCGCTCGGTTGGCGCCGATCGTGCTGGCCGAGGGGCCGTAGCCGACGAGTTGCAGGCGGGGCTCCTTGATCACTCGTGTGCCGTCCACCCGGATGCCGCCGCCCGGCTCCCTGAGGCGTAGCGGGGCCAGGTGGTCCAGGGCCGAGCGGAAGCCGGTGGCCCAGATGATCGTGTCGGCCGCCCAGTAGCCACGATCGTCCCAGGCGATCCCGTGCTCGGTGACGCGGTCGAACATCGGCAGTCGTTCCAGGACGCCTTTCGCCAGCGCCTCGCGGACGACCGTGCTGTAGCCGAGGCCCGTCACGCTGACCACGCTCTGCGGCGGCAGGCCCGCGCGTACGCGCTCCTCCACCAGGGCCACGGCCTCCCGCCGGGCCTCCTCGCCGAAGTCGCCGTCCTTGAAGACGGGCGGCCGGCGGGTGACCCAGGTCGTCGCGGCGGCCACTCCGGCGAGTTCGGACAGCACGTGCATCGCCGACGCCCCGCCGCCCACCACGACCACGCGCCGCCCCGCGAACTCCTCCGGCCCCCGGTAACCGGCATAGTGGAGCTGACGGCCGGCGAAGCCCGGCGCGCCCGGGTAGTAGGGCCAGTAGGGGCGCGTCCACGTACCGGTCGCGTTGACGACGGCCCTGGCCGCCCACTCCCCCGCGTCCGATTCGATCAGCAGCCGGTCGCCGGTCCCGCGCCGCACCGCCGTGACCCGGACCGGCCGCACGACGCCGAACCCGGCCTCGCGCTCGTAGTCCGCGTAGTACGCCGGGACCACCTCGGCGGCGGGCCGCCCGCCGTCGGCGCCCGGGCTGCGGCGTACGCCCGGCAGGTCGAACACCCCGTGCACCTTGTCCATGGTCAGCGAGGGCGAGCGGTGACGCCACGCCCCTCCCGCGCCCTCGGCCGCGTCGAGCACCACCGGCTCGAACCCGAACCGCCGCAGGAAGTACGCGCTGGACAGGCCCGCCTGCCCCGCGCCGATGACCACGACATCGCTCTCCACCACGTTGAGCTGCAACCGCCGCGACCCCCGGGGTCTTCCCGGACCCCCGCGTCCTGGCGCTGCCAGCGCATTAGGTTAGCCTAGCTAACTTTTGATGGTCGGCCGTTGCATGTCCTGCCGGGTCATCGACGACCCGGTGTCCGGCACCCCGCTCGTCGGACCGGTCGGCCGCCACCATCTCCACCCCGAAAGGACCGTCACCGATGAGCGCTGAACCGCCCACGTCCGTCGTCGTCCACGCCCGGGTGCTGGCCAGGCGGCTCATCACGCCGCACGTGGCCCGCTTCACGCTCGGCGGGCCCGAGGCGGCCGGGCTCGGCTCGGGCGGGTTCGACCAGCGGGTGAGCTGCTGTTCCTCCGGGGCGGGCAGCTCGTGCCGCGGCTGCCGGGGGCCGCCGACCGGTACGGGGACTACCAGGCGATGCCGGAGGAGGTGCCGGAGGAGGTGCGGCCGATCATGCGGACGTACACGATCCGGGCGCACCGGCCGGAGGCGGGCGAGGTCGACGTGGACTTCGTCCTGCACGGCGACCACGGGCCGGCCTCGGCGTGGGCGCTCAAGGCCGGGGTGGGCGACGTCATCGGGCCGCGGGCGGGCGTGGTCGCGCCGGCCGGGGTCGAGTACCGGCCGCGAGGCGCGTCCTGGCAGCTCGTGGCCGGGGACGAGACCGCGCTGCCGGCGATCTCGGCCATCCTCGGGTCGCTGCCCGCCACGGTCCGGGTGCGGGCGCTGATCGAGGTACTTCGGCGGCTACTGGAAGCACAACGGCCAGGGCGGCTGACAAACCGGTCAGGCCCGCGCGGTCAGGTCCGGGCGGCCGGGACCAGGGCGGTCAGGCTCGGGCGGCCGGGACCAGGGCGGTCAGGCTCGGGCGACCGGGACCGGGGCGGTCGAGCCGCGGACGACCAGTTCGGTGGCGAGCTCCACGTGGTGGGAGTCGATCTTCTCCCCGGCCGCCAGCCGCAGCGCCGTCCGCAGCGCCACGCCGCCCATCTCGCGCAGCGGCTGGCGGATCGTGGTCAGGGGCGGCGAGGTGACCTGGGCGATCTGGGTGTCGTCGAAGCCCACGATGCTGAGGTCCGCCGGGATGCGCAGCCCGCGCGCCCGCGCCGCCTCCATGATCCCTATCGCCATCTCGTCGCTGCCCGCGAAGATGGCCGTCGGCGCGCGCGGCAGGTCGAGCACGGCCGCGCCGCCGATGACGCCGTCGTGGTAGCGGAAGTGGCCCGACCGCACGTATCCCGGCAGCACCGGTGCCCCGTCGGCCTCCATGGCGGCGCGGTAGCCGTGCAGCCGCGCCTGGTTGCAGGCCGCGGTCGCGGGACCGCCCAGGTAGGCGATGCGCCGGTGCCCGAGGGCAAGCAGGTGGTGGGTCGCGGCCAGGCCGCCGGCGAAGTTGGTGGAGCCGATGCTGGTGACGCGGGTCCGTGGCAGGTTGAGCGGGTCGATGAGGACCAGCGGCAGCCGGGCCCGGGCCAGGGCGGCGGGCTGGCCCGAGGTCAGCTCGCTGGTGACCGCGATCAGCGCGCGCCGCCCCGAGGCGACCAGCTCGCGGGCCCACGCGGTGGTACGGTCGGCGCCCCTCCGGATGCTGACCACGATCCCGACCCCGGCCTCGGCCCCGGCCGCCACCGCGCCCTGGATGATCTCGGTGGAGTAGGCGTTCAGGTCCGTGTCGAACTGCACCTCGACGGTGGCCTGCCCGGCGGGCTCGCGGCGCGGCGCGGGCGCGACGTAGTCGTGCTGCTGCAGCAGCGACTGCACCAGAGAGCGGGTGGCCGGCGAGACGTCGCTGCGGCCGTTGAGCACTTTCGAGACGGTCGCGACCGATACGCCGGCCGAGGCCGCGACCGTGGCCAGCGTGGCGCGCCTAGGACTGGCCGGCATCTCCACCCCCTTGCCGCGCTCGCTCGGCGGCGCTCACCTCCACGGGTGTGACGAGCCGCCGGTCGTGGCCGACCTGCCGCGCCGGGCCGGTCAATCGTACGACGCCCCGGCCCGGCAGGTCCGCCGCCGACGTCCCGGCCAGCACCTCGACGTCTCCCGGCTCCACGATCCGCCGCAGGTCGCGGCCGGTGAAGGCGGTCCGGTCGGCGTGCACCAGGAAGCGCACGTCGGCGCTCTCCCCGGGCTCCAGCCGGACCCGGGCGAACCCGGCGAGCTGCCGCACCGGCCGGGTGACCTGGGCGACGAGGTCGCGCAGGTAGAGCTGGACGACCTCCTCGCCGGCCCGGCCGCCGGTGTTGCGCACGGTGACGGAGACGGTGAACTCGCCGTCCGTGGGGACCTCGGCGTCGCTGATCGCGAAGCCGGACAGCTCGAAGGCGGTGTAGGAGGCGCCGTACCCGAAGGGGAACAGCGGCGTCGGGTCGAGGTTGCTGATGCCGTGGCTGTCGGCCCCGAGCGGCGGCTGCAGGTAGGTGCCCGGCTGCCCGCCCGGCCCGCGCGGGATCTGCACGGGCAGCCGCCCGGCCGGCTGCACCCGGCCCGACAGCACGCCGGCGATCGCGGCGCCGCCCTCCTCGCCGGGCATGAACGCCTGCACGAGCGCGGCGGCCCCGGCGTGCACCTCGCCCAGCGCGTACGGGCGGCCGGAGACGACCACGACGACGACCGGCGTGCCCGTGGCGGCCAGCTCGGCCAGCAGCCCGGCCTGGGCCCCCGGCAGCCGCAGGTCCTCGGCGTCGCAGCCCTCGCCCGAGGTGCCCTGCCCGAACAGCCCGGCCAGGTCGCCCACCACGGCCACGCACACGTCAGCCTGGCGGGCGGCGGCCACCGCGGCGGCGAAGCCGGAGCGGTCGTCGCCGCGCACCTCGCAACCGCGCTCGTAGCGGATCTCGGCACCGGGCAGCTCGGCCCGCAGCGCGTCGAGGACGGTGGGCGCCTCGACGCCGAGCCCGAGCCCGGGGTGGCGGGGCAGGACGTGGTTGGGGAAGGCGTAGCAGCCCATGAACGTGCGCGGGTCGTGCGCGGCGGGCCCGACGACGGCGACCCGGCGTGGGGCGGCGCGGCCCTCGCCGAGCAGCGGCAGCGCGGTGCCCGCGTCGAGCAGGATGACCGAGCGCTCGGCCAGCTCCCTGGCCAGGGCGCGGTTGGCGGGCGAGTCGAGGTCCGCGGCGGCGGCCCCGGCGACCGAGCCCTCCGGCGTCCAGTCCGGGTCGAGCAGCCCGAGCCGCACCTTCTGCGTGAGCAGGCGGCGTACCGCGCGGTCGACCAGCTCCTCGGGCAGTTCGCCGCGGCGCACCCGCTCGGCCAGGTGCTGCCCGAAGCCGAGCGTGTCGGGCAGCTCGACGTCGATGCCCGCGGTGAGCGCCAGCACGCCCGCCTCGCCGGTGCCGGCGGCCAGGTGGTGCATCGTGGCCAGGAACGGGACGGCCCAGTAGTCGGAGACGACGGTCCCGGTGAAGCCCCACTCCTCGCGCAGCACCTCGGTCAGCAGCCAGGGGTCGGCCCCGGCCGGCACGCCGTCCACGTCGGCGTAGGAGTTCATGACCGAACCGGCGCCGCCCAGCGCGATGGCCGTCTCGAACGGCGGCAGGATCATGTCCATCAGCTCGCGGCGGCCCATCGGCACGGGGCCGTGGTTGCGGGCGGCCCGCGAGGCGGAGTAGCCGGCGAAGTGCTTGAGGGTGGCGATGATCCCGGCGCTCTCCAGCCCGCGCACATAGGCGGCCCCGAGCATCGAGACGAGGTACGGGTCCTCGCCCATCGTCTCCTCGACCCGCCCCCACCGGTAGTCGCGCACCACGTCCAGCACCGGTGACAGCCCCTGGTGCACGCCGACGGCCCGCATGTCCGCGCCGATGGCGGCGGCCATGCGCTCGACGAGCTCGGGGTCGAACGTGGCCGCCCACGCGATGGCCGCCGGGTAGACGGTCGCGCCGTAGGTGGTGAAGCCGGTCAGGCACTCCTCGTGGACGAGCGCCGGGATGCCGAGCCTGGACGCCTCGACGACCGCCCGCTGCAGCCGTACGACCTCGGCCGCGCCCTCTTCCGGGGTCACGGGGGCGCTGCCGTGCACGCGCGTCAGGTGGCCGAGCCCGTGGCGGACGGCCTCCTTGAGGGGGACCGTCCCCGACGCCGCGAACACGTCCTGCATCGGCGCCACGTTCAGCGGCTCGGCGCCGGGCTCCGGCTCGGCCTGCCGCATGTCGTTGCCGATCCACCGGCTGCCGAGCTGCCCGATCTTCTCCTCCAGCGTCAGCTCGGCGAGCAGGGCGTCGACTCGGTCGGCCACGGCGAGCGCCGGGTCCTGCCACGGGCGCAGGGCCCGGTCCGTGGGGGTCCGATCTAGAGCCGTCATCTACTGCTCTCCTTAAAGCGGTGCGGTTCTGTCGTAACTCTTTCGAAATATTTCGACACCGATGGACGACCTCAGGACGGAAGCTTTCATCAGCAGATCACCTGGTAGGAGCGCGCGAAAATACTTTACACGCGGCCCTGTGGAAATCCAGAGGCTTTCCGACGTACCAGGTCTTGACACGACTTTTCACGAAATCTAGATTGGCGAGCCTCCGGTCATGTCGAAAATGTTTCGACGAGCTGACATTAGGAGGAGTGGACGAGTGGCACGGTCACCCAACCGCGCCACGGCCGTCGGCCGCCGCATCCAGTGATCAACGAGCCGCGCCCCCAGCCCGCGGCACTCGAGTACGGAGATCAGCGTGGAGTCCAGGACAACCTCTCGCCGCACCTTCCTCGGCCTCTCCATGGGCCTTCCCCTCGGAGCCGCGCTCGCCGCCTGTGGCGGCTCGGGGCCCACCCAGACCGGCGCGGGCGGCGGCACCGCCGCCACCGCCGGAGGCGGCGGGGGCGGCGGTGCCACTTACTGGTACCTGTCGACGCAGCCGCAGGAAGGCGTGCGGACCAGGACCATCGAGCGGTTCAACAAGGCCAACCCGAACGGCAAGATCACCGGCACGACCTTCCAGAACGACGCCTACAAGACGAAGATCAAGACGGCCATCGGAGCGGGCCAGGCGCCCACGCTCATCTGGGGCTGGGGCGGCGGCACGCTGCGCAGCTACGTGCAGGCGGGCCAGGTCGACGACCTCACCTCCTGGTTCGACCAGAACGCCGCCGTCAAGGACAAGTTGTTCCCCTCCTCCTTCGGCGCCGCCACCATCGACGGCAAGATCTACGCGATGCCGTGCGAGACCATGCAGCCGATCGTCCTCTACTACGACAAGCGCGCCTTCGAGAAGATCGGCGCCGAGCCGCCCCAGACGTGGGGCGACATCATGGACCTGGTGCCCAAGTTCAACGCCAAGGGCATCGCGCCGTTCTCGCTCGGCGGGCAGTCGCGCTGGACGAACATGATGTGGCTGGAGTTCCTCTTCGACCGCCTCGGCGGCCCCGAGGTGTTCCAGGCCGTGTTCGACGGCGAGAAGGACGCCTGGAGCAACCCGATCGCCATCGACGCCCTGGGCAAGATGCAGGAGCTCATCAAGGCCAACGGGTTCATCAAGGGCTTCTCCTCGATCACCGCCGACTCCAACGCCGACCAGGCGCTGCTCTACACGGGCAAGGCCGCGATGATGCTGCACGGCGGCTGGACGTACGGCAGCATGTCCACCGACGGCGGTGACTTCGTCTCCGGCGGCAACCTCGGCTACATGAACTTCCCGCCGATCGACGGCGGCAAGGGCGACCCCGGCAACACCGTCGGCAATCCTGGCCAGTACATCTCGATCTCCTCCAAGGCGACCGCCGAGCAGAAGGAGATCGCCAAGAAGTTCTTCTCCACCGAGCTCATGGGCGACCAGGCCATCAAGGAGTGGGTCGAGACCGGCGCGGTGCCGATCGTCAAGGGCGCCGACGCCCAGTTCGCCGCCTCCAAGGACAAGGACTTCCTGAACTTCGTCTACGGCATCGCCAGCAACGCCAAGTCCTTCGCCCAGTCCTGGGACCAGGCGCTCAGCCCGACCGCCGCCGAGGTGCTGCTGGACAACATCTCCAAGCTGTTCCAGATGTCGGTCTCGCCGCAGCAGTTCGCCACCAACCTGAACGCGGTCATCGGCAAGTGAGCGCGGTCACCACCACCCGGCCCGCCGCTCGCGCGGGCCGTGGTGGTTCCCTCGGCTGGCTGGCCGTCCCGGCGCTGGTGCTCTTCGTCGGCTTCGGTGTCATCCCGCTCATCGGGGTCCTGGTCCTCAGCTTCACCTCGTGGGACGGGCTCGGCTCGATCCACTTCGCCGGGGTCGAGAGCTGGAGCGCCGTGCTGGCCGACCCGCAACTGCCGCACGCGTTGTGGGTGACGTTCCTGGTCATGGCGCTGTCCTGGGCGGTGCAGACGCCGGCGAGCATCCTGATGGGCGTGTTCCTGGCCGGGCAGCAGCGCTACCGGGCGGTCCTGTCGGTGTTCTACTTCATCCCGCTGCTGCTCAGCTCGGCCGCGCTGGCGATCACGTACAAGGCGCTGCTCGACCCGAACTTCGGGCTCGGCGCCGGGCTGGGCATCCCGCTGCTCGTGCAGGACTGGCTGGGCGATCCGGTGCTCGCCTTCGGCGTGGTGATCTTCGTGGTGTCCTGGCAGTTCATCCCGTTCCACTCGCTGATCTACCAGGGCGGCGTGCGGCAGATCCCCCGCTCGATGTACGAGGCCGCCGAACTCGACGGCGCGGGCCGCGTCCGCAAGTTCTTCAGCATCACCCTGCCGCAGCTCAAGTACACGGTCATCACGTCCTCGACGCTCATGGTGGTCGGCTCGCTGACCTTCTTCGACCTGATCTTCGTGCTGACCGCGGGCGGTCCCGGTGACGCCACCCGGGTGCTCGCCCTGGACATGTACAAGCGCGGCTTCCAGGCCAACCTCATGGGTCCGGCCAGCGTGATCGCGGTCATCCTCGTCCTCGTGGGCCTCGTCCTGGCGCTGCTGCTGCGCCGGCTCGGCGGCCGCGACGCCAGCCACAGCCAGCTCGAAGGGGCCTGACGCATGACGACCGTCCCCACCAGGGTCCACGAACGCGCCGCCACGCCCCCGGCCGAGCCCCACCACCGCCGCGCGGCCCGCCGCGCCAGCGAGCGTCCCAACTGGCTGGCCGGTCTGACCAGCGTGTTCTGGCTGGCGATCGTGATCGTGCCGATCTACTGGATCGTCATCACCAGCTTCAAGTCGCAGAGCAACTACTACGCCGAGAACCCGCTCGCGCCCCCCGGCGAGCCGACGCTGGCGAACTACCGGCTCGTCATCGAGTCGGACTTCCCGCAGTACTTCATCAACAGCGTCATCGCCACGCTGGGCGCGGTGGTGCCCGCGGTGCTGTTCAGCTTCATGGCGGCGTACGCGATCGTGCGCGGTGGGCGGGCCCGCTTCCTGCGCTGGACGAACTCCCTGTTCCTGATGGGCCTGGCCATCCCGCTGCAGGCCACGGTGATCCCGATCTATCTGATCATCATCCAGCTCGGCCTGTACGACACGCTCATGGCGCTCATCCTGCCGTCGATCGCCTTCGCCATCCCCCTGTCGGTGCTGATCCTGGCCAACTTCATCAGGGACGTGCCGAAGGAGCTGTTCGACTCGATGCGGATCGACGGCGCCAGCGAGCAGGTGACGCTGTGGCGGCTGGCGTTCCCGCTGACCCGCCCGGCCGTGGTGACGGTGACGGTCTACAACTCGCTGCAGATCTGGAACGGCTTCCTGCTGCCGCTGATCCTCACCCAGAGCCCGGACAAGCGCACGCTGCCGCTGGCGCTGTGGTCGTTCCAGGGCCAGTACAGCATCAACGTGCCCGCGGTGCTCGCGTCCGTCGTGCTGACCACGCTGCCGATCCTCGTCCTGTACGTGGTGGGCCGCCGCCAGCTCCTCAGCGGCCTGACGGCGGGCTTCGGCAAGTGAGCCGTCAGCCGGGCGGCACCACGCGGAAGGAGCGCTGCTCGATGCCGACGTTGCCGTGGCCGTCGTAGGCGTAGACGTACACCTTCCAGACGCCGGGCCGCTCGGGCGCCGTCACCGTGAACCGGCCGGGGCCGGTCTCGGTGAAGCGCAGGTGGCGCAGGCCCCGGTCGCCGGTGATGTGCTTGTCGCTCGCCATCAGGTTGTGGCGGACGGCGTCACCGTCCGGGTCGGCGGCGCTCACCTCGACCGGGAACGTGCCGCCCGCCGGGACGGCGGTGCGTGAGCCGACGGTCATGCCGGTGATCTCGGGCGGGGTGTTGCCGCCGGGCTGCCCGGTGTAGGCCTGTCTGAGCGCGTGATGGCCGAGCCGCCGCCAGCCGCCGGTCAGGGTGTTGAGCCAGACGCCGCCGAAGTCGTTCTCCAGCCCGTAGTGGAACTCGGTCGCGCCCAGCGCCACGCCGGGATGCGCGGCGACGGCCGCCCAGTTGGCCCGGTAACCGTCCCGTTTGGCCAGGTCGGACGGCTCGTCGGGGACACCGTTGACGTCGGCGGGCACCTCCCACTCCCCCGCGGGCCCGCCCTCGGTCACGATGTACGGCCTGCGGTGCCCGCCGTCGATCCACGCCTGCCTGACGCCTCCGACGGCGCCGTAGGAGTTCACGGCCAGCAGGTCGAGCGCCGGAGTGTGCGCCTTGTAGTACGCCCACGCCCCGGTCCAGGCGTCCGTCGAGGTCACCGGGTGATTCGGGTCGGCCGCGTGGACCGCCTCGGTCACCTCGTTGACGAACCTCGCGTACGCCACCCGCCGCGCCTCCACCACGTCCGCCGGCAGCCCGTGGTCCTGCATCGTGAGGATGACCTCGTTGCCCACGTCCCACATCAGCACACCCTGCCGGCCCTTGAGCGCGTTGACCCGGGCCACGATCTCGCCCTTCACCGACGCCTTGTACGCCGCGTCGTTCACGTAGTCGGCGCCCTGGTTGAGCCAGTGCCCGACGATCACCCGGATGCCGTGCCGGGCCGCGGTGTCCAGCAGGGCCGGGGTGTGGGCGTCGTCCACGCCCCAGATCCTGATCGTGTTGACCCCCATCGAGCTCAGGTCCCGCATGTAGGCGTCCGCCGCGGCCTGCGGCGGCCCGTACGTCAGCCCCTTGACCAGGTACGGCTGCCCGTTCACGGTGAGCCGCCAGTCGCCCTGGCCGCCGGCGACCGTGACGACGCTGGGCCCGGCGGGCACGGGCGGGTCGGTGAGCGGCGGCGGGAGGGTCCCGGCCCTCCTGGCGACGGAGACGGACTCGACGCTCAGCACGCCGCCCGGGGTGGTCCGCGCCGTCGGGGTGGCGTGCCCGGCCACCGCGTCGGGCAGCGAGCCGCCGATCGCCAGGTCGAACCCGAGGTAGAAGCCGTGGTGCACGGCCTGCCGCCAGGCGGCCAGGCCGACCTGGCTCTGGCGGACGACCCAGGTCTGCGTGCCGTCCAGGTAGAAGCGGATCTCCTCGTCGGTCCTGGTCCTGTCGATGATCTGGGTGTACTCGTGGTAGCCGCTCTGGCAGCCCGCGCAGGTGGCCAGGCTGCTGGTACGGCCGTCGTACTCGGCGCAGGGGCCGCCGGGGGCGGTGCCGCAGTGCAGGGTGTTCGACACCTGGCCGCGCCCGTTGACGTCGGTCATGATGTCGCTCTCGCCGATGCCGGGCCAGCCGGTGAACCCGTCGCGGAAGGCGGCGCCGGTGGCGCGGAAGCCGGGCCAGTAGCCCGAGCCGTCGGCCACGGAGGGCTGCCTGAGCCGGGCGGTGAAGCGCAGTTGCTCGCCCGGCTGGGGCGTGAAGTCGGCGCGGCGGGTCTCGACGCGGCCGGAGGTCCAGCCGCCCGCGGCGTCCCTGAGCGCGGTGATCGCCAGGCGGCCCTGGCCGTCGAGGGCGACGTTGGCGGGGTCGGCGGTCATCGTCTCGACCTCGCCGGTGCCCCAGCGGGCGGGGCCGCCGGGGTAGCTCGTGCCGGTGCGCAGGATCCAGTTCGCGGCGGACGGCGACGTGCCCGCCGGGCCGTCGAAGGTGTCGCTCCAGAGCTCCGTCCAGCCGTCCTGCTGCCCGCCCGTGGTGCCGTACACCTCGAACTCCCACAGGGAGTAGCCGTAGCCGGTGCCCCGGGCGGTGCCGTGCAGGCGGACGTGGCGGCCGGCGCCGGAGACCGGGATCGTCTGCGTGCCGCCCGCGCCCGTCGTGGTGGAGTGCAGGGTGGTCCAGGTCGTGCCGTCGGCCGACGACTGGACGGTGAAGGACCTGCCGTAGGCGCTCTCCCAGCGCAGGACCACCTGGGTGAGCGCGGCCTGGGCGCCGAGGTCCACCTGGATCCACTGCGGGTCGGAGAAGGCGCTGCTCCAGCGGGTGGACAGGTCGCCGTCGAACGCGGCGGCGGCCGACCAGGCGGCGCCCTCCGCGGAGGAGGCGGTCGCCGGCCTGCCCTGCGACAGCGGCGTGTCAGCGGCGGCCGTGGGACCGGCCCACAGCAGCGGCCACACCAGAAGGGCCACAACCAGGCCCTGGCTCGTGAAGGAACGCACGGACTCTCCTCCATCGGTGACAACAGGGGGAGAGCGCTCTCCGATGGCCGAAGCGTCCCGCCCTGCGGGCGGCCTGTCAAGCCCCCATTGACCGACCCGAAACACGCCCGTGACATCGCCGCAGCTCACACCGCCAGAGCTTCGGAGAGCGCTCTCCAACTCTGTGCTATAAAGGGCGGCATGAGCGGCCCACCCACACTCGAGGACGTGGCCAGGGCGGCGGGGGTCTCCCGCGCGACCGTCTCCCGGGTGATCAACGGCATCCGCAACGTCGATCCGGCCATCCAGGAGGCCGTGCGGCGGGCCATCGCCGAGACCGGTTACGTGCCCAACCAGGCGGCGCGCTCGCTGGTCACCCGGCGTACGGGGGCCGTGGCCCTGGTGGTGTCGGGGGCGGGCGGCGGGCCGGAGGAGGACCCCTTCCCGAGCCGGGTCTTCGCCGACCCGTTCTTCGGCCGGGTGGCGGGCGGCGTGGTGGGGTTCCTGCGGCCGCTCGGGATCCATCCGGTCCTCATGTTCGCCGAGACGGAGGAGGCCAGGCGGCAGGTGGTGACCTACCTGCGGCAGGGCAACGCCGACGGCGCGCTCCTGGTCTCCACGCACGGCGCCGACCCGCTGCCCCGGCTGCTGGCGGAGGCGCGGCTGCCGGCGGTGCTGTTCGCCAGGCCCGCCGAGCCGCTGCCGATCAGCTATGTGGACCTCGCGCACCGGGCGGGCGCACGACTGGCCGCCGACCACCTCGTGGCCAGGGGCTGCCGCCGGGTGGCGACCATCTCGGGGCCGCTCGACGTGCCGGCCGCCCAGGACCGGCTGGCCGGGTTCCAGGAGGCCATGGCCGTGCACGGGCATCCGTACGTGCCGGTGGCCGAGGGCGGGTTCACCCTGCCCAGCGGCGAGCGGGCGATGGAGCGACTGCTGGCCGGGCACGACGGGCTCGACGGGGTGTTCGCGGCCAACGACGTGATGGCGCAGGGCGCGCTGGCGGCGCTGCGCGCGCACGGCCGGCGGGTGCCGGACGACGTGGCCGTGGTGGGGTTCGACGACAGCAGCGCGGCGACGGCCTGCGTACCGGCGCTCACCACGGTCCGGCACCCCGTGGAGGACATGGCGGCCGAGATGGGGCGGCTGCTGCTGGCCCACCTCGGCGATCCCGGGCAGCCGGTCACCTCCAGGATCTTCGAGCCGTCCCTGGTCGTACGCGACTCCGCCTGAGCGCGTATTGACAACCAGGGCGGCGGACCTCTACTGGGAGAGCGCTCTCCGACATCTCACCTTCCGCATGAGGAGATGCCATGACGCGTTCGTCCCCCATCCGATCCTGCGCCGCCATCGTGCTGCTGGCGGCGGCGTTCCTGGTCGCCGTCGCGGCCCCGGCCTCGGCGGCCGACACCCTGCTGTCCCAGGGCAAGGCCGCCACCGCCTCCTCCTCGGAGGGCGGCGGCGCCACGGCGGACGCCGCGGTCGACGGCGACCTGTCCACCCGCTGGAGCAGCGCCTTCTCCGACCCCCAGTGGCTCCAGGTGGACCTGGGCGTCCAGGCCAGGCTGGCGCGCGTGGTGCTGCGCTGGGAGCAGGCGTACGCCAGGTCCTTCACCCTCCAGTCCTCCGCCGACGGCACCTCCTGGACCACGCTGCACACCACGGCGGCGGGCACCGGCGGCACACAGACGATCGCGGTGTCCGGCACCGGCCGCCACGTCCGGCTGACCGGCACCCAGCGCGGCACGCCGTACGGGTACTCGCTGTGGGAGCTGCAGGTCCACGGCGAGGCCACCGGCATCGACCACGCCACCCACCACGAGTTCCAGGCCAACTGCTCGGTCACCGCCAACCGTCCCGACGACCCCATCGTGCTGCCGGGGCTGCCGGGCGCGTCGCACCTGCACACGTTCATCGGCAACACCACCACGAACGCCCACAGCACGCTCGCCTCGCTGCTGGCCGGCGGCACCTCCTGCACGAACCCGCACGACCGGTCGGCGTACTGGTTCCCCAGCTTCTTCAAGGGCGACCAGCTCGTCCAGCCGGTGGGACCGCAGGTGGTCTACTACAAGTCCGGCGTCCTCGACTACACCACGGTCAGGACGTTCCCGCAGGGGCTTCGGTTCGTGGTCGGGAGCCCGGGCCAGAGCCTCGAGGAGTTCAGGAACGCGCCTGGCGCCGTCGAGGGGTTCGAGTGCGGGGACAGCTTCCACAACTACGACCTGCCGCGCTCCTGCCCGGCGGGCACCCAGGTGAACGTGCGCTTCCAGGCTCCGAGCTGCTGGGACGGCGTCAACCTCGACAGCTCCGACCACAAGCGGCACATGGCCTACCCGGTGTCCGGCTACTGCCCCGGAAGTCATCCGGTGCCGGTGCCGATGCTGGAGTTCAAGATCGCCTTCCCGGCGGACGGGGATCTGTCGCAGGCGCGGCTGTCCAGCGGGCGGGGGTACTCCTGGCACTACGACTTCTTCAACGCCTGGGAGCCGGCGATCCTGCGGGCCCTGGTCCGGCACTGCGTCAACGGCGGGCTGCAGTGTGATCCGCGCGGGTTCGACCTGTACAAACCGCATCGGGGCGCGGCGCTCGACACCAACTACAACCTGCCCTGACCGTCCCGGGCCCGCGGAGGGCCGCGACTCGGGACGAGGTCAGGTGAGGGCGGCCGTCAGCAGGGACGCGTGCCGGGCGAGGTGGTCCATGTCCGTCCGGTAGAGGCGGTCGTCCCCGCGGGCGATGTGGCCGGCGAAGGCCGCGTCGCCCGCGGCGGCCCGCTCGTGCATGTGGCGGACCAGCCCGTCCAGGCGGGCTCGCGCGGTGCCGGCCAGCGCGAGCCGGTCGGCCGCCGCCAGCCCGTACGCGTCGGCGAACACCCGCGCCCGCCGCCCCTGCTCCCCCACCGGCGGCCCGTCCGCGGCCAGCGGGACGAACCGGTACGCGGCGTAGGCCACGTCCCAGATCCGCGGCCCCGGGTGCGCGGTGTCGAAGTCGATCAACGCCACCGGCCGCTCCTGCCTGAACACGCAGTTGTACGTCGCCACGTCCCCATGACAGATCACCTCGGCCGGCCCGACCGGCGGGAAATACCAGGTGGCGTCCGGCGGCACCGGGAAGCCGGCGGTGGCGTCGTGGTAGTCGCGCAGCAACCGCCCGGCGGCGGCCAGGACGCCGTCGGAGTGCACCCAGTCCGGCAGCGGATGGCCGACCGTCTCGCCGGGCACGAAGTCGAGGATCTCGCGCCCCTCGCCGTCGATCCCGTGGCTCCTGGGCGCACCGGTGAACCCGCGCGCGGCCAGGTGCCGCAGCAGGGCCTGCACGGCGGGCGTCCAGGGGCCCGCGGGCCTGCGTACCGTGTCGCCCACCTTGACCACGTGGTTGACGCCGCCGCCGGTCAGCACCTCTTCGTCGGGCAACGCCCCTCCTCGATCAGGTCCGGTCAGTGTCGCAGCCGCCGCGACGGCGTCGCAGGTGGTTTTATGGGGGCTCCCAGACGGACCCGGTACAACAGGCGTCATGAACGCAGGCCCCGTGGTGCTCGTGGCGGACGACGAACCCGCCATCCGCGAACTGCCGCTCGACGCCCTCGCGCGCAACGATCTCCGGATGCGCACGGCCGCCTCGGGCGCACAGGAGGGCCCGCCACTGATCCACACGCGGCGCGGCGCGGGCTACTCCCTACGCGACCGGAGCCTGCGCTACCAGAGCGTGCTGGGCCAGAGCCTGCGCAACCAGAGCGTGCTGGACCATAGCGTGCTGACCGTGTTCGCGGCGGCGGGGGTGCTGTTGCTGGACCGGGTGGACACGCAGCTCACGGAGTTCGCCTCATCGCGGGCGACGTGGCGCACGGGGCGCGGGCGCGCGATCCAGGGCGGGACATCGAGCTGGTGCTGGGCGAACGGCCGGTGCGGGTGGCCGGGGACGAGCACCGGCTCCACCAGGTCGTCGCCAACCTGGTCGGCAACGCCGTCGCCCACGCTCCCCCAGGCACGGCCGTCCGCGTCCTGGTGGACGAACTACCCGACGACGGCCGGACAGAGACCGCGGCGCACACCGGAGCGGAGGCGAGCGCTGGAGCGGAGGCAAGCGCTGGGGGCGAGGTGCGTACCGGGGGTGAGGTACGCGGCAGGGGCGAGGCGTGCGGCCGGAGTGAGGTGCATGCCGGGGGTGAGGTGAGCGGCAGGGCGGCGGTGGTCGAGGCGCACGACGGCCGCATCGAGGCGCGGAGCCGCCCCGGCGCGGGCGCGACGTTCTGCGTCGTCCTCCCGTCGCGCACCTGAGCGCCGTTCACAACTCGCCGTACGCCCGGCCGCCGCGCAGTCCTGGACCCTGCTCAACGAGGTCCTGGCCATCGCCTTCGGCGGGCGCGGCGGGCGAGCCCACTCAGCCCTCGGCCTATGCCCGCCTTCACTGTCAAAGGACGCCGGCGTCAAGCGGCTCCACGAGCACGAGCACGCCACCCCGCACCGCGAACCGCCGCCCGGCGGCAGCCCACCGGCCCGCTGGAGCGGGCGCTGTCGGCGTACACCCTGAACGAGGGCGTCACGCTCAAGACCCGGACCGAGGCGCTCAAGTCGGTCGCGTGATCACCGGCGGGCTTTGAAGGCGACGGCCGTGGTCGAGGTGATCGCCGTCACCAGCACGACCGTGAGCGCGACGCTGGTCATCGGGTTTCGCCTGCGGGGCCGCGGTTCGAGCCGCTTGGCCTGCCCCCGGACCGTCGCCTTCGGGGTCGGCTCCTCGGGGGTCGGCTCGGGCGAGGGTGCGGGCGCGGGAGCGGGAGCGGGCACCAGGACCGGCCCGGCGGGGGGCACGGCCCGGTGCACCGTGCGGGGCGCGCGGCGCGGGCACTCCCCCACCTGGACCTCGCCCGTGCACACCCCGTCGGGATAGACGGTCACGTGGGGCACGGTGACCTTGGGCGTGGCCCGCCGTTTCCTCTTCGGCATGGCGATCGACACCCTGGGGACCGGAGAGCTCTGGACCGAGACCCTCGGCACCCGCACCCTGGGGCCGACGGTGACACCCTTGGGCGGCTCGGGTGGGCGTACCGAGATCCTGGGGACCGGCCACGGGTCGGGCTCGGCCGCAGCCGGGCCCGCCGCCATGGCCGCCAGCAGGGCGGCGGCCAGGAGCAGCGGCGCGCGCCTGACGCCCACGGTCACATCCCCCCGGCGATCCGGGCGAACTCCTGCAGCGTTCCCTGGAACGCCTCGGGGCCGACCGCCAGCGGCCCGGCGAAGGCGCGGGAGATGTCCCACGTCAGGTAGATGCCGAACCCGAGCAGCGCCGCCGTCGCCACCAGCGGCAGCATGGCCAGCCCGCGTGGCCGGGCGCCGGCCAGGAACGGGAAGACGATGACCAGCACGCCGGTGAGGACCGTCAGGACCAGCAGCCCGTCGGGCGGCGACGCGGCGGCGTCGGCGGTGCGCTGGGCGCGGGCCGTGGACATGCCGCTGAGGTGCTCGAGCACGGAGGCCTTGGCGTCCTCCTCCTCGGCGTCGCGCGGTTCGAGCCCGTTGACGCGCCCGCGCAGTTCGTCCATCCGCGCGGCGCCGACCGGGTGCATCTTGCCGTCGGCCATGAGCGGCCACTCGTCCTTGACCACGAACGCCATGTAGTCGCGCAGCCCGGCCCGCACCTCCTCGGGCGCGGTGCCCGGCAGGGCGGAGGCCGCCCAGTAGGCGTCGACCGCGGACTGGCTCTCGGCGTGGGTGTTGAGCCGGGCCGCGTCGGCCGTGGTCCACGGCACGATGATCGCGATGGCGAAGACCAGCAGGAACATGGCCGACAACATCGCCCCCGCGTGCGCGGCGGACGGGCCGTTGGGGTCGCGGTCCTCGCCTGCCGTCTTCACCCGCCTGAACACCAGCGCGGTGAGCGCGACCGCGCCTACCGCCGCCAAGATCGAGAGCGTGTACGCCAACATGAAGATCTCCCGAACCTCTCCGGATACACAGTGTCACATTACTATCACACAGTGCAATGATGGCGTCAGGGGCTGAAAGGTAAAGGCCCGGGTGTGCCCAATGCCCCCTTTTCCGTCTGCCCTCAATGACCGCCCTTCTTCTCCGCCCCACCACACTTCGCCAAGGTCCTTCAGGGAAAAGGGACCCCTCCGGGGGTCACGCTCCCGGGCCGCACTTCGCCGAAGGATCGCCCGTTACGGGGCCGCCGTCGGGAGGAACCGCACGTTGGGAGGTGTCGCCCGTTCGGGAATCGCGGTTCGCGAGTGGCTGCCCGGCGCGGGAAGCGGCCCGGTGTCGGGCGAGCGCTCCGGCGAAGGGGGCGGGTGGTCGCGGGCGGAAGGGGGCGGGTGGGAGGCGGTGCGCCGGGGCGGTCGCCGCATGGCTACCGTGCGGAATACCGCCCCGGTGTGACCGCCGGAACCGGCGCCGGCATGGCGAGGACCGGCGCGCTGACGTGGCAGCTGCTCCACGGGGGGCCGACGGGCACCGCCCCCTGCGCGGCGAAGACCCTGGCCGTCCCTCCGCGAACGGCCGGAAGGTCTTCACCTGCGCCCCTCCCACGGGGACACCTCATATGTTCCGGTCTTCCGGCGTCCGGCGCGTCAGGGACCGTCCCAGGGATTACCCCTGGACTCCGGGCCTTCCAGCACGCGCAGCAGTTCCAGCCAGCCGTGGAACGGCTCCGGCCGGTCACACCCCTCCCGCGTGACCTGCCCGTGAACCCCGTCACCGCCGTACTCCAGGTCGAGAATGAAGCGCATCACGCCTCCCGGGTCAACCATGATCGTAGGAGGCGTGGCCCGGGGCGGCACCTGGGGATAACCCCTGATTTTCGGCCGGGCTCTGGACATGTAGACAGGCAAGTCTTACTTGAGTCGCCCGCCGGACCGCGAAAACGTTATATATCCAGGATGGGGAGGCCATCATGGCTGAGCCGATCGTCACGTTCGTCGGGCGGGATTTCGAGCTGGCGTGCCTGCGCGAGGAATTCGGGCGTGCCCGAGCCGGTCTGCCCAGGCTGGTGGTGGTCGAGGGGGCCATGGGCATCGGGAAGACGACCCTGATCCACCGGTTCCTGGAGACGTGCGAGACGGCGGACGTGCTGTTCACCGACGGCGACGAGGGCGAGACGCTGCTGCCGTACGGGACGCTGATCAGGTTGTTCGGCGGGCCCGGCGGGCTGCCGCCGCGGCTGGCCGCGCTGGCGTCACCCGGTCTGGACGATCCGGCGCAGTTGCCCGACCCGCTGGCGGTCGGGGCGGCGCTGCTCGACGTGGTGACCGAGCGGCAGCTCGCCGAGCCGCTCTGCCTGATCGTGGACGACGTGCACTGGGCCGACGTGCCCACGTTGCGGGCGCTGACGTTCTGCCTGCGCAGGCTGCGCGTGGACCGGGTGCTGGCGGTGCTCATGCTGCGCGACGCGGCCATGCTGCCGGGCCCCTCGGGGCTGCTGCGGCTGGTCGCCTCCGACACCACGCGCCGGCTGCGGCTGCGCGGGCTGCGCGGCCCCGAGGTGGCGGCCCTGGTGAACGGCCTGGGCGGCGGCCCGGTGTCGCAGCGGGCGGTGGCGCGGCTGGTCGACCACACCGAGGGCGTGCCGCTGCACCTGCGGGCGCTGCTGGAGGAGGTGCCCGCGGCGGCGCTGGACGACCTGGGGCAGCCGCTGCCGGCGCCGCGCTCGTACGGGCTGCTGGTGCTGGCCAAGGTGGCCAGGTGCGCGCCGCCGGTGCGCGAGCTGATCAGTGCGGTGAGCGTGCTGGGCCTGTCGTGCCCGCTGCACCTGGCCGCCAGGGTGGCCGGCGTGGAGGAGCCGCTGCAGGCGTTGGAGCAGGCGGTACGGGAGGGCGTGCTGCTGGAGCGATCCTCCGCGCACGGCCCGGTGGCGGCGTTCGCGCATCCGCTGGTCAGGGCGGCCGTCTACCGCGACCTCGGCCCGGCGCACCGCTCGGCGCTGCACGCGCGGGCCGCGCTGGTGGCCGAGGGCGAGCAGGCGCGGCTGCGGCACCGCATCGAGGCGGTGGCGGGCCCGAGCCCCGAGCTGGCCGCGGAGCTGGCGGGCCTGGGACGGGCGCAGGTGCGGCTCGGCGCGTTCGGCAGCGCCGCCGAGCACCTCAAGGCGGCGGCGGAGCTGTCCGGCGATCCGGCTCCGCTGGCCGCCGAGGCGGTGGAGGCGCTGCTGCTGGACGGCCGGGTGGAGGAGGCGGCCCGGCTGACCGCGAACCTGCCCGAGCAGGCGCACCCGGCGGTGCGCGGCTACGCGCTGGGCCACCTGGCCATGGTCCGCGGCCAGATCGAGGAGGCCCGCGTGCAGCTCATCACCGCCTGGGAGCGCGCGGGGCCCCAGCAGGCGGGCCTGGCCGCGCGGGCGGCCCAGCAGCTCGCCATGCTCTGCCTGGTCAGGGCCGAGGGCAGGCAGGCGGCCCGCTGGTCGGAGCGTGCCACGAGCTCCCCCGGCCACCGCTTCAGCATCGACTACAACCGCTACACCCAGATCATCGGGCTGGGCATCTCGGGTGAGATCGAGGCCGCGCTGGCCGCGACCAGGGACCTGCCCGCGCCGTCGGCCGCCTCGATCGACGAGCTGGACGCGCTGCTCGGGCGCGGGCTGCTGCGGACCTGCAGCGACGACCTGGCCGGCGGGCTGGCCGACCTGTCGGCGGCGGTCGCGGCGTGCGGAGAGCGCTCGGTGCCCTTCCGCATGCTGTCCATGGCCATGCTGGGGCAGGCGGAGTACCGGGCGGGCCGCTGGGACGACGCCTGCCTGCACACCGAGACGGCGGCGTCCGTGGCCGACGACGCCGACCAGCGCTGGCTGTCGCCCGTCTGCCACTCCCTGGCCGCGCTGGTCCCGGCCGCCCGGGGCGACTGGGCGCTGGCGGAGTCGCACGTGGAGGCCGCCCTGTCGAGCAAGGGCGCGAGCCCCGCGGCGGTGGCCTCGCTCGCGCACGCCTGCAGCGCCGCCGCCCACCTGGCCGCCGCCAGGGGCGACCACGGCCGTACGATCGAGGCCCTCGAACCGCTGCTGGCGGTGAAGGTGCACGACATCGTGTACGAGCCGGGCATCGTGCAGTGGCTCGACCTGCTCATCGACGCCCTGGTGGCCTTGGGCGACCTGGAGCGGGCGGAGGTCCAGCTCGCCGGGCTGGAGCGGCTGGCCGCGCGGTCCACGGCGGCGATCGCCTCGTCGGCGTCCTTGCTGGAGTAGCCCAGCCCCACCAGCCCCGAGTGGACCTGGTCGCGCGTCGCGGC